>JABCPJ020000001.1 GCA_013333135.2 Candidatus Saccharimonadota bacterium
GTCTCCTGGCTTGGCAAAGACGTAATTTTTGCCTTGGAAGTTCTTCTGCCAAGAATTATGGCCGAGAGTACCAGAGTAGGAGTGATTCACTACGCCAGTATCGGCGGAGGTGTTCCCTTTGTAGTAGGCGCCGAAGTTACCAGATAATTGAGAACAGGTTGTATTAGATGCAATTGATGGAGGCTGGGGTGGGTCAACTATGCCTGTTGGTGGCCAGGAGCAGAACCAGGAAAAATCGCCACGGTTCCAGTCGGCAAGACGCTGAGGGTCATCGACTTTATTATAAACCTTACCAGTATAATTTTCTTTTGCTTCTTCCCATGATACTCTATGATGACCAAGATTTTCATATCTATACTCCTTAGGGTCAGGCTCAGAGTAGTACATAGAGAAAGTTAACGGCATAGCCATACCACCAGTCGGTTTTTTGGTTTTACGATAGAAGCGATTATAACCAAAAATATAAACACCCTTACTACCCCTGGAGGCGCAACCAGTCACAGCATTATCCCCCTTTCTAGTAGGTAGTGGCTTATTGCCAGTAGGATATTCGCTGGTATTTTGCGGATTAATAAATTTACTATACGGGATACGATCTCTTTGGTTTGCTGGGATACCCATTTCATCAAAATCATAGTAAACCCAAGAAACTCCAGCGTATGGTTGATGTATAGTATAACAAATATCAATAGCACAACCATCGACTGGATGTCCAGAACCACCATCATGTGTGCCACCTGGATTTTGATTAGTTGGTGGATCAACAGCAAAAACACTATGCCCCAAAAAGCCCAAGGAGAATAAAGACAAGAAGAAAACAGTTGATACTAAGAATATTTTTTTATAATTACATTTACGACCAATAATCTTATGCGCCTTCATATTTATATATTAGCATAATAATTATAAAAATATTAAATCTGAAAAAACCACCCGATATTCTTGGGTGGTTTTTAAAAGAGGCTAGATGACTTGCTTCATACCTGGCAAGCTACGCAACTTATAGTGAAGCAAGTAGGTATAATGGGAGTCATTTTCTGCACTATTATCTAAATATACACTATCAATGATAGGCATATATTTAGCAATATCGTCAAGACACCAACCGGAAACATATAGCGCACGATCCACGCTAGGATAGTACAGTTTCACAGGCTCAATGGGATGTCCATATTTAGCATTGTAGTCATCAACAGTCTCATTTGTAGCCTGTCCATTACTACTATTATACCAGTAAAGTTCCTGATATACAGCATATGGCTCTCCGGAACCATTGTGATTTGTAGCTCCAGGAACCGTTATACGCGTACCGCGTGGATAGCAGTTCTCTGGCCTAACATGAACCCCAAGACTCATTTTGACTGGTATATCTACGTCGGCTAAGTTATCTCTCATAAAAAAAAGTTTATTTTCTGAGCTTGACTTACGCATTCCGTTTATGGTATACTCACAGTCGTAATAAGGAAGAACTTCTTCTCTGAGATCGAACGCATAAATTCGTTCACTCCCTCTTGCAGCAGCAGCAGTATTATCTGCATACTCACGGATTCGCCAGTTCATGCTATCTACCCAGGCCTGAACCATTAGTTCACCTGTGTCGAAACGCTGAAAGAGTCTCCAGTTGTACTTGTCGAAGTTTTTACCTTCAGCCTTTAATTGCTGGGCTGGGAATTGGTACTTAGCGGTGTCATATTGCACGTTTTGAACATCCGTGTTCGTTGTGCTAGTATTGCCGCTAGACTGAGTAACACCTTGGTTAGCGCTAGGCTTTAAACCTAACACACCAGCCTCAGCTTCGGTTGCAAAAACATTCGTAGCAAAAGCTACTACAGCCAACATAGTTACTAGAAAAGTCTTTTTCATAACATCACCTCTTTCTAAATGAACTACTCTGGATAGGCCAGAGTAGTAAACATGGGTTTCTCTCTGAATATCAGAATCTAGTTGCATTATATAACATTTATGGTTAAATGTCAATATATACGTTAAGGTCCAGGACCTTTGCAACAAAAAAGGCAATAAGTATTGCCAATAAAAATAGGTAGATCCATACTTAAGAATAACAACAAACGTAAATAAGAGATCTACCTATGGCATATTGTATAGCTAAATCCATAGAAATTCAACGCAGTAAGGCACTAAAAGAAATTTTTCTTGAAGGTAGAAGCATCGCGCAGGTGTTCAAGTACTTCATGGAGAATGACGATCTGGAGACTCTCCATTTTATCGTCTATACAGATGTAATTCCGGGGCTAGAGCTACAAGTGTTTGATATCAAGCGTAAAGATGTTGAAGACCGTCTCAGCGAGGCTAAGGCTTTTGAAACTGAGACTTTAAAGCGAGCTAATAAACTCGCAGAAAGAATTGAGAGGTTGAGTTTCTAATGGGGGCAAACTATAAGAGAAAAATCGCATCACTCAAAATGAAGAATGGATCCTATACGGACCAGAATGGAGCCGAGAAGAATGGATCCTATACGGACCAGAATGGAGCCGAGAAGAATCGCTACCACGAGGTTGGGGTCCTGCTCGCTACTCCTCATGCATCGCAACTATTAATTAAGATGCATGCCACCGCCCATCTGAGCCGAAGCTGGTTTCGGTGTTTTTGGATGAAGTGGTGAACCTGGAATTGGGGACAGGAAGAAGAGGTTCCGAAGGATATCCCGGAGGGGCCGATCAACATGGAAGTGATTCCATTTTAGCTAATATACTCTTTGGTACAAATGGGTAGGTTACGGACGTTGTTTATTCAAGATCCAGATTACCAACCAAAATTAGGCCTAGGTGGCCTCGTACCTTAAGTACGGTAGTCGTAAGCACCTTATCATCCACTTATATATTTAGGTTCTTATTCTAAGAGGTAGCCTATCCATTTGTGCCAGAGAGTTGCGGTTTTTTAAGAGGGGCGTAATGAAAACAATTAGAGAAAGCGAAATCCAAGTAATGCTTGCTGATTATTTGGTGGTTCACTATCCGAAAGTGATTTTTCATTCAGACTTCGGCTCCGGAGTGAAGTTTGTCTTTTTACCAGGCAAATCTCAAGAAGCGACAAAATGGCGGAAGGAGAACGTGGCCAGACATATTCATCGCAAAACCTTGCGATGGATATGCTGGTCTTTTTATTGAATTTAAGCGAGACGGAACTCGCATCAAGAAACGGGACGGCTCGTACGCCTCCGACCATATAGCCGGGCAGGTGAAGCTTTTATCTTTACTAGAAGACCAAGGTTATTTGGTGGTCTTCGCCGTTGGCTTTGACGAGGCGAGATGGGTTATAAATAGTTATTTAGGAAGCGGGTAGCGTTTATTGTTTTAGTCTTGAGGCTTCTCTCCAATGTAGAATAATACATCGTGCTTGTGCGGGTATCGTGCTCCCGGATGAGGCTCATCGTGGATTATCTTTTTGGTGCAGACCAAAGTAGATAAACCTGCAACCTCCTCTTTTAGTTCCTCGAAACTCAATCTGTTTGGAGTTTTCATTAGGGCGATCGCTAATACACCTTTAGGGTTTAGATGGTTAATCGCATCGGCGATTATTCTTTTTGATGTGTCTTTTTCAAAATAATGTAAGACAAAAGTGCATAGTATAAAATCAAATTTTTGGAAAAATTTGAAGTCCGTCAAATCCGCATTAATTGTTTTTATCTTGCCACCAAAATCCTCCGCCTGAATTTTATCAAGACATTCCTGATAATTATCTACCGCTACGACGTTGAAGTTATTTCTGGCCAAGAATAAGGAATTTCGTCCATACCCGCATCCTAAATCTATGGCGGTTTTTTCATGTCCATTGAGGATGCTCAGTGCTTTTTTTACGAAGGGAAGTTCATTACTCATACATGGTATATGATACAAAAAAAAGAGCCCATTTTCAATGAGCTCTTCGGTTTAGGTTGGCTTTAGATGAAACCAGCACTGTGGATCTTTGGATAAGAAGTTGCCGGTAGTGCCGTAAGCAACGGCCCTGCAGCCGCGGCAATATTTCAGGAGTTTACAGGTTCCACACTCGCTAATCTGTTCGATCTCGCGATATTTTTGCAGAGCATCTCCAAAAAATATTTCCTCGACGCTATTGTCCGGGAAGTGACCAATTTTGCTCTCCATCCTCCGGCAGGCATACGCATCACCGTTCTCTAGAAACGTCAGATGAGTAAACCCGCAATGGCAACCGTCATACACAATATTGCCATCATCTTCAACTTGCAAAATGCCTTTCTCATACAACAAGGCTTTCCAGAGATGATCCTTGAATGCGTATTCAGTTCCTCGGTGGACATTCTTTTGATAGAAATTCCACATCCGCTCAAGAAAAGCGTGGTATTCAGTCGGGGACAGATTGGACTCAGCGTCGCCATGTGTTGGGCAATACCTGGCGAACGCATATACGTTTACGCCGATATCCGTAACAAGTTCCGCAATTTCTGGAACTTGCTCGTAGTTAACTCGTGACACGGTTGTCATCACTGAGGTTCGAATACCCCAATCTTGAGCCGCTCTAAGCCATTTAATTGTTACATCAAACGAACCCGGCTTGCGCATTGCGTCATGCGTCTCTCTCATCCCGTCTAACGAGACTTGATAGCACCAGCATCCAGCGTCCACTAGTCTTTTTGCTTCTTTTGCGCCAATATGAAACGGGTTACCAAGCACGACAAATGGGATTTTTCTGTTCTTCAACTCTTGAACAATGTCCCAAAAATGCGGATGCAAAATAGGGTCTCCGCCGGTTAAGGCGATATTCGGATTTCTGTCATATTTTGCGCAGAAATCCTCATAAGAGTCCAGCAGCTTTACCGCATTGCGAAATTCCCACTTCTCCATTGGCGCTGGCTTCTCCGAGTTAAAGATGTAGCAATGCTTACATCTCTGATCGCAGCCATTGGTTATGTGCCATTGTATTGAAAATGTACCAACGCCCATAGCATTCCTCCCTCGATAAACTAATAGATAGGGTGGGCCACGAAGGCCCACCCATGAGACCATCGACACCTCTGGTGTTAATGGGTGTTGCTTCCGCACGAGCCGCAGCTCGAACAGCTTCCACTCCCGTCTCCACCACTTCCGGTGCAGCAACAGTCTCCGCCAGCATTGGCAAAAATCTTCTTGCCGGCCAGCACATCTTGCATGCTTGCTGTTGACAGACGCTTTTTAGGCTTCTCTTGCCAACTATTAAAGTTACCTATCTTCATAATATTTCACCCCCTTTCGCGTAGAAGATACTATCCACAATATAACATAATAATATCTAAAATTTGGCAAGATATCCGTTAAGGTCCAGGACCTTTGCAACAAAATATTGCACAAAAATAAGATAGCTCTTAAACTTATTTCTAGGAACTAACCACAAATAAGGAAGGACTACCTTATAGCATACTGTAACGGAAAGAACATAGAAATAACCAGAGGAAAAGTTATCAAAATATAAAATTATGGATTCAATGCGATGAATAGACAAGAAATTATAAGACGGCTAAGAGACTTAAAATTACCTAAAAATGAATACTACGTTCCCTCTGGAGCATCACTAGTATTACGGGGGATTCGTGAAATATGTTCTGATATTGACTTATGTATATCAAAAGAATTATTTAGTGATGTAAAAGATAGATTAAAGATGACGCCTGATAAATTAAACTCTTGCAATTTTTATCAATTAGGCGATACATTGGAGATAGTTGTTGATAAAAAGGATCATTTTAATATGGAAGAGGGTGATGAATTTAATCTTGAAAATATTAAAACGATTTTAGCTTTTAAGGAATCACGTAACCTCCCTAAGGATCAGCAGGACATAGCTAATATAAAGAAATATTTAAATAAAAAAGGAATCCCTGAGTGATAAGATAAATCCTCTCGTATTGTAACACTGTAATATAATAAAAATATGAAAATACACGAGATGAATCTGCAGCCAAAATATTTCGATTTCATTAAGGATGGGACTAAGCGAATCGAGCTTCGGCTTTATGATGAAAAGAGACGATCAATTCAGCTTGGAGATATTATTGAGTTTGCGAAATCAGATGACGAAAAATTCAAGGCAGAGGTAGTTGGACTCTTGCGATATAATTCTTTTGCTGATTTATTTGAAGATTTTGATATTTCTATTCTGGCGGATAGTTCTATGACGAAACAAGAATTACTAGAGGTGCTTGGAGAATTTTATTCCGAAGAGAAGCAGGCGGAATTTGGGGTGATTGGGATTCGCATTAAACTAATCTAGTGGTAAATGGAGATTTTAGACGATCGTTATGAAAGTTTATCTTGCATCTTATGCCATGATGACCATGGGAAAAATTAGCAAAAATGAAGGCGGTGAATTAGCCGGAAAAAGAGCTGTCTTTATTCCGACTGCTGGGGATCCGTATGAGAATAAGGATTTTGTCGAAGCCGATAAAATTGCCCTGCAAAAATATGGGCTTGAGGTAACCGATTTAGATTTAAAAAATAAAACGAAAGAAGAGATCGATGAATCGCTTGCCCTGGCTGATATCTTACTGGTTGCTGGTGGAGATACTTTTTATTTGATGGAAAAATTGAAGAAAAGTGGCGCAGATAGGGCTATAAAAAAATTCATTAGCAGAGGCGGAATTTATATCGGGTCTAGTGCAGGGTCAATAATTTGCTGTCCAACAATTGAGGGCGCGGAAAAATTTGACAATCCAAACTTAGCACCAAATCTAGAGAATTTTAATGGAATGGGGGTTTTTGATGAAGTGGTTATTCCACACACCCAAAAAGAAAAATATTTCGAAAGAATAAAGGAAACTACAGAGAAACTTACTTCTAGGGGATTTAAGGTACATCATTTAACAGATGACGATGTGCTGTTTTTCGATGGAATTAACTATAGAATCCTGTAATTGATCTACTTTTGTTATTCTCTGATATAGCCAGAATATTCCGGGGAGTAGGAGACGGTGTCCTGAATTTTTCCCGGGTCAAATAGACCAATTTCAACGTTATCTGATGGATGAAATTCAGTGGCAGAGTCTAATTCTAATTCATAAATAATGAAGATAAGTGGTCTATTCGCTGCAGCATCAATCATCTTGAAGATTTTGGGACCGGAAGTGATGATAAACTCGCCTACGCCAATTTCTTCAGTTAATTCCCTTTTTAGGGCTTCATCTATAGTCTCGTAATGCTCAATCCCGCCACCCGGCAAATCCCACTTTTTTCCATCTTCTTTAACTAGGAGAGTTTTTCCGTTAAAGTTGATTTTGGCTTTGACGGAAACGCGGTAGTAAGGGCTTTTGATTTGCATAGGTTTGATGTTCTTTTATTGGTAAAGTTTAGTATTCTTTTATTAGTAAGGTTTAGCATTCTTTTATTAGTAAAGTTTAGCTTCCTTTGGCAACTTGCTGCCTTCGAAAATATCCTTGAGATCCTCTTCTTCGAGGGTTTCTTTCTCGAGAAGTGCATTGGCTACGCGATCGAGAATTTCACGGTTAGCAAGCAAAACGGCTTCCGCGCGCTTAGCGGCTTCATCTGTAAAGGCACGCATTTCCTGGTCGATAAGCTCGGCGGTTTTTTCAGAATAAGGCTTGCTGCTGGAAAGCGCATAGTAAGAAGCTTCGTCGGCTGGAAAAACTTGATTGCGCGTCTTGGTACCGAGACCTTCGCACAAAATCATATCTTTGCTAAGTTCGGCAATATGCTTCAAATCTGAAGCGGCACCAGTGGTCACACGATCTTCACCGAAAATAATTTTTTCCGCGATACGGCCGCCCATCGCGCGAGCCATCACGTCCTTGAGTTCGTAAATATTTTTATAACTGCGATCTTCTGGCGGCAAGAACCAAGTGACACCACCGGTATGACCACGAGGAATAATGGTGATTTTATGCACTGGATCAGAATCTGGCAAAACATGTCCAACCACGGCGTGACCCGCTTCGTGATAAGCGGTAAGCTTCTTTTCTTCGTCGTTCATCACCTTAGATTTGCGTTCTGGACCAATCGCCACACGTTCGAAAGCTTCGGTGAGATCCTTATTAGTGATTTCTTTATGGCCTTCCCTCGCTGCAGTAATGGCGGCTTCGTTGGCAATATTGGCAAGATCAGCACCAGAGGAACCGGCAGTTTTCTTGGCGAGAGATTCAAGATCAATCGATTCAACGGCTGGCTTGTTCTTGAAATGTACCTTCAAAATTTCGAGACGATCCTTGCGCTCCGGCAAAGTTACCTCGACATGACGATCGAAACGACCTGGACGAAGTAGAGCCTTGTCGAGCATATCGATACGGTTAGTGGCGGCAATCACGATGACGCCAGATTCATTATCAAAACCATCCATCTCAACGAGAATTTGGTTCAAAGTTTGCTCATCTTCACGACCGGCACCACCACGAGAATCACGCTTGTGAGCTACGGCATCAATTTCATCGATGAAGATAATACTTGGAGCATTTTTCTTGGCCTTACTGAAGAGGTCACGGACGCGAGAAGCACCGACACCGACGAACATTTCGGCAAATTCAGAACCAGAAATACTGAAGAATGGAACATTAGCCTCACCAGCGACAGCACGCGCCATCAAAGTTTTACCAGTACCTGGATCGCCGGCGAGCAAGACACCGCGAGGGATTTTGGCACCAAGTTTTTCGTATTTTTTAGGATTCTTGAGAAAATCGACAATTTCCGAGAGGTCCTGCTTAGCGGCTTCGTTACCGGCGACATCATCGAATAAGACGCGCTTTTTATCTGGACCGTAAAGCTTGGCACGAGATTTACCGAAGCTCATACTTTCTTTATTCACGCTTTGCGCTTGGCCGAGCATACGACTAAAGAGGAAGATAGCGAGAGCGATCGGAATCACAAAAGAGGCAATATTAAGAATAATGCCGAGCAAATCTATATCATCCGAATAAGTGATATTTGGGTATTTTTTCAGACATTCTGCTGCTTCATTTCCGGTCTTATCGGTACATTTGATCGTGAGGCCCTGATCATAAAGGGTGCCAGCGCCATCTTTTTTGGAATATTTTTTGGCTTTTTGATCTTTATAGGCGATAGTGAGGTTATTGCCTGAGACATTGATTTCCTGAATTTTGCCATTTTCTTGGTTGGCTTCGGCGATGACCTCAGAAAGTGGAACTTCCTTATGAGCATTTTCACCATTACCGGTGACATAATTCCAAAAAGCGAGTGAGAGGACGAGGAGAAGTAGAGTCGAAAAAATCGAACGGAAGGTGTTCGAAGGGCCATTTTTCTTCGATTTGTTATTATTTGATTTCACAAATTTGATTTTAGGGCGATTCGAATCAGTATTTGAATTATTCATATCTATAATTTTAACATATTTATTGCATAATTAACGGAAATGTGGTAGATTAAAAGAGTAGTGTTTCGGGGCGTGGCACAGTTGGTAGCGCGCGGCGTTTGGGACGCTGAGGTCGCAAGTTCGAGTCTTGTCGCCCCGACCA
>JABCPJ020000002.1 GCA_013333135.2 Candidatus Saccharimonadota bacterium
ACAAGTATTTGATTTTGGAGGTGCTTAAATTCATGGATGAAAGAGAGAAAATCATTCGTTTATGGTTTGATATGTGGCTTACACAACAAGACTTAGGAATAGATGATATTTTTTTGGATGATGTGATTTATATTGAGAGTTGGTGTCCTAAGTATGAAAATCGGCAAACAGTAAAGCACTGGTTTAATGAGTGGAATACAAGAGGAAAAGTTCTTGCGTGGGATATAAAGCAATTTTTTCATAAGGATAATCAAACTATTGTAGAATGGCACTTCAAAAATAAAATGAATGAGGGGAAAGTTGAAGAATTTGACGGTATCTCTTTGATTGTTTGGACAGCCGATAATAAGATAAAAGCGTTGAAAGAGTTTGGTTGTAATTGTAACAACTACAATCCTTACAAAGAGAGTGAAACACCATTATTTAGAGATGAAAAAGTAAATTGGTTTTGAGGAGATAAAATATTGATGGAAAGTAGACCTGAGTTTGACAAAATTACATCGTTTGATGAATTTACTAAATACTATTGGTATCGTGAAGAACTTTCACAGATATGCAAGTCATTAGGATTAGAATATAGAGGCACAAAACAGGAACTCAATTATATTATTGAGCAATACTTTAAGGGCAATTTGATTAAAAAATCATCAATAAAAAATGAAAAGAAGCAAGTGGAAAATATTACTTTAGATACACCATTACTTGAATGTGGTTTTTCTTTTAATGTAAAGTTCAGAGAATATTTCGCTGTTTTAACAGGTATCTCACCATTTAAATTTACTGCTGATATGGCAACAGTTTGGAGAAAAGTAAAAAGAGAAAATGATTTGAGTTTTACAATTCAAGATATGCTAAAAGTTTATTATGGGAAATCAGATTATGCAAAGTATGATAATTCGGTTTGTCAATGGAATCAATTTTTAAAGGATTTCTATGCAGACGAAAATAGTTGCAACTACTCAAACAAATTAAAAGTAGCTTCTATTCTTTGGAAAGAAGTCAGAAATTCAAGAAATGAAAAAATTTATTCAAAGAATCTTTTGACTGAATATGCCGATAAAATAAAAGAGTATTGCAAGTAGGATATTTTTAGCTTGCTAAACTAACAATTCAATAAAAGCTAACACGAAAGCAGTAAATCAAAAAGGTTTACTGTTTTTTCTTTGCTTAAAAACGGAAAGGAGGACACATGGAAGAAGAAAAAAGAGTAATAAAAGAACCACAACATAAACAGTCAATAATGGATATTGGAAAAACAAAATACACCGTAAACCTACATTTCAAGTAAGGTACAGGGGAAACATACAAGGATAAAATACTAAAGCTAATTAAGAGAGAAACAGAGAAGATATAAATTTATCAAAAAAATTTTGTTTATGTCCTTGACAAATCTTCCCAAAAGGTTCGCCTCCGGCAAATATCATAAATAAAAAAACCACCTCACGGTGCTTTTTATATTTATGGTGATCTCTGCGGGAGTCGAACCCGCGTTGACGGGATGAAAACCCGTTGTACTAACCGTTATACTAAGAGACCAATTTCAAAATGTACTTTTCTATTATAACAGATTTAAAAAAATCGGCAACTCCTATTTTTATAAAAATCCATCTTTTCACGGCTCGGTATTGGATCAGGTTAATTTATTAATTTTTTCAGGCTCAAAACCTGGCTAAATTTATTCCTCGACCTTTTGACAGCTCAAAATCGGATCCGTCGTATAATCGGTTTTACCAAACGGCGCATGAGGCTTAAATGTCACCGAAGATAAATCCTTATTGCAAGTCAATTTCTTGTGCTCGAAATAAATCCGTTTGTCCAAATTATTTTCGTCGCTATAACTTAATAATCTACGTAATTTCACCATCGGAAAACCAGTTTTCAGATATGGCTTAAAAACGAATTCCGCACCCTTCGCTGCTATCTCGTCCTTATGGCCGTTTACGAAGTTATCATAAAAGAAATTTTCGTAATAACTCTTCGCCAGTTCTTGAAATTGTTTTTCTGCCAAAGCTTCGGCCGTCACATTTTTCTTTACCAACAAAGAAAAACCCACACTACAAACCGAAATCAGGACCACCACGATCATTAGTCCACGGATAATTTTCGAACTCAGAGTTTCTAGACGAATTTGATTGGAGAGTTTTTTGAAGTTAGGACTAAGTTTGGTCGCGTTCCTTTTGTGTTTGCGCTTGGCGCCACGTGGATCGATGTTCATAGCTAAATTATAGCATAAGAATTTTCATTTTCGAACGGAGGGAATTATAATATAAACATGAATACAAAAAATCTCACCATAAAAAAAGAAGCTGCCGTGATTGATTTTGCGGAAAATTTGATGCGCGAGATTTTACAGTCTCAAGACGCTTTGCCTTGCGTGATTGAACTAGTCGGTGACGTTGGAGCTGGTAAGACTACCTTCACTAAGGGCCTCGCTCGTGGTCTCGAAATTACCGAAGAAATTACTTCTCCGACCTTCACTATTTCAAAAGTTTATGAAAATTCTCGAGGCCTGAAACTTGTGCACTACGATTTTTATCGCTTAGAAAATCCCGGTATCATGGTGGAAGATCTGTTTGAAAACCTACAGGACCCCCAGACTGTCACGGTTATTGAATGGGCAGATACGGTCAGTGAAATTCTTCCTGCCAATCATTTGCGTCTCGAAATTCTCATCAATGATGATGGTAGCCGCACCCTTAATCTAACCAAAAATCTCACTTCGGAGCATTAACATGAAACTCTATCTCGATACTTCCACTGAAAATACCATCCTCAGGCTCGACGAAAAGGAATATTCTGCTCCCCTCAAAAATCAATTAGCTGAGCAAATTTTTACCTTCATCCATGATAAACTTCTCGAAAATCAGGCCGACTGGACCGATCTCACGGAAATTACTTTTTTCGCCGGTCCAGGTTCTTTCACCGGACTCCGCATCGGTGCTGCCGTAGTTAATGCTTTGGCTGATCAGTTGCAAATTCCTTTGAAGAATCAAGACGGGGAAGTGGTGCCGATTATTCTACCCAACTACGGTCGCCCGGCCAATATTACGCCATCCAAAAAATAAATCTCCCATTCCGCCGCGCATTTCGCTTGTGCTATAATATATGATATAAGGAAATTCATGGATCAAGATCTTCATCAAAATCAAAACAACCAAAAACCCCAAACTATCGGTGGTGTGACTTTTTCTGCTGGCCTTTCACATCCTGTCACCCCTCAGGTCAGTCCAGGTTCTAATCAGCCAAGTTTCGCCAAGCCAGCTTCTGAACAGTCGAATGCCACTACTCCTCAGCCTACTATCCCTAGTCCAGCTGATCTCTTTAATAATAATTCTGCCACTTTTTCTACTCCTCAGTCCACTCCAGTGTCTACTCCAGTTACTGAAACAACCCCAGCTAATACATATCAAGCCAATAATTACACTTCACCAGCCGCTTCTGCTGAACAGATTTTTGCCGCCGAGACCACCAGTAATTTTTATACCAACGACAGTTCCAATCCTTTTGGTGAAAATGGCTTCACGCAGGCTGCCCGTAATGGTAATCCTAATTCTAACCAGAGCATGATCAATCAATCCATCCAAAATGCTGCCATGTTGAATCAAGCGACCGAAACTCAGAAAAATCCAGGCCAAGAAGTGAATAATGGCCCAGAAATTGTCTATAATCAGCTCAATGTGCCAGTCGCTTCGCCAACTCATTTTGAAGAAAAATTCACCGTAGTGGATCCAAATGCCGATGCGATAAAATCTGCTGAATCCGCCAAGGCCGAAAAAGAAGCCAAAGAAAAAGACCCTCGATTTATTGCCATGAAAGCCTTGAAGAAGATGACTACCATGGCCATGGTTTTCGGTATTCTTGCTGTCTTATTCCTCGTTTTAAGCTTAATCGGTCTAGTTTATGGTATTTCTCAAGGTGATAAAATTACTACTGCGAATAATACTATTAAGAACCAGTCTCAAATCATCGCTGCTGTCGAAGAGTCTTCTGGTGTGGCGAAAATTTCTACCCCAGCCGATGTGCCAGTTTACAAAACGACTCTCGGTTACATTTATCTCTCCGACTGGAATATCAAATTGAAAGTCCCAGATAATCTTTCCACCATGAGTTATGTTTTAAACACTTACGAATATCGCAATTCAATTTGTTTCAATGGCATTCAAAAAGGCGTCCAGGCTAAGCAGGAATTTGCTGATCCGGCCAAAAATCTCGGCAAGCAAGGCTGTCTCGTGCGTGTGCCAGTTTCCGAAGGTGATTTCGAAGCTTCCACTGGCAAGCGCTTCGGTACCAAGGTTACTACTTACAAGGATTATAATTTCTTCTATATCGACCCAACCGTCAGTAGCAAGGATGGTGCGGAGCTCGGTCTCGAAACTGCTTCCAATCAAATCATTCGCAATATGATTTTTGCTCTCGAAACCTACGAATAAGAGCAATCTTTATGATAAAATCAAGACAGGGGGATTTTGATTTATTAAATAATTTTGTTAATTTTGTAAAACTGCCGGTATGATGAAGATATTGGCGTCGACAAATAGAAAGTGAAGTCAAATGTTTATTCCGATAGCACTCAGTATTATTGCTGGTATTGTTTGTGGTTCCGGTTTTGTCCTGGTCTATAACAAAAAGAATGAATCTGGTGGTAAGGCTAAGGCCGAAGATCTCATTCGTAAAGCCAAAAATGAGGCCGCTGACATCGTTCTCAAAGCTAAGAAAGAAGCTGGCAGTATTGCCGATAAAACTCAGCAAGAAGAAGAGGCTCGCCGTAAGGATTGGCGTCAAACCGAGAAGCGTCTCTCTGAGCGTGAAACCTCACTTGATAATCGTTTCGATCAATTAGAAAAACGTTCGGAAAAATTAACCAACAAAGAACGTGAGATTGATGATTTGAAGCTTGAAATTCATCAAATCCGCGATAAGCAGCAAGAAAAATTAGAAAAAATTGCTGGCCTCACCAAGCTTGACGCCAAAGATAAGCTGATCAAGATGACCGAAAAAGATATTAAAGACGATCTTGTCGGTTTGATTACCAAGGAGCAAAAAGAACTTCGTCGCGATATCGACGAAACTGCTCAGGCCCTACTAGTTACCGCTATGGAACGCATGTCTTCTGAGGTTACCGCTGACCGTACCGTCACTGCTTTGAAATTGCCAGATGACGAAATGAAAGGTCGCATCATCGGTAAGGAAGGCCGTAATATTCAGGCCCTTCAGCGTGCTACCGGCGTGGATATTATGGTCGACGATACTCCTGGTATGGTGGTACTTTCTTCCTTCGATCCGATTCGCCGCCAAGTTGCACGCTACGCTTTGGAACGTTTGATGAAAGATGGCCGTATTAATCCATCCAGTATCGAAGATGCCGTCGCTAAGGCTGAACGCGAAATTGAAAAAGAAGTTGTGCGTGCCGGTGAAGACGCTGCCCGTGAAGTCGGCGTGATTGGTATTCCGCACGAAATTTTACACTTGCTTGGTGAGCTCAAATTCCGTACTTCCTATGGTCAAAATGTTTTGCTTCACTCGATTGAAATGGCCCACATGGCCGGTATGATCGCCGAAGAAATTGGTGCCGATGTCCGTGTCGCCAAGACCGCCACCTTACTTCACGATGTCGGTAAAGCTGTCACTCATAAGATTGAAGGTAAGCACGCTGAAATTGGCGCTGAACTTGCCAAAAAATATGGTCTCTCCGATCAAATCACTCACGCTATCGCCGCTCATCATAACGATATCGAACCAACTACTGTCGAAGCCATTATTGTGAAGATTGTTGATGCAATTTCCGCTGCTCGTCCAGGCGCCCGCAACATTTCCGCCGAGAACTTTGCCGAGCGTATGAAAGAGTTAGAAAATATTGCTACTGGCTTCAATGGTATCGACAAGGCTTATGCTATTTCCGCCGGCCGTGAAATTCGTGTGATTGTCGAACCAAAACAAATTGACGACCTTACCGCCCTAAAATTAGCTCGTGATATTGCCGAAAAAATTGAAGCTACCATGAGCTACCCAGGTGTGATCAAAGTCAATGTGATTCGCGAAACTCGCGCCATCGAATACGCCAAGTAGTCTGTCGTTACTCTAAAATCCAAAAATAACCCACTTCTCAGGGTTATTTTTTTATTTGTCATAAACACTTTTCTATAATATAATGCAGGTAACGGGGAAGAAAATCAAAACTGTAAAATAAAATGGAAAATATGGCACAACCAAAAATATCAAAGCCGCAATCTAGTAGCGATAAAAAGCTCTATATTGCCGTGATTGTTTGCATTGTTTTAGTGATAGTAAGCTTTGTTGCTAATATATTAATGATGGAATATGCATTTAATAAATTAAATTTCGAAAATCAAACATCATTTCACGATCTCGAATATCGTATTCGCGAAGTAAATTTACGTCTAAAAAACGACCCTAATAATGAAAAAGAACTAAAATTCCTTGAGACAAAAAATATACACTATAAAAAAGATTAATTATTTATAATTAAAAGACTGAATTTGCTTCAGTCTTTTTTGTTAATGTGATATTATTAAATTAGAAACTGTTTACGTTTAGTTCTTTAGAAAGCGAGGTAGCTTATGTTTAGAAAGCTAAAAAGTATCATTTTTGCCACTCTTTTACTTACGCCCACTGTGATGCCAATGACATCGTTGGCTACATCAGGGTCTATTACTGACTATACCCCTAGTGGATATATAGCCGGTGTTTGGGTAGAAGTTTATGATGGCGATTCCGGCTGGGCTTATATTAGCCCTTATGGAAGTCGACAGAAAGTTAGCTGGAGCTATGATACTGAAGGATTACCATTCTGTTTACATATCGGAGTTGGCGGTAGCCCAGAAAATTGGGGTCATAACGTCCATACGCCGACACTCGTGGATAAGGGTAAGCGATTTTATATTGATGTGCATTATAGTGCAAGCAGTTGGAATGCTCCGTCATATTTTACCAAAGTAAGGTCCTACTAACTAATAACTACTTCATTTTCTATCCTGAGCAAGATATAAAACTGCTCAATAAACAAGAATAAAAGGGTATTATTATGGCACAAGCAAAGGTGGTAAAGCCACAATCTAAGAATAATAGTTTAAAAATAATAGCTATTGTAGTGGCTTTTATTATGTGGGGAGCGACACTTTATATGAATGCCCTAATGCTATCCAAAATATTTTACGTGATAGAATTAGAGGAGAAGCATTACGGTACAATTCTTCGAAACACCGATGTTATTAATTATAAAGTTACAAATGATGAAGAGTCTCGCCGCAAACTAAAAGATTGGTATGACATCGACTATAAAAAAGATCAATAATTATTAATAACCTAAAAAGACTGGAATCGCTCCAGTCTTTTTTTAATAATCTCATGGTAAGCTTTTGCTTTCGCAAAATCTTTCCATTCTGCGTCGATCAAATAAAGAAAATAAATTTTCTTTATTTTTCCTCCTTGAATGGTCTGGGTGACCAGATTAGGATTTTTTGCAAAAATCCTTCTGTTTCTCCTCGCTCAAAAAAATAAAAGCAAGCTTTTATTTTTCGCTCGCTTCGTCGTCCAGTTGAACTACGTTCTCATCTTGTTACCCCAATACATATGAAAATAAAAATAATCCCTGAAGGATCATTTTTCTTTTCATGGTCTGGGTGACCAGATTCGAACTGGCGACCTCGCAGTCCCGAACCGCGCGCGCTACCAACTGCGCTACACCCAGATATGTTTATCTTACCACGAAAACACAAGATTATCACAATTATGTTATAATATCAAACGATATGAGTAAACTATATAAAAGAACTAAAATTTTGGCTACCGTCGGTCCAGCTGTCTTCACTGAAGAAAAAATTGCCGAGCTAGTCATGGCAGGTGTTAACTGCTGCCGCCTCAACTTCTCTCACGGAAGTTACGAAGAACGCGATGAGCAAATCGCTTGGATTAAAAAAGCTGCTGAGAAAAAAGGCCGCTCCGTCGCTATCCTTCAAGATCTTCAAGGTCCTAAAATTCGCCTTGGCATCATTAAGGATAATCATTACGAAGTCAAACCAGGTGACGAATTGATTCTCGATTATGCTGTCACTGAACACGACGGTTCGAATCTTCTTCCAGTTCAGTACAATCTCGCTGAGCGCATGAAAGTTGGTGAACCTCTCTTCATCTTCGATGGCAAAATTCGCTCAACTGTCACGGAAATCGTCAGTAGTACTGCTATTAAGGTTAAGGTTGAAAATGAAGGTACGATTATGAGCCGCAAGGGTCTCAATCTCCCAGATACCGACTTCGGTGGTGATGTGATTACCGAAAAAGATATGGCTGACATCGAATTTGGTGCTACCCGTGATTTTGATTACGTGGCAATGAGCTTCATCCAAAGCGCGGATGATGTCGAAAGACTCCGTCAAATCTTGGTTTCTCTCGGTTCTACCGCTCAAATTATCGCTAAAATCGAAACCAAAAAAGCTATCGAAACTGATGAGAAAATGGAAGCTATCGTTCAAGCTGCTGATGGTATCATGGTCGCCCGTGGTGACATGGCCGTCGAAGCTGGCAACGAAGTTGTCCCTATCGTTCAGCGTAAATTAATCAGCCTTTGCCGTAAGCACGGTAAAATCTGTGTCGTGGCTACCCAAATGCTTGGCTCTATGGTCGACAACCCTAGCCCATCTCGCGCTGAAGTTTCCGACGTTGCTAACGCTGTGATTCAAGGTGCTGATGCTGTCATGCTTTCTGATGAAACAGCCAACGGTAAGTATCCAATCGAAGCCGTGAAGCAAATGAAACAAATCATTCTCTACACTCAGAATCATTCCAAGGTCGACCCAATTGATCAGGATGTCACTGGTGAAAATCGTGAATACAACGCTGTAGCTAATGCTGCTGTCAGTCTTGCTGAAAAAATTCACGCTGATGTCATCGTCTGTGAGACGGCTTCTGGTGCGACCGCTGTTTCAATCTCCGCTGAACGTCCAAATCTTCCAATCATCTCAGTTACTTCCAATAAGCGTGTGGCCAGCCAATTGGCTTTGAATTATGCTAACGCCAGCTTCGAACGCCCATTCTCTGAGAATTATGGCATTGATCTGGTTCAAGAACTCAAGGCTTCTGGTTATATCAATACCAAGCCGGGTGAAGATAAGGTGCTCGCTGTGATTGTTTCTGGTCAACCAAACGTCATTGGTGGTACGGACACTATTCAAATTCGTAGCATTTAGTTCTAAGCTTTAGCACGATTAGAAGATTGCGGTATAATTAAAACATGTATCGCAATCTTCATTTTTTGCACCCTGAACATCAAACCGTTTTACTTCGTACGGATTATAATGTGCCGCTCGAAAATGGTCTGATTCAAAATAATTTACGCATCGAAAAATCTCTTCCTACCATCCAATATCTTTTGGATCATCAGGCTAAAAAACTGGTAATTATTTCTCATCTCGGTCGTCCAGAAGGGAAGGTTGTGCCGGAATTTTCTCTAAAACCGGTCGCCGCTGAGCTCTCTCGTTTGTTGCAACGCGAAGTCTTTTTTGCACCCGAAACTACTGGTGAGGCTACCAAGCAATTAATCAACGAGGCCCCAGAAGGTGCGGTGATTTTATTAGAAAATCTACGTTTTCATCCCGGCGAGGAAGAGAATTCAAAAGATTTTGCCGAGGCCATCTTCAATACTGTTCAGCCAGATTGTTTTGTTCAGGACGGTTTCGGTGTTTTACATCGCGCCCACGCTTCCACTGATGCCTTGCCTCGCCTCTTACCGAGCGCCATGGGATTACTGGTCGAACAGGAAATTGAAAATCTAAAAAAGGTACAAGAAAATCCTCTTCACCCTGTACTGCTAATCATTGGTGGGGCTAAGGTCAAGGATAAATCTCCTCTCATCGAACATTTTGCTTCGCTTTCTGATTATATTTTTGTTGGTGGTAAAATCGCTGCCGATGGATTCACTTCTGATTTACCTCAAATCACCGTCGCTACGGATTTCACTGAGGATGAATCCGGCGCTAAACTCGATATCGGTCCGAAATCACTCGACCAGCTAATCGACCTCGTGCTAAAATCTCGTACTATTATCTGGAATGGCACTCTCGGTCTTACCGAAAAACCACCTTTTGATTTTGCTTCCAGAATCATTGCCGAATCTATTGGCGCTAAAAACTTGGCAGAAAATCTTTCCGTAATCTGCGGTGGTGATACTACGGGTTTCGTAGAAAACCTCTTGCAAAACCGATATTCCGACCAGTCTCCACTTAATTTTTCCTTAGTTTCCACTGGTGGCGGTGCTAGTCTCGAATTCTTAATTCATGGCACTCTTCCAGGTCTTGAAGTTCTGAAATCTGCCTAAGTTAAAATCCGCCTCTGTTAATTTTGTAATAATTACCTAAACCTGTCTTGGAACTGGAAATAATTAGCACTCATTGCTTGACAGTGCTAATATTTGCTATACAATAGAATTATGCAAGATGAATTTACTGAAATAATGAATAAATTGACCGAGAATGCTCGTTTTGCGCTTCAGAAATCCGATTATTATGCTAAGCGTTATAATAACGGCTACATGAGCACCGAACATTTGCTTCTCGGTATTCTTTCGCAGGATACTTCCACCGGTGCGCGTTTTCTCGCCGACGAAGATGTGAATCTCGATCAGGTTGAAAAACTGATGAATCATACCGCCATCGAAGTACCCGGTGCGGATATGGCCATGATGTCACTTTCCGAGGCTGCCGTTCTGACTTTGCGCCTCGCCTCCAACTTCGTAAAAGAGCAGGGCATTAAATTAATTGGCACTGAACATCTACTTTATGCTCTGATTCGCCAGCCAAATTCTCGCGCCAGCTTGATTCTTCAAGGTCTCGATGTTGATCTCACGGAATTATCGAAAACTATTGAAGAGTTTGCCGAAAAACAGGCCGAAGAAGCCAAGATTGATCAAAAGAAAAATGATTTTAAGCGTAAACGTCCGCTCAAGTGGCTCACCAAATACGGCGTGGATCTCACCGAATTGGCTCGTCAAGGTCGTCTCGATACTGTGATTGGTCGTGATCGCGAAATTGAGCGCGCTCTCACCGTGCTTTCTCGTCGCACCAAGTCCAACCCTGTACTGATCGGTGAAGCGGGTGTGGGTAAGACCGCCATTGTCGAAGGTCTCGCCACTCGTATCGCCAAAAATGAGGTGCCAGGTAATTTGATTGGTAAGAAAATTTATCAAATTGACCTCAGTTCTGTGGTCGCCGGTACTAAATTCCGTGGCGACTTCGAGGAGCGCATTAAAGGTATCGTCGACGAAGCCATCGAAAGTAAGGACCTTATCCTCTTTATTGACGAAATTCATCTCTTAACCGGCGCTGGCTCCTCTGAGGGTAGCCTGGATGCCGCGAATATCTTGAAGCCAGCTCTCGCGCGTGGTTTGATTCATCTGATTGGTGCTTCTACCATGGATGAATATCGCAAATCGATCGAAAAAGATAAAGCTCTCGCGCGTCGTTTCCAAACCGTAATCGTCGAGGAACCTTCTGATGCTATTACCGTACGTATTTTGAAGGGAATTAAATCGCATTACGAAAAACATCACGGCGTCGTAATCCCAGATAAGATTATTGAAACCGCCGTCAGTATGTCGAAGCGTTATATCAATGATCGTTATATGCCAGATAAGGTTATCGATGTGATTGACGAAGCGAGTGCTATTGCCAAAGTAGCCGCTGATAAAAGTGGTAGCGGTGAATATAAAAAATTGAAGATCGAGCGTGAATCACTTCAGCAGAAAATTGAAGAAAGCGCTGAAGCTGAGAATTTTGAAAAGGCTGCTCTCTACAAAACTCGTCTCGCTAAATTAGAGAAAAAAATCAAATCCCTCGAGCAGGCTGGCGTGGATGAAAATGTTTCACCAGTCCTCACTGAATAAAATCTCGCGGAAGTCATTTCTCTTAAAACCGGTATCCCAGTTTCCAAGGTGCATGGTAGTGAATTGAAAGTTCTTTCGAAATTAGAAGCCCATCTCGATAAGGCCATTATTGGTCAAGATGAAGCGATTCATGACGTGGCTAAGGCTATTCGTCGTGGTCGTTCCGGCATCAGTGATCCTAAGCGCCCGATTGGCTCCTTCCTCTTCATGGGTCCGACTGGTGTGGGTAAGACCGAGCTCGCTCGGGTAATCGCGCGTGAAGGTTTCGGTGGTGAGAATGCCTTGATTAAAATCGATATGTCAGAGTTTGGTGAAAAGCACAATGTTTCTCGCTTAGTGGGTGCGCCAGCTGGCTATGTTGGTTATGATGATGGTGGTAAATTAACCGAATCGGTGCGCCGTCATCCATACTCTGTGGTGCTCTTTGATGAAATTGAAAAAGCTCACCCAGATGTCTTTAATATGCTGTTGCAAATTCTTGAAGACGGCGTCTTAACTGATGGTCAAGGCAACCGTGTGAAGTTCAATAATACCATCGTGATTCTGACTTCCAACCTCGGTTCCGACGAAATGTATAACGACCAGGCCTTCGGTTTCTCTAGTCATCAAAAAACCAAGGATCAATTTATTACTGAAGACTACGAAGCCAGTAAAAATGCCGCGATGAAAGCCTTGAAGAAGTCTATGCGCCCAGAGCTCATTAATCGTCTCGATGCTATCGAAGTCTTCCATGCGCTTTCTCGTAAGCAAGTCGAAGAAATCTTTGACAATATGATTGAAGATTTGAAAAAGCGTCTTGCTGAAAAAGCTATCGGCTTGAAGCTCGATGCTAAAGTCCGTGACTTCCTTATTGAAAAAGGATTTGATCCAAAAAATGGTGCCAGGCCATTACGCCGTGCCATCGAAGATAATTTGGAAACCTTACTCTCTGACGCGATTATTGCGGAAGAAATTTTGCCAGGACAAATCGCCCAAATTAGCCTAAAAGGTGATAAGCTTAAATTAAAGATCGAAAGCACTGAAAAATAATATGGAAAATTCATCGCCAGAAATCCCCGTTCAGTCTCGTCGGCGTAGTCTAACACTCGCCGACTGGCTTAGCGGACTTGTGATTTTTGGTACACTTTTCGCTGGCGCTTTTGCCTTTATCTGTCTGCAAGATGATATTAAGGCTTATGATTTTCAAATCTCTGACACCCTGAAGTCTTATGTTCAGAAGCTCAATCTTACAGAAAAAGCTTCAAAGACTCTGCTCGCTACTCATCCAGCTTTGCAGGAAAAACAGGCCTTCAATCAGAGCTGCCATTCCCATAATCATGAAGTTTACGTCCTGGGTTGTTACGTCCATGATAATGATCGCATTTATCTTTACCATGTCGAATCGAATGACCTTCCAGGGGTAATCGAGGTGACTACGGCTCACGAAATGCTTCATGCCGCCTATCAACGTGTCCCCTTCTGGGAGATGGACCGCCTGAATGAGGAAATTAAAAAGGCCTATGATAAGCTTCCGGTCGATCACGTGATTCGTACTTCCATCAAAAGTTATTCCGAAGATGATTTTTACGATGAACTACATTCGCGTCTCGGTACCGAAGTCGCTGAGTTATCGGAATATCTCGAAAAACACTATGCTGCCTATTTCCAGCATCGTCAAACTATCACGGATTTTAATCAGCAATACCACTCTGTTTTTCAAAAGCTCAATGATAAACTCACTTCACTGAAATCTGAAATCGACGCCAAGCAGGCTGCCATTAATCAGCAAACTGAGACCTACAATAATGAAACCAATGCCTTAAATCAATTAATCCTCGATTTTAATCGACGCGTCGAATCCGGTCAAATCTCTGGTTGGCGCTATCAAAACGAACGTGCTACTCTGGAAGCGCGCATCAATCGCCATGAAGCAACTTACCAAAGTATCCAGCAATCCATCGACGCCATAAATCAGCAGATTACCGAATATAATAACCATGTGCTTTTCGAAAATCAGTTGATGAATCAGATTAACTCCAACGCCGTTTCTAGTGAACTTGAATCTCAAAAATAAGGAAAGGAAATTACTATGCAAACTAATTTGAACCCCAAAGATTATCTCGTACCGACCGTCATTGAAACTACTAATCGTGGCGAACGCTCTTATGATATTTACTCTAGGCTCCTAAACGACCGCATTATCTTCCTTGGTGAAGATGTCAATGCTCATACTGCCAACCTCGTAGTGGCCCAGCTTCTATTTCTCGCCCATGAAGATCCTAAGAAAGATATTAAGCTTTATATTAATTCTCCAGGCGGCTCCGTCTACGATGGTCTCGCCATTATTGATACCATGAATTACATCGAGCCAGATATTCAAACTATCGGTATCGGCCTCCAGGCCTCTATGGGTGCCATGTTGCTCAGCTGTGGTGCTAAGGGTAAACGTTTTGCTCTGCCAAATTCTCGTGTGATGATTCATCAGCCAAGTTCCGGCACTCAGGGTAAGATTACCGATCAGGAAATTATGCTCAAAGAAGGTATTTTCTTGAAAAAACGCCTCGCTGAAATTCTCGCTAAGAACACCGGCAAAAAAGTCGACCAAATCATCAAAGATATGGATCGTGACAATTGGATGTCTGCTGACGAAGCTAAAGATTACGGCATCATCGACGAAGTCATCGCTAAATAGTTTTACCAACCAATGTCTAATTGGTGAGTATCGGGTAGCTATAATAATCGAATAGCTACAATAATCTAATATCGGTGCATCAAAGAATGGGTGATCGCGGCGGCCAAAGCATCAGCCGCATCATCTGGTTTTGGCACGCTAGCTAAATCCAGATGCAGCTTTACCATTTCCTGCATCTGTTTTTTATCGGCTGAACCATAACCCGTCATGGTCTTTTTGATTTCATTTGGCGTGTATTCGAAAGTCGGCAGTTCGTGTTGTTTACAAACCAAAAGCACCACCCCTCTCGCCTCTGCCACCGAAATACCGGTCGTTATATTTTTGGTGAAGAAGAGTTTTTCGATGCTCACACAATCCGGCTTATTTAGCTTAATAATTTCGTGCATTGATTCGTAGATATCGAGCAAACGCTCTGAAAGTGGGGTGTGTGGTGGTGTGGCAATCACGCCGTTATCGATCATTTTGGCGCGACCAGTTTGTTTTACTTCGATCACCCCAAAACCACAAATTCCTGTGCCTGGGTCAATTCCTAAAATTCTCATCTATCTCTATTCGTTCACATATTTAATTAAAGTCGTGCGTAAATCTTTGACCGGAATCACGAACTTATCATGAATTGTCGCTGGTGCAATTGCATGTTTAAAGCCCAATTTTTTTGCTTCAGCAATTCTTTGGTCAGGTCGAAAAGCGGAACGGATTTCTCCACCCAGGCCTACCTCGCCAAACACTACATATTCTTCACTGAGTTTTCTTCCTGCTGCTGCCGAAGCAATCGCGAGACATACCGCGAGATCCGCTGCCGAATCTTTAATCTTAATTCCACCCACCACATTTAGGAAAATATCTTTATCATCTAATTTTAGTTTAGTGCGTTGCTCAATCACTGCGATTAATAAATTCAAACGATTTAGATCAAAACCCGAAGCCGCACGTTTCGGATAACCAAAATTCGTGGTCGAAACCAAGGCCTGAATTTCCACTAGTAGTGGCCTAGTGCCTTCTAGAGTTGCCAAAATAATCGAACCATCCGTGTTTTGCCTTTCTGCCAGTAGGGCCGCCGAAGGATTTTGTACTTCCTGCAAACCCTTTTCCGTCATTTCGAAAATCGCCGCTTCACTGGTCGAACCGAAACGGTTTTTAACCGCACGAATAGTCTTAAATCCACCATAGCGATCACCTTCAAAATTCAGCACTACGTCTACTAAGTGTTCCAGAACTTTCGGCCCCGCCAAGGTCCCTTCCTTCGTCACGTGTCCCACGATAATCACCGCCGTATCGGTCTTTTTCGCGGCTTGAATAATTAGATTACCCGCATTGGTAATTTGTGAAACCGTTCCCGGCGCCGAGGAAATTTCATTAATTGCCAAAGTCTGGATCGAGTCGACGATCACTAATTCAAATTCGCCATCAGCAATTGTTTTAGCGATATTGTTGCCAGAAGTCGAAGCCGCAAAGCTTAAGGTTTCTGAATTTGCGCCTAGCCTCACTGCTCGCATCTTCACCTGGCCAGCTGATTCTTCACCAGAGACATAGAGTACCTTATGGCCGTTGGCAATCTTCGCACAAATCTGCATCAAGATTGTCGATTTACCAATGCCCGGCTGCCCAGCAAAGAGAATTACCGATCCGCGCAAAATTCCGCCACCCAGCACTTCATTTAGAGAATCAAACTCAGTCCTCAGCCGCTCCTTTTCATCCGAAGCAGTGATCTCTTTAATACTAGAAAAACTCAAAGTTTTTCCACTGCTCTTAGCTTGCGCCAGAGCAAATTTACCTGTATTAGAACTATCCTCAACTACTAAATCCTCCACGATGGTATTCCACGCATCGCAGTTATTACAGTGGCCAGCCCATTTGCTATAACGCGCGCCACAGTTTTGACAGACATATTGTTTAGTAGCTTTCATATTGAAATTATACCAATCTCTCAGCGAAAACCCAAAATTCCATGTATAATGGGAGTATGAATAAAACAGTCAAAAAATCTGGTTTCACTCTTATTGAACTCGTAGTGGTTTTAGTTTTTGTTTCGATCGCCTTGGTGCTTTTCTTCCTCCAGAAGCAAAATCTCGACGCCATGCATCGCGATGAGCAACGCAAGGAAGCAATCAATGCTATGTATTATGCCCTCGAAGAAGGTTTTTATGCCAAGAATGGCTATTATCCAGAAACTATCACCGATGAAAACCTTACAGTCATGGACCCTAAATTATTTACCGATCCGAATGGTGTTTATATTAATGGCGAAGGTGGCTCACTTAATTACATTTCCGCCGATTGTAATAATGGTAAATGCCGGGAATACACGCTTCGCGCCAGATTAGAAAAAGAAGACGATTATATCAAGAAAAACCGTCATAATTAAGGGTGAGAATGTCGCATGCCTTTTGTCGGACCGCTCAAGGGCGCTTGCCCAGGCCTATGTCCTCAAAAGGCAAGACGACATTCTCTTCTAAAAAAGAAGCACAAACGGCTTCTTTTTTTCTAATCTGACTTTTATATAATCCTGCTGAATAAAAAAGCTGGAAGAGTATTTTTTATTTTTAAGCTTTAAAGTTGCGTGCGATTTTATTTTATCGCATAAAAAATGAAGTCTATTTGCTTTTTGAGGACATAGGCTTGGGCAAGCGCCCTTGAGCGGTCCGAACAAAAGTAAATAGGTTCATTTTTTAGCTTATTTTAGTAATTAATTGCACGCAATTCAAAGTAGGCTTGTGGGTGTGCACATACTGGGCAAACCTCAGGTGCTTCATTACCGACAAAGGTATAACCACAGTTACGACACTTCCAGACGGTGACTTTTTCAGACTTAAACACTACGTCGTCATCAATATTCTTGATCAATTTGCGGTAACGTTCTTCATGCTCTTTTTCAATTGCGCCGACGCCATCAAACTTATCGGCGATTTCATCAAAACCTTCTTCGCGTGCGATACGAGCGAACTCTTTGTACATATCGGTCCATTCGTAATCTTCACCAGCAGCAGCGATTTCGAGATTGGTTCTGGTGTCAGCTACAGCACCGTCATTGAGGTACTTGTACCAAAGTTTGGCGTGTTCTTTTTCATTGTCGGAAGTTTCGGTAAAGATTTCAGCAATCTGTTCGTAACCATCCTTTTTTGCACGAGAAGCAAAGAACTGGTATTTTACACGAGCTTGGGATTCTCCCGCAAAAGCGGTTTTTAAATTATCATAGGTCTTACTATTTTTAAAATTAGATTTATCAATATCGGACATTGAGCTCCTTTCTTAATGGTATAATCTATTATAACGCATTTAAGCAAAAGACGGAGGAATATGGCAATCGAGCGAGTTATCGATAATATATCGCACGAGGAGGATCAGGAAGAGCAAGCAGTAGAAGTCAGTCTTCGCCCAACTAATTTCGCTGAGTATATCGGCCAGGAGCGCTTGAAAAAGAATCTGAAGATCGCTATCGCGGCAGTAAAAAAACGTAATGACGGGACTACTTTGGACCACGTCCTACTCTATGGTCCACCGGGTCTTGGTAAAACTACCATGGCTAACGTTATCGCCCACGAACTTGGTTCCAATCTGCGCGTTACCTCTGGTCCAGCTATTGAACGGGCTGGCGATCTTGCCTCTATTCTCACCAATCTTCAAAATGGTGATGTGCTTTTTATCGATGAAATTCATCGTCTGCGTCGCGCCGTGGAGGAAATCCTTTATTCCGCTATGGAAGATTACAAACTCGATATCGTGATCGGTAAGGGACCAGCTGCCCGTTCGGTCCGTCTCGATTTGCCCCATTTCACCGTGATCGGCGCTACCACTCGCACCGGTTCTTTGGCTGGTCCACTTCGTGATCGTTTCGGGATCACACATCGTCTCGAATATTACAATGAATCGGAAATCGGTCAAATCATTGCTCGTACCGCCAGTATTCTCGGTACGGAAATTTCCGAAGAAGCTACTGCCACTTTGGCTGCGCGTTCTCGCCTCACACCACGTATTGCCAACCGCCTGATGAAACGCGTGCGTGATTTTGCTGATGTACATGGTGATGGTTCCGTTAATTTTGAAATTGCTACCAAGGCCCTTAATCTGATGGAAATTGACTCCCTCGGTCTCGATCCCGCCGATCGTAATATGTTACAACTAATGCTTGATAGTTATGGCAATCGCCCCGTCGGCCTCACCACCATTGCCGCCCTGACCGGTGATGAAGCTACCACGATTGAAGATTATTACGAGCCATTTTTGATCCAACTTGGTTTCATCGAAAAGACCCCACGTGGTCGCATCGTCACTGAAAAAGCCAAGCGTCACCTCTCTTCTCTCTAATCACCTGAAAATATGTTATAATATAACTAATTTAACAGGGAAGCGTATGAAGCAGAAAAATTATAATCCAAAATTGGGCATTTCTCTTGAGGTTGGCGAGCGAATTGTTCTCGAAATTAAACGTACTAAAATTATTCCAATTTTAATCTTTGCTGGAGCTTGTCTCGCCAGCATTTTGCTTTTTGCTCTCTATATTTTGATTAATGCGGGAAATTCTTTTGTCTTTGCCCTCGATACTAATGGGCGCGCTTTCTTCCTCTTGGTTATCGCGATTGTGCTTGGTACCGTCTGGATTGCGACCTTGATTAGTCTTAATGTTTATACCACCAATAAGCTTTTTGTCACCAACAAGCGTCTCATTCAACGCGTCGCTAATTCACTCTTTGATACGGCGATGAATGTGATTGATTTAGTTTCCGTCGAGGATGTCTCTTTTAAGCAAGCTGGTCTTTTCGAGCATCTCTTCGAAGTTGGTACTCTTCGCATGTCAACTATCGGTGATGAAACTACCTATATTTTCAAATATCTCGACACGCCTACCGATGAGCTCGAAACCATTACTCATTTCGTGCATATCGAAAAAGGTGAAATTCCTGCCGACGATGAGTGTGAAGTCCCCGCTGACACTGATAAAAAATCGCTTTCTGAAATTTTAGCCGCTAAGAAAAACCAAAAATCTGAACCCAAGCCAGAAACTGCTACCCCAAACACCATCCATATCGATCATCGCACCCGTCAGGTTAAAGAAACTTCCTCTGAGGAAGCTGACACTTCGTCTGATGCTTCACCTGAGAAAACTGACCTCGCATCTAATTCGGCCGACACTTCTTCTGATACGCTAAACGTCCCAAATCTTGAAAAATAGCTCTCACACCAAATTTCTCATAAAAATAGTTCCTAGCTGGAACTATTTTTCTTGAGAACTCGCCACTTTAACGATTTTTTAACGCCAGGCGAATCTGATCTTCCACTGGCAAATCTGTATCAATTTCTTTTAATGCCTCAGTCGCTTCCTTTAGATTAAAGCCAAGCGCCATCAGAGCATCGAGTGCTTCATTATTTTTCGGCTTCTTCACCTGAATCTCTGCGCCCGTGTAATGACTTGGCAAACCCACCTTATCTTTTAGATCCACGATCACACGTTCCGCTGATTTTTTTCCCACACCACTCGCCTTGCTAATAAAACTACTATCCGCATTAGCGATGGCATTACGCACTTCTTCCGGCGTCCCCAGAGAGAGAATCGCCATACCAGCCTTCGGGCCAATCCCATTCACGGAAATCAACATTTCAAAAATCTTCTTCGCCATCAAAGTGGTAAAACCATAGAGATCCTCTGAAGTCTCGCGTACTGCGTGATAAGTGTAAAATTTCTTAGTCTCCCCCACATTAATCTCTTCAAAATCAATTGCCGAAAGATTCACTTCGTAACCCACGCCATGCACATCTACAATAATCTGCCCGGTGAATTTTTCCGCAATCGTACCTTCTACGTGTGCTATCATGTAACTATTTTACCATAAGAAAAAACGGCTCATCGCCGTTCCATAATTTCACTTGGTAGTACCGACTGGGATTGAACCAGTGACCTTAGGCTTATGAGTCCTACGCTCTAACCAGCTGAGCTACGGTACCACGGTTTGGCGGAAGGGACAGGATTCGAACCTGCGAAGCGTTAACTTGCCGGTTTTCAAGACCGGTGCCATCAACCACTCGGCCACCCTTCCACTAACTATCATACCAGAAAAATTCTTCCCCGTAAAGTAAAAAATTATCCCAAGAAGATAGATTAAGCTGCGTTAGTGAAGACGTTAATTACGTCATCGAGATCATCTACGGCATCCAGCAGTTTGTCTACCTTTTCCGCATCTACCTCGCTCACCTCTACGGTGTTATTTGGCAAATATTTGAGTTCTGCAGAATCTACGTTGAGACCAGCGTCAATCAAATTCTTGCGTACTTTCATCAAATCTGTTGGTTCGGTAATAATTTCGATGCCATCTTCCGTTTCGTTGGCGTCTTCTGCGCCAGCATCCAAAGCGGCCATTAGCGCGTCTTCACCCTTATCTTCGATGAAAATCACACCCTTACGTGCAAATTGGAACATTACGGATCCAGGATCAGCCATGCGGCCGCCGTTCTTTGAAAGTGCATTGCGAACCTCTGGCATGGTGCGGTTTTTATTGTCGGTAGCAATTTCAATAATCAAACCAATCCCAGCCGGGCCGTAAGCTTCATAAGTTTCTTCAATTAAAGCTGCCGCATTTTTATCGGCGGCACGAGCAATTGCACGTTCGATGTTCGCCTTTGGCATGTTAGCCTTGCGAGCTTTTTCTAATACCATCGCAAGAGATGGATTCATCGTTGGGTCGGCACCAGCACGCGCAGCAATTGCGATTTGGTTACCAATTTTGGTGAAGGCTGCACCACGCTTTGCGTCCACGATTGCTTTTTGGCGCTTAGTGGTAGCCCATTTACTGTGTCCAGACATAATAACCCCTTATTTTTCCTAATAATAACTTTGTATTATTATAACATTTTTTCAAAAAAGCAAAAGGGGCGCAAATCTTGCGTCCCTTAAATTTCTTAGCCTGCCTGACTAGATTGAATTAAGTCATTCCTTAAGTTTTCAAATCGTGCTCTGACTGCTGGAATTTTGGTTTCCGTGGCCACCGTTTCAAAATTCCGCATTGGCCAAAACCTCTCCAGAGTCTCCCGAAATAATTTTGTGGTAGTATTGAAACTTTCGACATAATTATCGAATTCTTCGATCGTCCACGCGATTGATTCGGTGCTGTGATAAGTTTTCTGTACCCGATGGCTATGCATGGTGGATTTACATTGGTTGAGAAGACCTCTCGCCATATCATTAATCAATCTTAGGATATTGCTCTGATAGGAATTACCCCTTTCATCCTGACCAATCAGTATACACTGGGCTTTTACCACAACCGTCATCCTGTCGATTCTTTCGTTCAGCGTCAGCGTGATTTCATCGGACATTTTTTGTAATTTACATCTGTCAAAATACATAATTTTCCCCTCTTTCTGTAAAATAAACAGGCTACCCCTATATTATATCACATTTTGTAATTTTTTACCTCTTTTGCACCATATTCCATTAGTTTGTCAAAATCACGATATTTGGAATAATATTCGTGCAGCTTATTTCTGAGGCCTTGAAACTCAGGATAACTTGCATCCGGTAGTGTCATAATTGGTTTCCAAGATTCATCAAGTAGGGCCGTTAGAGATTCTTTCAGAATATAATATTCTCCTCTCGAAAGATTAGAAACCACAGAGTCTGGATTTTCTCGATAATAGTAATTCGTCTGAAAATGCATCAGTTCATGCAAAATTCCATCGAGTGGCATCCCCCATAGTTCATTATCGATTTTTGCATAGGTAAAAATCACTCCCTCCTCATAATAAACGATCATCGCTGGAAAAGTCGTAATCAAGAATAATAAATCCTCACTCGGTGACACTGCCTCTGGTGAAATTTTATGAATTTCCTTAGCGCGATTTTTCGCACAATCTTTAATTGCTAGGGGATGTTCCGTCACTTCTTCGAGCCGTTTAATCGCTAACTCAAATTTTTCATTTAGTTCATCACTCATGATTTGCTTAAATCGCTCCGGTGTCATTTCGATCTGCGTGTTTCTTTCTTCGAGGTAGGGAATCAGAATCTTCTTTGCTTCCGAAAAATTTAACCCCATAATCTTTTCTGCTATCTCAATATCCTGAGCGTTTTTTAACTTTTTTATCCCACCAAAATTATTCAGGGAATTATACCAGTTATAAGCATCTTGGGTAATGTCGTAAATTATCTTGTATGTGACCATCTATTAACTCTAATATAAACTAGTCTATCTATCCCGTCTACCGATTTTTCTCTCCCTTGCATTATTCCTCAAAATCGCTAAAATGAAACTAAAAAGGAGAGTTATTATGCCAATTTTAATCTTAATTCTTATCGCTCTATTCGTGATAATTCCAGGAATCCGCGTGGTTAATCAATACGAGCGCGGTGTAGTCCAGCGCCTCGGTCGTTTTCGACGCATCATGGAACCGGGTCTTCACGTAATTATCCCTTACATTGACACCATGCGCACCGTTGATGTTCGTACTACCCCGATGGATGTGCCGAAGCAAGAAGTTATTACCAAGGACAACGTCACGGTGAATGTCGACGCCGTGGTTTATTTCCGCGTGATTGATGCTAAGAAGGCGGTCTTCGAAACCACTAATTACGCTTATGCTACTTCTACCTTTGCTCAAACTGCCTTGCGTGATGTCACTGGTAACTTTGATCTTGATGAGCTACTCTCTAAGCGTGATAAAATTTCCAGCCAAATCAAGGAAATCGTTGACACTCAAACTGATAAATGGGGTATCGACATCGAAAGTGTGAAGCTCCAAAATATCGAACTCCCTTCCGATATGAAGCGCGCCATGGCTAAGCAAGCTGAAGCTGAACGTGAACGCCGCGCTGCGATTATCTCTGCGGAAGGTGAAAAGGCTTCTGCGGCTGCCGTGGCCGAAGCCGCCAATTTGCTAGCTCAGACTCCAGGCGGTCTCAATATTCGTACTCTCCAAACTCTCGAAAAAATCAGCACCGACCCATCCCAAAAGACCGTTATTCTTCTCCCTTCCGATCTCGCCGGTGGCCTGAAAAATCTATTCAAGTAATCCGAACAATCTGGTTAAAATTTGAAAAACAAAATAAAAAATAGCGTCATTCGGCGCTATTTTTCTTCGAACATTATGTAATTTTTTAGAATTGTCACGAAGTGATTCTTCGGTAAATTGAATTTCTTGTGTGGTGCATAGGTTTTGATCGCAGAAAGAAAATCCGCTAGTTGTTTTCGTGTCAAACTAAAGCCGTGTATTAAACAAATTTCCCTTAGAACTTCCAACGCCACTTTCTCGTCGGTTGTAAGAAAAAGTTCTTTTTTGTGAAAATTTTTCTCTACTATAGTCTGATTCGCTAATTCCGTCACTAATTTTTCGATTTTGCCTCTTAATTTATTCTGTTTTTCGAACAGCTCAATAATATCTACTCGCGCCGTCTCGTCTAGCTCCACCATTTTTTCTCGTACGCGATTACGCAAATAATTAGTCTCATAGTTTGTCGGATCTTGTCGAAAACATATTTTTTGTTCGCCAGCAAATTTTAGCACGTCCCGTTTCCACATCTTCGAAATAATAAAAGGTCGCACGAGCTCGTCGTCATAAAAAGGCGTGAGTCCCCGCCATCCAGTACCACGAATCAAATTGATTGCGATCGATTCCAGGACGTCGTCTAGATGATGTGCAGTACAGAGAGTGCCACCTTCTTTTTCTTGAATTGTTTTAAGAAATTCGTAGCGTTTCTTGCGTGCCAATTCCTCTGAAACCCCCTCACCCAGCTCCAGTTTGGTTTCATAAAATTTCACTCCCAGTTCCTGGCATTTTTGGCGTACAAAAACTGCATCCTCTGCACTAGATTTGCGCGTACCGTGGTCGACATGCGCTACGATAATATCGGCATGTGCATACATAGCAAGAAGCGCCATTGAATCCACGCCACCCGAAACTGCCAAGATTAATTTCATGATTCTATTATACTCTATCTCATCTCTGTTATAATATAGACATGAATTCCGCAAATATTCGAAATTTTTGTATCATCGCTCACATCGATCACGGCAAGTCCACTTTGGCTGACCGCATGATGGAGATTACTGGCACTGTCGAAAAACGCCAGATGAAATCTCAGCTCCTCGACTCTATGGAACTTGAGCGTGAAAAAGGTATCACGATCAAATTGACTCCTGTACAGATGAAATATAAGGGTTACGAGCTCAATCTAATCGATACCCCAGGCCACGTGGACTTTTCTTATGAAGTTTCTCGTTCTTTGCAGGCGGTTGAGTCGGCGATTTTAGTAGTTGATGCCACCCAGGGTATTCAGGCGCAAACCTTAGCTAATGTTTATCTCGCAATCGAGCAAAATCTCACCATTATCCCAGTGATTAATAAGGTTGACCTGCCAGCTGCGGATGTCGAGCGGGTCTCGAATGAAATTATTAATCTCCTAGGTTGTGACCCTTCTGAAATTATTCCGGTTTCCGCTAAGACTGGTCTTAATGTCGAAAAAGTCTTAGACCGCATTATTGAATTTGCCCCTGCTCCGAATAAGTCCTCTGTCGATACTTCGCTCAAAAATTCTGCAACACTTCCTAATTCCACCCCTGAAACCCGTGCTCTGATTTTCGACTCTTACTTCGATGACTATCGCGGTGTGGTGCTTTATGTGCGTATCGTCGATGGCTCGATTGCTAAAAATGCTGCCATCGAAATGCTTGCTACTAAGACCTCCGGCATTGCCCTTGAAGTTGGTATTCTGAAGCCAGAAATGTCGCCCAAAGACAGTCTTAGTGAAGGCGAAGTCGGCTACATTGTCACCAACTTGAAGACCACGCGTGAAGCAAAAGTTGGTGATACGGTTACTCTGAAAAAAACTCCCGCCAAAAACCCTCTGCCAGGTTACAAAAACGTCCTCCCATTTGTCTACGCCGGATTTTTCCCAGTTAGTAATGATCAATATAAAGACTTAAAAGAGGCTATCGAAAAGCTTTCGCTCTCTGACTCCGCCCTGCGTTTTGAGCCAGAAAATAGCCCAGTCCTCGGTTTTGGTCTACGTATCGGTTTTTTGGGTCTGCTCCATATGGATATTATTAAGGAACGTCTCGAACGTGAATTTAAGCTCGACCTCGTGGTTACTAATCCTTCGACCAACTATGAAGTCACCTTAAATTCTGGTGAAGAACTCGAAATTAAGTCTGCGGCCAATCTTCCGGATGCTTCGACTATCGCTGAAATTCGTGAACCATGGGTGAAAGGAGAAATTATTCTGCCGGTTTCCATGATTGGCAATGTCTTACAGCTCATTGTCGAGAAGCGTGGTTTGCAGAAAAATATTTCTTATCTTGAAGATCGTGCCCTGATTGATTTTGAGGCGCCAATGGCCAATCTCCTGACCGATTTTTATGATCAATTGAAGTCTCTCACCTCTGGCTATGCTAGCTTTAACTATGAAATTAATGGCTATCGTGCGGAAGATTTGGTGCGTGTCGATTTTCTCGTGGGTGGTGAAAAAATGGATGCCTTGGCTCTGATGTGTCACCGCTCGGAGGCGGACGCACTTGGTCGTTCCATTACTAAGAAGCTAAAAGAGGTCATTCCACGTCAAAACTTTGAAGTCGCACTTCAGGCTGCCATCGGTGCGCGCATTATCGCGCGTGAAACTATCGGCGCCTTCCGCAAAGATGTTACTGTGAAGATTCACACCGGTGACCGTGATCGTAAGGCGAAGTTACTTGAAAAGCAGAAACGTGGTAAGGCTCGTATGAAACGTTTTGGTAAGATTGATATTCCATCCGAAGCTTTCACCGTGATGCTGAAACGCGACTAAGCTCGAATCTAAAATAGGCGCCCATCTCGCGCCTATTTTTATCTAATATCCTAAGTTAATTAATTTATTTAATTTAATTCTTTCTTAATCTCTGCCAGGGTTTTTTCGAAAACTTCCTCTCGTGAGCCGCTTGCATTAATCTCAATCAAGAGTCCTTTTTCGCGGTAATATTCCAGCACTGGTAAAGTTTTCTGATTAAATTCATTTAAGCGCCTGAGGAAAACTTTCAGGGAAGCATCATCTGCCCTCTGTTCGCGACCGACTCCCACCAGATTTAACATGAAGCGACGAATTACCTCTGCTTTGGCTAATTTTAGATAAACCACCGCTCTTGTCGGATGTCCCGATTCAATAGTCTTTCTTAAAATTTCTTTTTCCTCCCCCGACCAACGCCCCACGCTTGAGAGTATTAGTGGCAAATTTTTAAGTTCCACCTTATCGAAATAGGGAAGCACGATTTCATAAAATAAGTCTGTCGGTGCGAGCGAACCGTCCGCAGTTAAAGCCTGTTGATTTTCCGCTTCGTATTGGCGAATCATTGCCCCGGAAGAAAGCAGTTTTCCGTCGAAATAGGCCGCCAGCTTCTCGCCTACCGTGTCTTTACCACACATCGGTAGACCGAAGATATTAATACTGCCGGTGCCTAATTTGGTTTTTAATAAATCGCGCTCGTCCATTTTCGCCCCTTTTAAATATTTTACATATTCTATCATGAATTTATCACTTCGCCCACCACGCGTATCACTTCGCCCACCATGTGTATCGCTTTGTCCACCGCACTTTTTGTCGAAAATTAGCACTCTTGAATTTTGAGTGCTAAGTGCTATAATTAAATCATTAATTATGAATAACGAAATTAAACTCACAGAACGTCAAAAACTCATCCTCTTCGCAATTATTGAAGAGTATGCTGATGTTGCCGCCCCTGTCGGCAGTGTTACTTTAGCTAAATTATTCAATGTTTCTTCTGCTACCATTCGTTCGGAAATGGCACGTCTCGAGGAGCTGGGTTATATTACCTCGCCACATACTTCGGCCGGCCGTATTCCAACCGATTATGGCTACCGTTATTATGTAAACTCACTTTCATCCAGTCCTCATCTGGGGAATTGTGCGGAAACTGATGCTCAGGACTCTGACTCATCGGAAACTGAGTCGGGAAAACCAACTTCCGAATCGATTCTAAACTCTAGTGATTCGGCAGAAGCCATCGAAATTATTGATTCTATTTTTAACCATTGGCTGAACCCTTCGCCCCTCAAGGCTCTCGGTAGTGGGGAAGAAAACGAAGGTCGCCGCAGTCTTCACGCCTTGGAAGTTCGTATTAACGCTCAAGAACGCGCCGACTTTGCGATTCGTTCAGCCGTCGATATGTTGGTTGAATTGACCGGGAATCTCGGTCTTGCCACCATTGGTAACCAGCTTTATTACTCTGGTATTTCGAAGCTCTTTTCCCAGCCAGAATTTGTTGATTATGGCCGCATCCAAGCGGTTTCGAAGTTGCTTGATAATCTAGAGCCATGGCTTCATGAGGCCAAACCTGGCGAGCCACTGAATATTTTCATTGGTCACGAAAATCCTATCGGCAAGAATTCTGATGCCTCACTCATTATTAGTAAATTCCGTTCGCCATATTCAGATGATAGTTATATCGGTGTACTCGGGCCTACCCGTCAAAATTATGCTAAAATCATGAGTCTCGTCCGCCATGCCGGTCGTTATTTGGAGAATACTTTGTAAGGAGAAAAAATGTCAAAACCACAAGATGAAACCACTAAGTCAAATTTTAATTTCGAAAATTCCGCAGCCGAGAATCTAAATCAAGCCAGTTCAGAAGTTAATTTTTCGGATAATCTTGATCAATCTGCTGAACCTATCTCTGCAGAATTCGCCAATCTAAAGCAGCAAAATGCTGAATTTTTGCTTGATCTCCAGCGTACTCGAGCCGACTTTGAGAATTTCCGTAAGCAAGTCGAGATGCAGCGTGAGCAGGCTAAAAAAACGGCTACACATAGCACTATTTTGAAATTTCTCCCTCTGATTGATGACATGGGCCGCGCGATTTCCGCTCATACGGAAGCGCTTTCTCCGGTTCAAAAAACTCTTGAAAAAACCATGAAATCCCTCGGTCTCGAAAAAATCGATGCCAATCCAGGCACAATCTTTAACCCCGAACTTCACAATGCTATCTCTATGGAAGAAGGTGAAGGTGATCAGGAAGTTATCGCGGAAGAACTGATTCCAGGCTATCTCTACCAAGGCGAAGTTTTGCGTACTGCCATGGTTAAAGTTACTCACCAGGCCTAATTAGAAAATTCATTGAGCCGTGTCTCCGCCCGGCTCATTTTTTTGTGCCCTGAAATCCCTTATCGCTTATGCTATAATATTTTATATGTATAGTGGTGAGCGCTTTATTGATTTAGATAATTTATTAGCTAGGGTCCGCATTTGTAATTATTTGACGGTCGCCCAAATCTTCCTGCAAGATAATTTTCTCTTAGAATCCCCCTTGAAACCTGCCGACATTAAGCCACGTTTGCTTGGTCACTGGGGCACTTGTCCAGGGATTAATCTGGTTTATGCTGCCTTAAAAGCCTATTTTGGCCAACATGATTTTACCTTTGTTTTAGGGCCAGGCCACGGTTTTCCTGCCCTCCAGGCTAACCTGTTTTATGATGGGGAATTAGCTAAGGTTGACCCTACGCTTTCTCGTGACTATGCCGGCCTCAAAATTATTTCCAAGATGTTTTCCCGCATTGGTGGTTTCCCGTCTCATGCTAGCCCGGTCACCCCAGGTGTGATTTGTGAAGGCGGCGAACTGGGTTATTCACTCGCCACCGCTTATGGCTCGGTTTTGAATCGTCCAGGACACACCACAGTTGCCCTCATTGGTGATGGTGAATTTGAAACTGCCACCATGCTCGGTAGTCTTAATCTCAATCGTCTACTACTCAGCGAATCGAACGGTCGGGTTTTGCCAATCTTGCATCTGAACGGTTATAAAATTTCCGCCCCAACCGTCGCCAGTCGCCGTTCCGAGCATGAATTAAAAGAGCTAATCAGAGGTTTCGGTTATACGCCAATTTTAGTCAAGGAAACGCTTTCCACCACCTACGAAGAATTTGGTAAAAAATTTAATACTTCCGCCAATTTTACTCCTGAACTTGATGAAAAATTGCAAAAAAATCTCTTAGAAAATCTTTTGCAGGCGCTCTTCCAGACCGAAACTACCGATAATCCACCATTTATTATCTTCGCTTCCGAAAAGGGACTCACTGGTCCTCGCCAAGCTGAGGGTATGAAAGTACGTGATAATTTTAAATCCCACCAAGTGCCACTACCTAACGCTAAAACCGATGAAACTGAGCTTAAGATGCTCGAAAAATGGCTCAAAACTTATCGTTTCAATGAACTATTTGATCAAGAGAAAGGATTTTTAATTCATGAAAACTAAATCTCCCGCCAAGGCTTTTGGTGCTTTGCTTTCTGAGAAAATGCAAAACGACCCAGATTTTTACCTCTTTTCTCCTGACGAAACCACTAGTAATAAAATCGATGCTGTTTACGGCCAGACTAATCGCGCCTGGGGCGACCTGGCTATCGAAAAATGGGACATGCCAGAGTCTGCCACTGGCCGCATTATCGAGCTTCTTTCAGAAAATGTACTTTTTTCTACCATGGTCGGCCACTTGATGACTGGAAAAGATGCTTTGATGACTAGCTACGAAGCCTTTTTTTCGATCATTCTTTCTCAGATTGTTCAACATCTGAAATTTCTCGAACAAGCCGAAACCGTATCATGGCAAAAAGACTATCCGTCCGCCAATCTACTTAGTACTAGCACTTGTTGGCGCCAGGATCATAATGGTTTTTCTCATCAATCCCCAATTCTTCTCTCCGCTTTGCTCGCTCGTCCCGGTCATCATGTCTCTTGTCTATTCCCGCTTGATGCCGAAAGTGTAAAGCCTTGTTTTAATTATCTTTTTGAACGTCAAAATCAAGTCAATTTAGTTACTCTCAATAAGACCGACCAGTCAGTTTTCCTGAACGAAAAACAAGCTGAACTTTGTTTTCAGCAAGGCATTTGTTTCTTCGATACTACAAAACTTAGTACTCTACTTCAAGTTCTCGATACTTCAGAAATTCCGGAGTACGATTACATTTTTGTTGCGGCTGGCGATATTAGTTTTAATGAATCCTATCAGGCAGTTAAGCAACTTCAGCAAGATTTGCCAAAGCTAAAGATTGGTCTCGCTTATATTTCTGCCCTCACCTATGCCGGTATCGGTTTTGCCGACCAGGCGCTTTCAGGCTCAGATTTTAATCAAATGTTTGGTTCCAGCGCGAAAATTATCGCGAACTTTCATGGCTACCCACATGATCTAAAGAATATTTTAGCTAACTATACTAACCCAAAGCGAATCCTCGCTCACGGTTATGAGGAGCAGGGAAGCACCGTCACTCCATTTGCTATGCTAGCCATGAATCAAACCTCTCGCCTCCATCTCATGCTCGATGTAGCTAAGGCAGAAAAATCCCCGGATTTAGTAAACAAGTATCAATCCGAAATTGATAATCGTATGGCTTACGCCTTAGAACATGGTGAGGATCAGGCTTAAAACTATAAAATATAGCAACGATCATAAATATAGCATCAATCACAAATATAGTATCAATTGCGAGCTAAAAAATAACCCCCACTCTGGGGGTATTTTTATGACTTTTTCTTTAGGAAAGGCTTGCGCATTTTTTTCTGTTTTTCTGGTGCTAATTTAGCAAACATCATGCGCCCAGAATTAGTTTGCAGGAATTTTTCAAACATTACATCCACTGAATCGCCAATTTTATCGCTGGCATTATCTACTACCACCATCATGCCGTCTGGAAGATAGCCTACACCTTGTTTTGGATTACTACCAGTACTAGTAATCTTCAAAGTAAAACATTCACCTGGTAGATATTCAGAGCGTAGTTCCACTACAAGCTCATTAATGTTGAGAACATCAATATTCATCGTCGAAGCTACCTTGCCAAGATTGTAATCAATCGTCATAATCGAGCCGTGATTTTCTTCAGCTAGTTGCAAAAGTCTTTCGTCTACTGGCGTACGATCCAGTTCGTCCTTCAGAATTACTACATCAGTCGAAGGGATACGCTCAAGTTCTGATACTACATCTAGCCCAAATCTGGCACGTGTGCGTTTTTCGCTATCTTTCCCATCGGCTAATAACTGCATCTCATGGATTACACTACGTGGGATAATTAAAATCCCGCCTAAGAATCCAGTTTGTGCCACTTTTAGTACGCGTCCATCCATCAAAGCCGATGAGTCGACATAAATTTTTCGTTTTTGGCCAAAATAATTAAAGCTCTTCTTGAAAGAACGGTATGCAAGAAAGCTAGTTTCAATTAAGATGAGGCCATGAACGATTAAAGAAATAATTTCCATAAAACCTTTCTTATTATGTTAAAAAATATCTAAGCACATCCCCCTCAGTATCCGAAGCTATTGTATCACCGAATTTGAAATAATACCAAAAAATCTTATGTAATTTTTACTATCTAAAATTCTATGATTCTTGGTCAAATATTCTAGCTCCACAATTGATGAAGCTAGAATACATTAAGTCTTAAATTAGTCTACGAGCCCAACTTACTAGTAATGGTGCTGCCTGCTTTATCCTTTAATGTTACCACGATAGAAGTCTCACTTCCGTTCATCGTATAAGTTGTAGTATTGTCGCCAGCTTGAGCGGTTCCGGAAGCTACCACTGTGCCATCTACGGAAACCGTGTAGCTGTCTAATTGTTCAGAACCTGCTTTTGCTTCAAACTTCAGTACCGAGCCACTGTTAATCGTACTATTTTTAATCCTTACCGTAGGTGCACGATAGGAACAGTCATCTGTGGTGAATGGGTCATAGCCGTCAGCAGATTTGGCAAAGCTCTTATTCTTCGAAATTGGGTCAATGGTAAAGCTGATATCTACTTCTTCGATTAAGCTTGGGTCAGTACAATCAGAAGCTTTGTGTTTGTTGATGCGGTTAAATTTCATTTTTTCAGTCTGAGCACCCGAGGTCTTATTATTGAACCAACTTGGGAAAATATCGGTAATTCCACTTACGGTAAGCGTTTGAATTCCGGCTGGTTTTTGTACCTTATCGCCAGATTTCCACTTGCCGGCATTGGCATAAACATCCTTATGCACAGGTTCCATGTAATCATTGACTACGCGACGCACGATCGTGTTTGAAGAGTTTGTTAAGCCGCGACCATCGTGGTTGCCATTCCAGACCACTGTTGCCACTACTGGTGAATAAGAGGCAATGAGCGAGTCTTTCGTGACGGTCGAAACATTAGTCGTGGTTGTACCAGTTTTGGTCGCAGTCCAAACTCCAGGCACCACAAAACCGAATGACGCACCGAGGCTACCGAAGACCATTGAACGAGCAGAGGTATCACTGAGAATGTCGGAAACCATGTAAGCGGCCTGAGAATCAAGTACGCGATTACCAGAGGTGTCTTCCCATTTTTCGAGTACATCACCTGAACCGTTTTTAACTTCTAGGATGTATGAAAGTGGTTTATAGACGCCACCGCGAGCTAGGGAAGCATAAGTATTCGCGTGTTCAATTAGCTTAACGGTACAGCCCGAACCAATTGCAATCGAGAGACCGCCAGAAGTATCAGTACAGTAGGACAAATCGCCTAAATCATGTGCGGTTTTAATGCTATCTTCGATGCCATTGATGTAGAGGGCTTTTACCGCTGGGATATTTAAGGAGTTGGCTAGAGCTTTACGAATTGAGGTATTACCATAGAAAGCTCCGGTGTAGTTACGCAATTTACAGTTACCAGTAAAGCCAGCACAATAGAAATTGTCGATATTTTCATCTTTCAAAATCGAACCAGCACCATAGTTCGCTCCTTCACGTTGCTTGAAGAGTGGAGCGTAGTCCAAAATTGGCTTAATCGAAGAACCTGGTTCGAGTAGTGAGGTCGAAGCGTTTACTTCGCCGTATACTGGTTTATTCCAGTCAGCAGAACCTACCATTGCAATCACTTGTCCGGTCTCCACATCGACAGAAGAGAGGGAAATATTATCACTACCATTCTGGTACATTAATGCAGAACCGTTAGCTACTGCTTTTTCCGCATATTCCTGAGCCTTCAGATCTAGGCTGGTCTTGATCGTGAAACCACCTGCGCGCATCGTCTTCACGCCATATTTTTCCTCTAGTTGGCGCTTCACTTCCAGCACGAAATGAGGAGCCTTGATATCAGTATAACGGCTGGACTCTGGCTGGATTGACTCAAGAACTTTTTCTTCTTTGGCCGCCTTAGCTTGATCTTCAGTAATATATCCCATCTTTACCATCACATCCAAAGTTTTGTGTTGGCGTTCAATCAGAGATTTGTTGTAAGCAGTATTATATGGACTAAGTAAAGTTGGGTTATTTGGGATGGAAGCCAGCAATGCTGATTCACCGAGAGTTAAATCTTTAGCTGATTTTTTGAAATAAGCCTGCGCTGCACTTTCTACACCATTACGACGACCACCATAAGGTGATTCATTGAGGTACATGGTGATAATTTGCTCTTTGGAATACATCTTCTCGACCTCAAGCGCCAAAATCATTTCCTTAATCTTACGAGGTAAGCCAGAAACCGTACGGTTGCCAGCTTCGTCTGCAAAATAAACCTGCTTAATTAGCTGTTGAGTCAAAGTTGAACCACCTTGCACGCCACGGCCAGTCACGGTTGAAAGTGCTGCACGAATCAAGGCTGAGAAGTTCACACCTGGGTGGTTATAAAAGTCGCGGTCCTCAATCGCCACTGTTGCTTGGCGCATATAGGTAGAAATATTATCTCCGTCCACCACCAGACGATAGTCGCCGTCACCTTTATCCTCCCAAAGAGTCTGCCCATTGCGGTCCAAATAAGTGTTTACGGTACCTGTAACTTTCATTTGGTCAAGGCGAATTTCATCCAAGTCTTTCTTAAAGTAAAGGAATAAGCCACCCACAGCAATGATTGCAAGTAGGAACATCGCGGCACCAAACTTCAAAAGCATAAACAAACCCTTCTTCGAGAAGAGATTGCGAATTACGCGTTTTGGCGCAAGTTTAGCAAAGAAGCGCTTCACTGGTTCTTTTGGTAGCTTAGCTAATTCTTCCGCTTCACGTCTAGCCTTAGCCTCCTGCTTCATTTTATTTTTGTAAACCAAGCTAGAATAGACATTCATCTTACGATCACTCTTCATAAAAGGTGATTTTTTTGGTGCCTTTGGTTTATCCTTGCTATTTTTTGCCGAAGTTTTATTCATTTCCTTGGATTCTGTAACTAAATTAACATTATTGCTTTGTACTTTTATTGTAGCATTTTCTGTTGGTTTTGGGGTATTCTCCTCGCGTAATTTAGAATCGGTTTTTAGGTTGGATATCCCACCTAGTGGAATTTTTTTCTCTCTGTTATTAGCAAAATTTTTTTCTTCATGTATGCCGAGATATTGTTTCATCGGCGTAGCTTCGCGCTTCATCGGTTGACGCAGTTTTTCGCCTGGAGAAACCAGCTTAACTGGTTGTTTATTCGTTACAAAACGAGAAGAATTTTTGTTTGACAAAAATTCATGCATGGAATTATTTCTGTTCGTCGCAGTTTGTTTGGCATTATTTTTTATGTTCGCACTTTTTGAATTGGATTTTGAGTCTGTCACGCAGCCCTCCACTTATTTGTTCAGAATTTAATTATAACACAAAAAAAATGTTAAAATATACTTATGAAATTATCCGAAGAACTCATCTGGCGTGGTTTCGCCGCCGAAAATAGCTTTACTAATCCTTCCGAACTTGATGAAAAAGCAAATAAACGCTTCTATTTTGGCGCCGACCCTTCAGCTGATTCTTTGACTATCGGTAATCTAGCCGCCCTCATGATGTGCGCCTGTTTCGTGCGTCATGGCTATGAGCCAACTCTTCTCGTTGGTGGTGCTACTGGCCAAATCGGTGACCCAAAGGAAAATGGCGAACGTGAATTGAAACCTCTTGAAGAAGTTGCGCATAATAAGGAATGCATTCGTCGTCAAATGGCTAATGTAATTAGTTTTGATGGTGCTGCCGATACGCGAAATGATGGCGACCCAGATAATGACCACTATGAATTACGCCTAGTCGATAATTATGATTGGTTCAGGAATATTAATTTCTTAGATTTTTTGCGTGAAGTCGGGAAAAACTTCTCCATGACGCAGCTTCTCGATCGTAAATTTATCCAAAATCGTATCGGCGAAGGCGGCTCTGGTATCTCTTATGCGGAATTTTCTTACTCTTTGATTCAGGGTTATGATTTTCTTCACCTCTATCGTCATTACGGAATTGACCTACAACTTTGTGGGGCTGATCAATTAGGTAATGCTTCCTCTGGTGTTCATCTGATTAAACGCCTCGAAGGTGGTCGCGCCGATGTTTGGTCTACCCCGCTCGTCATTGATCCGGTAACTGGTCGTAAATTTGGTAAATCTGAGGGAAATGCTATTTGGCTTGCTAGTCAGGATAATGGTTCCGGTAATTACACTTCTATCTTTGATTTTTATCAATTCTGGCTCAATCAGTCCGACCAAGCAGTCGAATCTTTGATTAAAATCTACACCGTTCTTTCGAAAGATGAAATTGATCGGATTCTTGCTGAGCATCAAGCTCATCCAGAACTTCGCATTGCCCAAAAAGCCCTTGCTCGTGGTGCCACCGAGGTGGTTCACGGTAAATCTTCTGCCGCCGCGGTGATTACTCTCACTGAATTACTCTTCGGTGGTCGTAAGGTGGAGACTCTTTCTGAATCGGAAATCGAAAGCATCACTATCCTCTTGCCACATTTGAATCTTGATGGCGGTGAAATTAATTTAATCGACGCTCTCGTTGAGCTTGGTTTGGCGAGCTCTCGTTCCGAAGCTAAAACCTTGATTTTGGGTAATGCCATCTCTGTTAATAATCAGAAAATTCAAGACCCATCCTATCAAATTTCTTCCTTCGCCATTTTAAAGCGTGGCAAAAATAAATTTGCCATTGTCAAATAGTCGACAAATCTGCTTTTTCCATTGATTTTACTTCTCGACTAGCGTATTCTTAAAATAGAAAAAGTGAGGTAAAGTTTATTTTTCCGAGATGCAAGGAGAATATTATATGTATACCCATTAAATTCTCGTTCCAAGAACGATTTTACAGAGTAATTTTACAGAAATTCGATAAATAACGGAGGAATTATGGTCAAAGAAAAAGAAACTAAAAAAACTGATGCTGAAAACGGAAAATCCGAAGCCTTAAAGCTTGCTATTGCTCAAATTACTAAGCAATTTGGTGACGGTTCCATCATGAAACTAGGTGATAATCGCAATATCGATGTCGAACTTTTGAAGTCAGGTTCACTTTCACTTGATTTGGCGCTTGGTGGTGGCTATCCTAAAGGCCGTATCATTGAAATTTATGGCCCAGAATCTTCAGGTAAGACTACCTTGGCACTCCATGCCATTGCTGAAATTCAAAAAACTGGTGGTCAGGCTGCCTTCATCGATGCAGAACATGCTCTTGATCCATCTTATGCTAAGCGTATTGGCGTTGATGTGGATAATCTTTTGATTTCTCAGCCAGACAATGGTGAGCAGGCTCTCGAAATTTGTGAAACCCTCGTCCGCTCAAACGCCGTGGACTTAATTGTGGTCGACTCTGTTGCCGCCCTTGTCCCACAGGCTGAAATTGATGGCGATATGGGTGATGCTCAGATGGGTCTTCAGGCTCGTTTGATGTCTCAAGCTATGCGTAAGCTCACTGCCATTATCTCTAAATCCAAGGCCACTGTTATCTTCATCAACCAGATTCGTATGAAGATTGGCGTGATGTTCGGCAACCCAGAAACTACTACCGGTGGTAATGCTCTGAAGTTTTATGCTTCTGTTCGTATCGATATTCGCCGTATCGGTCAGATTAAAGATGGTGAAAATATCATCGGTAACCGCACCAAGATTAAGGTTGTGAAAAATAAGATTGCCGCCCCATTCCGCTCTGCTGAATTCGACATCATGTATAACGAAGGCGTTTCTAAGGTTGGCGATGTGCTTGATCTTGCTGTGCAATACGGTGTTTTCGATAAGGCTGGTGCCTTTATTAAATACAATGGCGAAACTATTGGTCAAGGTCGCGAAGCCGTTAAGCGCGTACTTAAAGAAAAGCCAGAATTCTTCGCGGAAATCGAACAAAAAGTTCGCGAAAAAGCTGAAGCGAGCGAATAGTGACCGCGCTCTCTCTGGAAACTTTTCAGAAAATCTCACAATTAAAGCCAGGAATCAAAGATCCAAATCGTATTAATATTTTTGTTAATCATAAATTTTTGTGCTCACTCAGTTTCAAGGTTTTTTCTGAGCAAAACCTCAAAGTCGGCGACGTGCTCACGGAAGAACGTATTGCCGAATTAGTCGCCCTATCTTCATTAGACAAGCTCTATCAATCTACCTTAGAGTATTGTCTGTCGCGTCCACATTCTGAAAAAGAAATTCGCGACTATTTGCATCGTAAGCAACTGCGTCGTCGTCAATCGCAAATCAAATACGATAATTTTAAAAAACGCCTAGCTGAAGACGAGGAATATCGCACTAAAATTCAAGAAATGCGAAAAAATGTTCGTGCCCAGAATGAAAAGATTCGTGAAATTGATTTCACAGAAAATAACACCTATGAATATACTGGTCGAAAATCTCTTAACCTTCCGACCAAACCCGGCGCAGAAATTACTGAAACGCAGATTAATCTCGTGATTGAACGTTTGAAGCAAGAAAAATTTCTCTCTGATTATAATTTTACGCGCTTCTATATCGATAATCGCAACCAGTCGAAGGGAATTAGTCGCAAGAAATTACTCTACGAATTAAAGAGTAAAGGGATTTCTGAATCTCTAATGCGCGAAGTATTTGAGAGTGATGAGCTTTTTTCTCAGCGTGAAGATGATACTGAAATCGATAAAATGATCGAGAAGAAATTACGCCGCCCGATTACTAGAGAAAAACTTATGGCCTATCTTGTTCGCCAAGGTTTTCCCTATGATTTAATTAAATCCAAACTCTCCGCAATCGACACTGAAAATCTTCAAAATTAAAATCAAATCTTTTGGTTAGTCATTCTGGCGGAATGGATTGACAAAATTCGGTACGAACTCTTCCTGCTCTAGTTTTTCGCGCCCCTTTTGCTTAGCCAGCTCATCCTTTACTATGATTGCTTCGTCATTAATCTCTAGGATTTCTGAACGATTAATAATTAGTTCTGGATCGATGAATGACTTCAGAATTGGACGCTTGACGATTAGCTGCTGAATATAAAAATCGTTTACATCTACCGTGTAATCTATTACTGTCCCTACGCTATTCTTGCTTTGGGTCTTTACCTTGAAGTTGATTGGCTGAAAATTCAGTTTCACCATTTCATCGATTTTTACTACATCCCCCACGTTTAGTAGCTCTTCGTCTGAATCAATAATCATTCCGAGGTGAGAAAATTCTCGTACACTACGGACATCCAAAATCGCTCCCGAGTCAAAGCTCACAGTATTTTTATTAAGGAAAAATCCCAAAATCTTCAAATCATTCGGATCGACAATGATTGATTCAATCGTGCTGATCACCCCACCGGATCTTAAGCTTAAGATGCGAAATCCGATTAATTTTGAAGCATCTAAAATCATAGTACTCCCAAAATTCCTTTCAGGGCATATTCGGTATCTTCGTGATTACGCACCGTAATCGTATCGATGCCCATCTGCACGACTGGATAATCATTGCCACCCTCTTGCGTCATGTCGCCAAAATAGAGAATATCGTCTTTTTCGACATTCAATTCTTCCATCAAATGGTTCATGCCGAAAGATTTATTTAATCCGTCACGGAAGGCGTTAATACTGGTAGTTCCAGCCACCTCAAAAGAGAAGTCCGGTACCTTTTCCTTGGCGAGTTTAGCAATCAAGTTACGCTTCTTGCAATCTGGATCCCAGGCGTATTTCGCCTCAGTACCCGCTTTTTGCCCAAGCGCCGAGAAAGTCACCTGGGATAAACGATTTTCGATAATTTCGTCACCCGGCTGGAGCTTGTCTTCTTCCCAATACCCCACTTCTTTGGCTGAACTTTCTAGGGCTTCGGTGATTTTTGCCACCTCATCTTCGGTTAATGGATAATTATAGACCTGTTCCCAGTTCCTCTCATCATAAACTGATCCGTCATTACCATGCGCGGTTGGCTGGTAGCGATAGTATTGTGTGCCTTGTGCTACAAAAAGATGAAGATGTGCCAGTTGAGCTGGCGTGGCATCGGCGACTTCGACTAAGCGATTCACGATTTGAATTAAAAATTGTTCAAATTTCTGACCCGAAATTGGGCAAATCTCAAATTCGTTCAAACATTCGCTGAGTAAAAAGGCCATCTCGTCTGGAATTGGCGTCTTAGCAATATTCAAAGTTTGGTCAATATCAAAGGATAATACTTTCTTCATCTCTATTCCTCTCTGCGGTATTTCTTTTGCTTATTATAGCAAAAACACTCACTTTTTGTGGTTAAAATCAAAATCCACACCTCACCAAAACCTTAAAATTCTCAAACTGATTATGCTATAATAAGATTATGAAAACATATATTGTGGGCAACTGGAAGATGAACCTGACCATCGGTGAGTCTTCTATCTTTTTGCAGAAATTACTTAAAAAAATCAAACCTAGTCGTGGCCTCGAAATTGTAATTGCTCCAAGTTTTACTTCACTCCCAAGCCTTTCACTCCAACTTGAACGTAACAAATCTAAGATTAAGATTGCCGCTCAGAATTTTTATTACCGTGACTTTGGTGCATACACCGGTGAGGTCTCTATCGCTCAGCTTCGTGGATTAGTTTCTTATGCCATCATCGGGCATTCAGAGCGTCGCTTTGTTTTTGGTGAAACTAACCGAGAAATTTCCCAGAAGGTCGCCGCTGCGATTCGTAATGGTATCACTCCGATTCTTTGTGTCGGTGAGACCGAAAGTCAGCGTAATTTTGGTGAAACCGTCGATGTTTTGCGTGATGAAATTTTTGGTGGTCTTTCCGAAATTGATAGTGACGATATTAAAAAATGTATCATCGCTTATGAACCAGTTTGGGCTATCTCTAGTACCAAGGCCGCTCATATCGCCAGTCCAGATGAAATTGCTGACGCCGTGAAAATTATTCGTGACCAGCTTACCTCTGTTTATGGGGAAGAAACCGTCGCTGAAATTCCCGTCCTTTTTGGTGGTAGTGTTAATCCAAATAATGCCGGCGCTTACCTCACTGTGCCAGGTGTGAACGGCTTACTTATCGGTAGTGCCGGCCTAGTTTCAGAATCATTTGCTAGTATTATCGAAACCGCAAAAAAGGTCCGTGAATAATCGGAAAATCGAGTATAATTAAACATGAATATGCAAGGAAAAAACACCCAAAATACCACTGTCAAAGGTCGCATGATGGATTTTTCTCCTGTCCGCAAAACTGCTGGCACTTTTTCTGCTGCCGCGAATTCTACTACTCCTAGTGCGGGTGGTCGCACTTATGCTTCTGGCACCAACAATCGTACTTCTACCTTTGCCGCCACGAATTCCGCTATCGCCAGCCCCTCTCGTACTCGCACTCTTACTTCGGCTTACACTTATTCGCTTTCCGAACGTGAACTAGAACGCAAAAAACAGGCAAAAAAAGAGCGCGAACGTCGTGAGGAAATTCAGCGCCAGATTGAACTCCAAAATCAAACCATGGACTATAATCGTCGCCGCATTGAGGCCGCTAAGCAGGAATTAGCTCGCTCTCAGGCCGAAGAATCTTTGCGAAATCGCGAACTTAGATTGCAGCGTGAAATCGAAGAAAAACAGCAGGCTATTGCTAAAAAACAGGCTGAACAAGAAGCTCTTTTACGACGCCAGGCTATTGAACGAGAAAATCAGGCCAAGCAAAGACGCTATGAATACGAAAAACAACGTGCCAAAGAAGAATTAGCCAAGCGTAAAGTTGGTGAATTACCACGTGCTACTGGTAGAATTCCAGTTGGTAGTGCTAGTTTAGCTCCGAAAATGAAGCCGGCTCCAACCGCAATCTCAGTCACTTCTACTGCTTCCGCTGGGAAAATTCCAGTTTCTGGTGGCATAAACTCTCTCGCTGGTTCCGCCATTACTACTGTTAATTCTACTGCCTCCGCCATTTCCGCTGCCTCAAAATTCAAGGCTCCTTCGCCGGTTTCTCGTATCCAAATCACTGCCAGTCCAAGTCGTACCCTTTTTGGTCGCATTCGTCCAGCTAAGAAAGTCGAATCTGAAATAAACTCCGAAACTCAACCGGCCCACTCAGCTAAAGCTCCGGTTCCGACTACTCTTGTTTCTTCAAGCGTGCGTGATGTCTTGCAAAATTATGACAATTATGATGAAATAGAAGATCTCGAAGCTCTCTTTGATTCCGTCGATAGCGATCAACTCCATGGTGAAAAATCCGCTCCTACCTCTGGCAATCCTTCTGCTACCATGTATTATCCGACCGCCAGTCGTTCGAATACTATTTCTACTTTGCCTAAAAATCAGGGAAGTACGCTCACGCCGGATTCTATTGATTCCGCCTTCGCTTCGGACGATCAGACTGAACATTCTGAGGCTATGGCTACGGTCGCTCCTGCTCGTTCACCATATTCCTTCTCAGACAGCGAAAAGCCAAAAATCACTTCGCTTTACGCCGATTCTGATATTGCTAACAACAATTCCAACTACATCCTTGGTGGCCGCAGCCCATTTATTAATACTGATAAGGTACAAAAGCGCCCACTTGCTGCCGGGCAAGATAATTTCACTTCTTCAGATTTTTCTTCTGAGCTCCTCGGCCCAGGTTCCAAGATTAAGGATTATACTTTCGAAGAGGAAAATAATTCTCGCAAAACTATTTATGCAAAAAATAAATCCGAAAAGACCAAGGCTAAGCAGCAGGCCGTTATTATTGATGATCCTTCCATGCGTAAGACTAATCTTTCACTAGTTTTCGCGCTTATCGCCATGAGTATCTTCGGTGCACTAGTCGGCGCTATCGTCTATTTTGCCTTCTTCCAATAAAGAAAAAGAGGTTAAGAGCCTCTTTTTTATAACTTGATATGAGTAACTTTGCTTCGCAAATTTTCTCATATGCGTAGTCATAAAAAATAAGAGCATAAATGCTCTTCTTTTTTTGTTCTGGTGCGAGTAATTCCACTACGTGGTCTTTCTCGTACGGGCAATTAAAAAAATAAAGAACGTAAACGTTCTTATTTTTTTAATTTGGTGCGAGTGGAGAGAATCGAACTCTCATCCCAAGTTTGGAAAACTTGTATACTAACCGCTGTACTACACTCGCTAATGGGGTGGGTGATCGGAATTGAACCGACGACCTTCTGGACCACAATCAGACGCTCTAACCGACTGAGCTACACCCACCAAATTTTCAAAATGCGCTGTACGCTTCCTAGATTATACCAAACCCAGTTTCTTTTTTCAATCAGAGATTCACTTTTCTTTCCGCTTGTGTTAAAATGAGCAAAAGCATCCAAATAAAAAGGCATATTATGAAAAACCACATCTCCACACCTTGGTTCTTTCTGCTAGCCATCGCTGCTAGTATGAGCGCCACACTTTCTTTCCAACAAAACACCCATGCTCTCGTCAAGCCAACTCTTTCCGCCTCTGTCGATCAATCGAATATACAAATCAATGGTACGGAAGTAGCTGAGAGTGCGACCAGTACTATAGATAAACCTGTAAATGTTTCAGTTAAAACCAACAACCGCAGTGGATACACTATTACTGTTTCGTCCGCCACCGAAGATACTGCCCTCACTGATGTAAATCCATTAAATGAAATGAAAATTTCTTCCATTGTAAGTCCTATCCCACTTAAATATATCCCAGCAAATCAATGGGGTTTACGGTGGGAATCTGAAAAACATTATTATGTGCCTATTCAACCAAATGGCCACGCTCAAGTTATCGCCACTACTACGGCCAAAAACGACACCGAAGAAACCAATACTTTTCATATCGGCATGAAGTTAAACTCTAGCCTCCGCACTGGCAATTATCAAAACAAACTCCTCGTTTCGATCACCACAAATCCTGTCGATAGCTATGTAGAATTAGGCTATAGCTATCTACTTAGATCTAGTTTTGGTCGACTTATCGGAGGTGATATCGATGATATCAAGCATATAAAATATAGCGTTCAACCACCAGCAAAAAATATCACTACCGCCACGATTCATAATGATGATGTGTCTGAGGCTCCCGTTTTAGCTTGGTGGGACGACTCTACTAAGACCATTTATTATCACTCAGAAGCCCCGAAAATTTATCTTCCCGTAAATTCTAATATGTTATTTGATAGTTATAGTAATTTAGAAGATATTGACCTATCTCCTATTGATACTAGCCACGCAACAGATTTTACTCAATTATTTAATAGAGATAGAAAACTTAAAAAACTAGATTTATCGCATTTTAATACCTCAAAGGTAACTGATATGTCGTGGATGTTCGCTAGTTGTGAAAGTCTAGAAGAGTTGGATCTTTCTAGCTTTGACACTAAAAGTGTTAAATCAATGGATCTAATGTTTGCCAGTGCAAAGTCTCTAAAAAACTTAAACTTAACGAGTTTTGATACTAGTAACGTAACCGGTATGCAGTCGATGTTTAATGGTGTTAGGAGTCTTGACACTTTAGATTTAAGTAGCTTTAATACTTCAAAAGTAATGGATTTTGCTTATATGTTTGAAAATAAATATAATTATTCAAATCCAACCTCTACTGAAAATAAACTCAAAACTATCTACGTTTCCGAAGGTTTTACTACCTCAGCCATCGGTACCCTCATTAATGAACCTGTGTTTAAGAATCGCACCGGTCTTTGTGGTGGTAACAGTACCTGTTACTCATCAAGTCACAGCAATTACGAATATATGCGTATCGACCGTCCAGGCGCACCGGGTTATTTTACCTACAAGGCCAAACCATAGCTAAATAAAAACGGCCAGACTTCTGACCGTTTTTTAGTGCAATTCACCTTGATTAGTAAAACACGATACGTAATGGTTGAATTAAAAGCTCTAGTTTAATCAGAAATTCGGCTTTATCACCGGCCTAATATTCCCACCAGAAGGTCTACTACCACCAGAAAAACCAGCGCCACCAGCAGGTCTGCCACCCATTCCCATCATCTTGTCGCGTTGCATAGTTTCACTTGGTGCACGTCGCGCGCCAGATGCCCCACCACTAGATCCAGTTCCGCCCAGCCTTCCGTATCCGCGCTTATATCCATCTCCTGGCGTCACGCCATATCCGCGTCTTTCGCCACCGCTACTTAGTACGCCATATCCACGGTTTTTCTCGCTCTCACTTACTACCCCATAACCACGCTTCAATTCTTCTGAGTTTTTCACATAACCATAACCATGATTAGTCTCTTGGTCATTCACCCGGCCAAAACCATCATTCTGGCTAGGTTCCGAACTGCCACCACGAACATCGAAGCTGCCTTCCATTCCATTTTGTCCGCGCGACCTCTGGTATAGGTCACCTGCCTCTTGTTGCTTGCCGGAATTCCCCCGCATCAGATCACTTTGTCCGTAACTGCCGATTATGCCGCCCATTTTGCCTCCATTTTCTTCCATTATAGCAAATTTTAATCTCTTAGTTTGTTACAAAAAATCGCCACTTCTCACCAAATCCACTCACACTAACTGGTGAACTAAAATCGCAGCACCCCCCGTAGTTTACTATGTAAATTCTCCATATTTGCTTTAAAAAATCTAAAACACTTATGATTATTTTCTAACTATTGAAACTCACACGTCTAAAACGCTAATGCTTGTGATATAACCATTGACATTTTCAAGCATTTATAGTATAATCACCTCAGTCTGTAATCTGGCTTAACCGCTTGAATTACCAAGACGTCCATTAAAATCGAATCATCTCAGGCGTAAAATAATTTCACGCCTGTTTATTATAGATGTAGATGTTGTATGAAACATTTTTTTGCCTCGAAGAAATCGAGCGCAACAGAGGAGGGAATCAAAATGAGTTATTGTCTAATTTCAGCTATGATTGTTGTCGTTACATATGCCATTCTTTATGCCATATGTGCTCGAAAAACCAAGTCTAATCAAGAGTTCTCGGCGATTGAAAAAGGTCTCCTGAAGGGTTGTTTAGCAAGTTTAGGCTTGCTGGCACTACCAATTTTCGGGAACCTAGCGTTTCCAAAACTGCAACCACAACTTACTGCAGTGATTTTTGTAGTCGAGTTAGCAGCGATTGCGGTGTATAGCCTTCTGGAATTTCGGAAGTTGAGTTACCGTAAGGTGAAACTGGTTTGTATTGTGGCGCTATTTGTCGGAATTACACCGGTTTGGTGGCAGCTTTTTAGCTACTTTCAGATGAAACATGATATTTTAAATATCATGGATTTTGCAATGGTAACTTTCCTTTCCTGGTTAGCTGCGATTGTTGTAGTTACTTTTACTTATCTTGGCGGCCCTAAGTTAAGAGCCAAAAAGAAAAGTAAGGCTGAAGTCGAAAATGCTAAGCTGCGTGAGCAAATTGAGCGCATGCAGAATCAGCAAAATAAGCTTCAGGAGGACAATGAAAAACTTCGTAGCGTAGTTCAAGGAACCAAAAGTGGAACCACTGAGCAAAAGTCAGTGACTGAGGATAAAAAGGCCGAATCAAATCCGCCGAAAAACACTCAGACTGATGAAGCTCAGATTACCACCTCTGCGCCGAAATCTGACGCAGAGGATAAACCCAAAGTGGAGGTCACAAACCCTAGCATGGCCGGAATTCAGCAGCAAAAGCTGTCTGAAATTATCAATCGGCTAAGTAGTGCCTCTACTGTTGAGGATCAACAGATGGCAGTCGAAGAGATCGTTAAGAACTATCGAACTGTCACTACCAAGGAAGCTCCCGCTCCGGAAGAGGAAACTTCAAGTCAAGAACCAGAAGAGTTCACTGATTTCGAAGAAGAATCTGATGAAGAGGAAGAAGAAATCCTCGACCCTGTTGACGGCGATGAAAATTGGGAAGACGATACAATCTTTACGGATTTGTTCGCCAAAATTAACCCAGTTACTATCGCCCTAGTTCTCGGAATTATCATCGTATTTTACGGGATAATTCGAGTAGCTCTCTAGGAGGATACTTCATGAATGAGGAAATGGCACTGGAGATGGTTTGTCAGTTTCTGACGCTTGTGGGATTTATCTTCGGATTAGTCTCGCTGAAAATCGAAATTGACAGCTCAAACACAGAGGCTATCGTGCTTAGTTGCATGATGGTTGTCGTATTTGTTGTTGTATTTTTGACCAGGCTCCGCATTTCCTACATGGAAAGTGGAGCCCCAAAACAGAAAAGAGGTAAAAAATGGAAAATGTAAGATTTGGAAGAAATGAGAAGATTCTTTCGGGGATCTTGGTAGTTGCACTTATTATTCTGGCGATTGCATTTGCTGTGAAATCTTGTCAAAGAAATCACGCCGATGCAGAGGCAGGAACGCTTTCCGCAAAGGATGTCGAAGCTGAGAAATCAGAATTGACATTCGACTTTGACGCCTATGAATACGCGAAAGCATATCCGGAACTGAGTCGTGAATTTTGCGACAATTCGATGCCGAATAAGGCAGCCGAAAGAGTCGCAGGATCTGGCTTTAGTGATGCTCTATCCACGCCTTTTTCCGTGACTCACGGAACCAAGGATGGAGAGAAATACTCCGATGAGGAGTTGAGCGTAATATCTAAGGAATTCCGTCAAGAGGTTTTGGCGAACCCGGTCTATACTCATGCAGTATTGACCGCATTGACCAATATGACTCTGAGCGACGGTACTTCCGTTACTCAGATCAACCCTTGGATGACTGATAGACTCAATGAGTATTCTCAGGGTATGCAGGAAGGAACTGGCAATCAAGCCTATCTCCGAGAGGAGAATGGCATACTTTACGCCAACGACCGTCAGGTAAAAGTTGGCGTAGCAACTCTTTGGTTATTAGATCGATTCGTTAATCAGAAGGTTCAGTTGGTGACCACCAATCACCACTATCCTTTAAGCTTGACGAATACCGATTCTGCTAAGTTAACTACTTTTACTAAGGCGGATTACGAGTTCACTCGTGATGCCATGGTATTAGCTTATGTTAACAAAGCGGGCACTGAAATTTTCAAGCTTGGAATCAATACTCACGACAAGCGCCCAGAGCTTATCGTGACCAAAAAAGTTCCAAAGGAGAAGACGAAGAGCAAGCTAAAACCAAAGGAAACTACTCCTCAGCCTACTACTGAACCCGAAACTCAAAAGCAGACTGAGCCGGAGACAAAGCCGACTCCGAATCCCAAACCACGTCGTCATGGCGGTGGTGGCGGTGGTGGAAATAATCACCATGAGAGTCAACCCGAGAAGAAACCTTCTCAGGATCCCGTTAATAACGGGGGTGCTCAAATCGGTGGCGGTAACGCCACAGTCGGTACTGATGCCTTCGAGCCTACGGACCCAGTGGTCCGCACGGATGGGGGGCATGAAAAACCCGCTAACGTGAAACCGGAGACTCCGACTCCAGATCAGAGTCATCAGAATGTGGAGACACAAAAAACTGATGAAATCAAGATGAACTACGAGACGGAAGCTCAGCGCAATGATAGTTACACTGATAATAAAGGTGAGACTATCAACCACGGAGTTGATAATTCTGGAAAATCTCTCCAGAAAGACGACTACGTGGGCTTCGTTAACTCCGACGACGAAGAGCCGAAGTAGGATTCAGCATCTGCGAACATCTATCGCACCTTAATTACCCTGGCGGCTCAAGCCGCCGGGTAATTTATGTTTACTCTTGAGACGATTCGATTTCAGTGGCATAGACGAAAATTAACAATTTGGCTAGAAGAAAAAGATTTAGATTCGTGTAGTCAAATCGAAAACAAAATTTTATAACAGGAACAATTTAATTGAAAGGAGCTTTTATGAAAAAAGCATTCAAATTTGCATCCATCGCTGCTACCGTGACTGTTGCTGGTCTTGCTACTGTTGCAACTGTATCTGGTTGGGGTGATAACGCTGGTGGTCGCGCTACTTACACTATCGCTGACATTAACGCTGGTAAACTTGGCGACAAGATCGTCATGAACTCTATCAAGGACGACGGTTCTTCTATCTCCGCTAAGGAAAAAGAAGCCGGTGTCATCATGCCATTAAACGATGAACGTAGTTTCTTAGGTATTCGCGACGAAGCTACTGGTAATAATGGTAAAAACAACGTTTGGAACATCGGTGATGTCAACGTTGAAGAAGGTAAAACTTACGTAGTTCGTCTTTATGTTCACAACAATAACCCTAAGGGTATTAACGCTGTAGCTAAAGATGTCACCACTGAAATTTCTTTGCCAACTGTGGTTTCTAAGACTGCTCGTATTTCTGGTTTCATTAACGCCTCAAATGCAACTCCATCTCGTTACTGGGATTCTTTGAATCTTAAGAGCGCCGATGGCCGTGCTTTCTACCTTGACTATGTTGAAGGTTCTGCTACCTTTGAAAATAACATTTTTAAGAATGGTACTACCTTATCTGACTCTATCGTAAACGGTGGTGTGAAAGTTGGTTATGATAAATTAGATGGTAACCTCCCTGGTTGTTACAACTATGCTGGTTATGTCACTATTAAGGTTAAACCAGTTTTCGAAAACACCTCTATTACTAAGAAGGTTCGTATGCTTGGCGACAAGGATTGGAAAACTTCCGTTGATGCCAAGGTTGGTGACTCTGTCGAATATCAAATTCACTACAAGAACCTTAACGCTGCTCGTGTCGAAAACGTAATTATCCGCGACTCTCTACCAAAGAATATGGAATATGTTGCTGGTACTACTAAACTTTTCACCTCTGCTTTCCGCGATGGTGCTAAGGCAAATTCTGACACCGTAGTAACTGAAGGTCTTAATATCGGTAACTATGCTGTAAGTGGTGACGGTTTTGTCCGCTTTACTGCTAAGGTAGTCGACAAGGATCTCGCTTGTGGTAATAACCGTTTGATCAACTGGGTTAAGGCTTCGGCTAATGGTTTCGCTGTTCAAGGTAGCGCAGATGTTTACGTTAAGAAAACCTGTGAAAATACCCCAGAAAAACCAGTAACTCCAGTTACTCCAAACCCAGAAAAACCAAAACAAGAACTTCCAAAGGAAATGCCAAAAACCGGTCCTGAAACCGTAATTAGCTCTGCCTTCGGTCTTGGTTCTATCATTACGACTGCTGGTCTTTATCTTTCTAGCCGTAAAAAACTTCGCTAATTGACCGCTCCGAAGATTTTCTTAGGACGTCAATACTTAGCCTGGGATAAGCCTTCTCGTTTAAATTATTGAACGGGGAGGCCCAAGCTAAATGGTTGAAAACTGCGTGATGATAATAAAATACGTCTTGAGTTAAAAAATGTATTATCATTGAAACAACCTACGAAGTCCATCCAAAAACTCCAGTCTCGGCTGGAGTTTTTTGGTGGCTTTTTAAAACTCTTATGTTATAATTTAACCAAATGGACCAAAATACAAACAATTCTTTTACTTCCGCTCCACAAGGTGGTGATTATTCTGACATTATTATCCCAAACGCCTACGCCGCCAAACCTAAGGGAAAGAACCTGAAGAAGTATATCGTTTTCGGCTTAGTTGGTCTACTTTTTGTTTTTCTCTTGAGTTTTCTTTTTAAGAAAACCGTTATCGATTCCAAAAATATGAGCAAGGAAGAATTGACTACAATTGCCTCTGAACAAAATATAAAAAATATCGATGGGCTGGAGCAAACTTTTTTTAAGATTTACAATAACTATATTTCTTTTGACGACGTGTTTAATCCGTATATGTATAAGAAGATACACGAAGGTCAAGTCACATTAGTTACATTGAAGAAAATAACCGATAATAAACAAAAATCTTCGGGCAGTAAAAATGCTGTCCAGGCTTATGATTCATTTCGGAAGGCAGTTGATGAACGCTATAAGTTGTATATGGAAGCGATCGCTATCTATGATGATTTTTACAAAGCATACAGTGATATGAATGCGGAAATTATAAGTAAATATAGTTCTGGTAACTTGAATTATAAAATTGCAGCTCGTGAATTTACGAATATAATTAATCAATCTGTAAAGATGAAGGAATTGGTTGATAATGGGACTTGTAATGCCGAGGAAGACTTAAGTAAGGGTAGTCCAACATGTCAATTACAATATAAAAACTTAAATGAATCTTTCGATAACTTTCATAATGTAAATGGATTAAGAAGAGTATTCTCTGACGTCTATGAATTAAAAGATTATGCAAATTTGCAAGATTTAAGTAGTTACATTAATGCATATATGGAACAGATTTAGGGAATAATATGAAAGAAAAAAAATATAGAGCTTCAATTACGGCATTAGCCTTTGTTATTATTTTAAATGTTGTTCTTTTTTCAGTGTCTATGGTATTCGCTGCGCCATCGACGGTTGTTGTTGGTGACGCTAAAAGTAAAATCCATGAAGCTGTTCGCGCAAAATATATTGCTGCGGCTTTTAAAGATTGTTTCAACCATGAGAATATTGTGACTCATGATAAGCAATTAGTCGGTATAATTTCCAATCCAACGGATTACATTACACTAACTTCAATCTCCAAGAATAAAGGTAATCTTTTTAGATCTGCTCGTGGGGATAATTTTCACAATGCATCAGTTGGGGCTGAATTAAAAAAAGAAATTTCTGGAAAGGCTTCTGGTGGGAAAGATGCTGGAGTTATAGAATGTCAAGACAATGGGCCGTCGAATATTACAAAGGCTTTTATGTCTCAATTCGGAATTCAAGATTATGCTAGCTTAATTTGTGATAAAGATTCTAAGCAAAATGGTTTATTAATGCCAAAAAAGAATGGTAATATTGATTCCTGTGAAGAGGGGACTCTTGATGCTCTTGGTCAATTTAGTAAAAATCCAAATGGTGAAGAGTATATTAAAAAAATCTATAACAAATGGGCTAAAAATAATCCATTCGCTGTGCCATATGATAAACTGGATAGTTATTATGATGATTCTACACTGGCCTACGATGATGCCTTAACTACTTTTGAGTTAAACTGTTCACCAGGTGCGGATTATGCCGACAATATCGATACCTCCACTTATAATTTTAAGATTAAGTTGCTTGATTCAAACGGTAAGCCTGTTGAAAAGTATCCAAAAATGATTGCGACTACCGAAAAGGATGGTAGTAAGAAATCTACAAATTTTATGAGTGCAAACAAAAAGACACTCAAGTGTAATGAGCTTGCAGATGTAATTAATAAAAGCTTTGATCAGTATGCTAAAAACCTTAATGTTGCAGAATCTGACACTTGTAACTCGCAAGAGGTTATTGATAAAGCTAGTGAAATTGTAAGAGCCTATGGAGCTAAGAATGACGCTAGAGTTCCTCTAACCGAAGAAGAAAAGGAAGAATATAGAATTCTCTCTGAGGCATTACAAAAGAAAGACTTTACCGTGGATGACGGTGAAGGAGGTAAGAAATGTCTTGAGACGTCAAACTTAAAGATTAGTGTAGAGGACACAGTATCGGATAATGATTCCGCTAATGATGCGAAGCAAAGCTATTGTCAAGAAAACGGCGGCTTCCTTTCCTGGATGCTTTGTCCTACCATCGCTGATGGTGCTGCTACTGCTAGTGGTCTTCTGGGGTCCATTACAGATTTAACTACTACACATAAATCAATTATTAAACAATTTTCCGATCAGGGATCAGCAATATATAAGGCGTGGTCATCATTCCGTAATTTGGCAAACATTGGATTTGTAATTATGCTACTTGTTGTGGTATTTTCACAGGTAACTAATTTAGGTATCTCGAATTACAATATTAAAAAAATTCTTCCTAAATTAATTATCACGGCTGTTTTAGTTAACTTTTCGTATCTAATTCTTGGCGTGGCAATCGATCTTTCTCATATTATAGGTAATGGAATTGGCTCGGCGATTAGAACTATTGCTGGTGAAAGTATGAGTGCAGAAGCATCGGCTCAAGCATCCTCTATCGTCTCTAAAATTGCGGGTATGGTCACGGGTGCTGGATTGATTGGCGGGGGTGTAGCTATTGCTACTACGGGTCCTGCTTTGATTCTTCCAGTTGTATTATTTGTCATTACGACCGTAATTTCAGTATTCTTCGGTTTCATTATGCTTACTATCCGCCAGGCAGCTATTATTATGGTGATAGTTTTGGCACCTCTTGCCATGGTATTGTATGCTCTACCGAATACCGCTGCAGTAACAAAGAAGTATATATCAACCTTAAAAGCACTTTTAATGTTGTACCCTATGTTTGTTCTTGCAACCTCCGCGGGTGCTCTCGCTTCTACTATTATAGTCGGTACTAGTACAGATATGCTTATGTTAATTGTTGGCGGACTCTTAAATGTACTTCCATATTTTGCTATTCCATCTATGACCTCTAAATCCCTTGCAGGATTAGGTGCGATCACGTCTGGTTTTGATAAAATTCGTGGTGGTGCCCTAAAGGGTGTGGGTATGGCTGGTGGGGCTATTGCTGCATCGGAATTTTATAAGCATGTGAAGAGTAATTATGCGGCCGATCAATCAGTTGCTAGAGCTAAGAGGGACTTGAGGAGATTTGATAAGATCAAGGCGAATGGTGGAGAATTGTCTATTGCACAAATGCGTCGCCAGGCTGCTGCTGCGGGTGTCGTCAATAGCGATTCTAAGTTACGAGCAGGCTCGAATTCAGCTGGACGTGGTGCGCTAAGTAATATGTCGGGTCTCGGCTTTGAAAACCTAAAGGCGACGGCTGAAAAAGAATTTCGTGAAGGTGAAGTGAAAAATATTATGAATAAACTTGCTAGTGATGGTGTAGATGAAGGTACTATGAAGAGTGATCTTATATCAGCATTGAAGACTGGTGCTAATTATGAGCATATGACTGAAGACGAGAGACATGCAAATGATATCCAAATTGAGGCGCTCACTCGCTCTCTTGGTGCCACTAAAGCTGGACGTAAGGAAGTGAGTAATATAGGTAAGGATACTGGATTGACTACGTCGAATCGTGCATTTACTCAACTTGCTAGCGCTGCGGTTACATTGCCAGGCTTTGCAGATAAGCAACAGATCGCAAATAATCAGTACACTAGTTTTCTGCAGAATACTGACTATGATAAGAACGATAATGCAAAAAATTCATCGCTTATTTCAGCAACAAGAAGTGCGGGTCTAGATAAAGCCTATGATGATATGACTATGGATAACTTCCTTAAGGTTGGTAATGATGATGCAGTTGAAATCCTTGCGAAAAAAGGCGCCAACTCTCTTGACTCCGTGGTGAGCCAAACAGCTTCTGCTGCACTAAATGATGCAAACCTTATTGCTAATTTTGACAAAACTAAGATGTCTCTGGTTAGTGCAGAGATGGATAACCAACGTACCTCTACGATTAATTTGCGAAGTGGTGGGACTGCTCAAGTCTTTAATCCTCCATCCGATTTCGGTGAATATAGTCAGATTAAAAACCATGCCGGGGAAATTATTTACACCAATAAACGCGGCGATAGCTTTAATGCTTCTACGGGCCAGATTACTAAAGGAGTATAAAATCTCTAGTTCACGAACTGTCGGGTTTGGGGTATAATTATCTCAAGCCCGAATGGCGGAATTGGCAGACGCGCTAGCTTCAGGTGCTAGTCTAGCTTCTAGGTGCAGGTTCAAGTCCTGTTTCGGGCACCACAAGATTAGATCATAGTGAGAGCTATGATTTTTTGTTAAATTAATTTTATGCGGCGGTTTTTGGATAAGAATTCAGATTCTTAAAATTTCTGTCGTAACCGCTGTTTTTTCTATTTTTCAAATAATCTTGGCTCTTAAATCAAAAAAAGGAGCCAAATATGTCAAAAAACTTATTCAAAAATAAATCCCTTGATACTCTGCCGCTAGATTTTCGAGTTGAAAATCATCCTCTCGATAGAGAGCAGCGCAGGGCTATTTATGACCCCGCTAGATTTAATCTAGTCGTGGCTGATGCAGGTTCAGGTAAAACTACCACTATTCTCGGCAAAATCCTTTATCTCCTGCAATCCGGTTTCGCCAGCCCACCAGAAATATTAGTTTTGTCTTTCACTCATGATTCCGCCACGGAACTCAGAGAACGTTTTTTTCGCGAATATTATCAAACATTTGCGAAGCAGATTTTGCTCGAAAAATCTTCGCCACCGAACATCACAATTGAGACTTTTCATAGCTTAGCTCTGAAATTGCTTCGCAGTCTCTGGCCAGATTTTTCCGTGGTCACAGACAAGACAGATCCAGCTGATGATTCTAGCTCTGATTCTGATGATAAGACTACACTTATGTCAATTATCCGCGAATTTCTCGACCTACATGAATTGGAATCCGAGACCGTAGCGCAGATTGCTAGCAAATTCTCCTCAGAGGAATACCGTAAATTATTTCTTACGGTCTCCGAGCAATATCAAGGAGAACTATCAGGGCTCCTAGAAAAACACCAGACTACCTTTTCTGGGCTGATCAAGTTGGCAATTCGGTATCTTCGCTCTGGTCAGATTAAAACTCGATTTCGCTACATCATTGTCGATGAATATCAGGATCTTTCGGCACTCCGTCAGGAATTCCTCCATCTCCTCCTTGAATCTTCGCAGGCAAATTTGTTCGCCGTAGGTGACGATTGGCAGGCCATTTATGGCTTCAGTGGCAGTCGCGTCGATTTTACTTTGAACTTCCGTCGATTTTGGGGTGATTTTTCTCTGCATCGTATTTCCAAAACTTATCGTTTTGGTCCCACCCTCGCAGGGTTGAGCTCGAGCTTCATCATGCAGGACCATACCCAAATTCGAAAACAAATTCAAAGTCAAAAAGAAGATGCATTAGAACCAGTTGTGGAGATCTCTGGCGATTCAGAACGACTCGATCTCGAAGTCCTGACGCATTATTTTGAATCTCTGCCTCGGGATAGTTCGATTCTTTTTCTCGGCCGTTTCCAGATTGACCGGCTTCGTCTTCTTCATTGTACTCAGTTTAAGCTAACCTCAGATAGTATAGAATTTCAAACGCGGCCAGATCTAAAAATTCGTTTTCTCACCGTGCACCAATCTAAAGGTCTGGAGGCTGATCATGTGATTATTCTTAATAATCGCGAAGCCAAGCTGGGTTTTCCTGCTCATGTCAAAGATCCACCGCTGAAGGCTGAACTTATAAGAATTGCAGGCGAGTTAAAGCTTGATCAAATCTCAGAAAATGAGGAGAGACGCCTCTTCTATGTCGCGCTCACACGTGCCAAAAAGCAGGTGATTTTACTCACCGTTGACGGCAAGGAATCAAGTTTTATCAAGGAGCTGCGTCGAAAGTTTCGTCCGGATTTTACCACCTATTATCTTTCGCATTTTGAGAAATATCTGAAGTTAGAATAATCTATTTCTTCGGCTTAGTGATCGAATTGATTTTGTTGCCAATATTTTCTTGAGTTTTTTGGATATTTTTAATTGCCGCTTTCGTCATGTGACGTTTAAATCTAGCTGCACGCGAATAATATTCACGGGTTAGCTTTTTAATTTCTGAGGTTACATCAATTTTGGTAGAGCCAAATTTGGCACTAAATTTGTCGCGCAATTTCAAAGTCGCCACAGTGGTAAAAATAATATCAATCACTAAAATTGTTAGTAGTACACCATTAATCGATTCAATCATTGGCCAGGAAAGTGGTGAAATCAAATGTAAAATAAATGGATGTAGTCCATACTTAATTGCCATCCCACCCAGACCAAAACCAAGAGAAGTCTCGAGTGAAACGCGGCCGTTTAGATTGAAACGCGTGGTTTCTGAGTAGTTCCACCAGCGCACCCGAAAGATTTTTTCCATTACCACACTAGTTGTATATTCAATCACCGTACAAATTAGGGCGAAAACAAAAAGTTCAATATACCATTCGAAATGAATCTCTTGCGTCAGGATTAAAAATGAGACCATTCCCACACCGTAAATTGGGCAAATTGGCCCGAAGAGAAAACCACGGTTTTGTAGTTTGCGTTGTTCGATGCTGGTCCAAATACATTCGAAGACCCAGCCGATAAAAGAATAAATCATAAACATCAAAAACCAGAAGCTTACAAATCTGAATACTTCATGAATTTCAAACATTACTTATCTATTTTAACATGAGAGGTCGGGATTTGTTTATGTTAAAATAAAAGTAATGATTTAGCTATTTTGAATTTTAAACCATTGTTAAAGTTTATAAAAATTAAGGAGAATAAATGTTAATTTCCGAAAATGTTCCGATTAAAAATCTTGTCACCATGCGTATTGGTGGTCCAGCCAAATATGTCATCGAAATCAAGTCCAAAGATGAGATTCCTGAAGCTTATCAATTCGCCGCTGAAAAAAATCTCCCAGTCACTATCCTTGGTAATGGCGCTAATACCTTCGCCACCGACGAAGGTTATCAGGGTGTGATTTTGCTCGATCGTATTCTCGGCATCTCACAGCTCTCAGCGGAGGAAATTGAAGCCGCCTACGGTGCTAAAATAAAAGCTGAAGCTGAAAAAGAAGGCTATGGCTATTTTCGTGCTAATGGTGGTGAAATTTGGGATTCCTTAGTCAATTTCACTGCTGCTCTTGGCTATTCTGGTATCGAAGCGATGGCTGGTATTCCTGGCACTGCCGGTGCTTCACCTGTTCAGAATATCGGTGCTTATGGCCAGGAAGTTACACAGGTGATTGTTTCTGCTGATGTTTACGACCTGCAGGAAAAAACTTTTAAGACCATTCTTGCTGAAGATATGAAGATGAGCTATCGCAAATCTATCTTTAATTCTGGTGAAAGTGTCGACCGTTACTTTATCTATTCGATTGTGATTCGTTTGAAAAAAGGTCAACTTAATCCACCATTCTACCGCTCCTTGCAAGCTTATGTGGACGAACATCAAGAGACTGATTTTTCACCAACCAACATCGCTCGCATGGTTCGTGAAGTGAGAAATTCTAAGCTTCCAGATCCAGAAGAAATCGCCAGCGCTGGTAGTTTCTTCAAGAATATTTACCTCACTGATGAGGAAGCCGACGAGGCTGAGGCTCGTGGTATCGAAGTTTGGCGCAACGCCAAAGAAGTTGGCCCAGATTCTCCAGAGAAACGCACTAACCTCGTCAATTCTGGTTGGCTTCTCGAACATGCCGGACTTAAAGGTCAGGTTTTTCATGGCATGAAAGTTAGTGAAAAAGCGGCCCTAATCTTGATTAATGAATCTGCCGAAACTTATGCTGATCTCGCCGCCGCCCGTGCTGAAATCGCAAAAATTGTCTTCGATAAATTCGGCTTAATGATCGAACAAGAACCGGACGAAATTAAATAAGGAGTTCCATGGTCAAAGAATTAAACGGTCGTGAATTAGTTGGATTTATTAAGGAGCGCCAAGCTCATCAGGTAAAGGCCCTCCGTTCGCGTAAAATCCGTCCAAAATTAGTCATTATTCGTGATTCGAATAATCCAGTCATCGAAAAATACGTCAGTCTCAAGAAAGCTTACGGGGAAGATATCGAGATTGAGGTGATTGATCAGGTGGTAAATCCAACCAAGGAAGCTATTCAGGCTGCCATCGAATCTGCCAATCAAGACGCCTCTGTCTCTTCGGTGATTTTGCAGCTTCCTTTGCAAAACCCGGAGTGGACTGAGGAACTCGTCGCATTGATCGCTCCCGAAAAAGATGTCGATGGTTTGACTGGTAAAAGTCGCTTCGATAGTGCTACGGCTACGGCCATTAACTGGCTGCTCACTGGTTACGGTATCGAACTGAATAATAAATCTATCGCCATTGTCGGTCGTGGCCGCTTGGTGGGTGAACCGCTCATTCGCATGTTTACGAATTCCAATCTTCGCGTTTCAGTTTTTCATCGTGGTTCAGATTTTTCTGAACTTAAAAATCACGATGTCATTATCACCGCTACAGGGAACCCTCATCTCATTACTTCCGAAATGATTCGCGAGGGTGCGGTGATTGTTGATGCCGGTACGGCCAGTGAAGGCGGAGTGATTCTCGGTGACATTAATGATGAAATTCGCGCTCGCACTGATGTCTCTGCTATCACACCAAAAATTGGTGGCGTAGGTCCGCTTACTATTGGTGTACTATTCGAAAATGTCCTGGCCTCTGCTGCCGAAAATCAAACGCATTAATTAAAAATTAAAAAGGGTGAGTCATGCAAGCAAAATCAAAGAAAAATTATAGCGGTCCAGTCGTCCTTGTGGTGATGGATGGAGTGGGTATTCGCCAGGAAATCGAAGGCAATGCCGTGGCACTAGCTTATACTGAGTTTTTACATCAATTGGAGCAAAATTATCCGAAATTAGCCCTTCAAGCTTCCGGTGAAGCGGTGGGTATCTTGGCTGGTCAAATGGGAAATTCTGAGGTTGGTCATAATGCGCTTGGTAGTGCCCAAATCATTAAGCAGGGTATTGCTAAAATTAATCAAGCTTTTTCTACCGGTGAAATCTGGCAATCCAGCACTTGGCAGGGGACTATCGAAAATCTCAAAACCCACCAGTCCACCCTACATTTTTCCGGAATTTTCTCTGATGGTGGCGTACATAGTGAGTTATCTCATCTATTTGCCATGCTAAGACGCGCCGCCGAATCTGGTATCAAAACCATGCGCGTGCACGCGGTCTTCGATGGTCGCGATGTGGCACCGCAGTCGGCTGAAAAATATCTCGCTCAATTTAATCAAGCAGTCGCAAAAATTAAAGCCGAGTTCGACGTCGATATTCAAATCGCCTCTGGTGGTGGTCGCATGGTCTTCATTGCTGATCGTTATCAAACTGATTGGTCGATGGTGGAACGTGGTTGGCAAGCCTTAGTTCATGGCCAGGCCAATCATTACTTTAATTCTGCAGATGCGGCAATTCAGTATTTTCGTGAATCTGAACCTAGTCTCCAAGATCAGTATCTTCCAGCTTTCGTAGTAACGGATGAGGCGAAGCATCCAATTGGTCTAGTCCAGTCACACGATAGTTTTATCTACTTTGATTTTCGTGCCGACCGCGCCCTTGAAATTGCCGAAGCTTTTTGTCTCGATGATTTTCAAGGCTTCAATCGTGGTACAGAGCAGAATCAGAAACTTCCGATTTACTTTGCAAGTCTCACCGAATATGATGTCGATCGCCATTTTCCGGAGCACACTTTAGTCGAGCCGGTCGAAATCAAACACACCTTACACGAATATCTATCTACCAAAAATCTTACTCAGCTAGCCTGTTCTGAAACCGCTAAGTTTGGCCATATTACCTATTATTTTAACGGCAATAGTTATGAGACGCTCGCTGGTGAAGAATTTCTCGAAATTAAATCCGATACACGTCCCTATGACGAACGTCCTTGGATGAAGTCCGCGGAGATTACTGACGCTGTAATTGAAAAAATGTCTGAATTTGATTTTGTTCGAATTAATTTTGCCGGTGGCGATATGGTGGGGCATTTTGGCGAGCTTGAGCCGACCGTGGTTGCTATGGAAGCCATAGATCTACAACTTCAGCGCCTCGCTAAAAAAGTTGATGAACTCGGTGGTATGATGTTGATTACCGCTGATCACGGTAATGCCGAGGAACTTTTTGATGCTAACACCCACCAAGCCAAGACCTCACACACTACTAATCCCGTCCCTTGTTATTTTTATGATAATACCGAGTTTAGCCAACACTATCAGTTAAAAAACTTGCCTGATGCCGGTCTAACTAATATCGCGGCCACCATTGCTGACCTCTTAATTAGCGAACATTCTGAGCACTGGCGCGATTCTTTGATTGAGCTAAAATAGCCACCAGAGGTTGCCACTGAGTAAAATATGGTATAATGCAGAAAAGGAGAAAAAATGCAGAAAATTACCAAAGCCATCATTCCTGTGGCTGGATGGGGTACCCGTCGTCTACCGATTACTAAAGTTATTGAAAAATCTATGTTGCCAGTTGGTAACCGTCCACTTGTCGACTACTCTGTGCAAGAACTCATTGAAGCCGGAGTCACCGATATCTATATGGTGGTTAGCAATACTGAACCTTGCCAAGTTCGTGAATTCTACTCTGACAATATTGTGCTAAATGATTATCTGATTTCTCGCGGTAAGGCTGATCGCGTCGCTCTTACTAAGACTCTTCCAGAGCACGTTAAAATTCATTACATCGCTCAAGATGCCAATAGTAAATATGGTACCGCCGTCCCTGTCGCTATGGCTGCCGAAGAATATAATCTTAATGAACCCGTGATTGTTTATATGGGTGATGACTTTATTTGGAATCCAGAAGGCGAATCTGCTGCCACTTCTCTGATTAATTCTCTTCAGTCTGAAACTGACTCAGCCATTTTAGGTGTCGAAATCCCTAAGGAAAAAGTCGATAAATATGGCGTACTCGAGGTTCAGGATGGCAAGCTCACAAATGTTGTCGAAAAACCATCCGTCGAAGAAGCCCCATCTAATCTAATCAATGTCAGTAAATATATTCTTTCTGCAGATCTCTTGCAAAAAATCGTCGCCTACGTCAATGAGCACGATTTTGGCCCAACCGACCAGGAATACATGATTACGGATCCAATCTATGACTATATTAAGCAAGGCCAAACCATGCGCGTCGCTTCCACTTCTGGTCAATATCTTGACGGTGGCTCGGTCGAAGGTTGGGTACACGCTAATAATGTAGTTTGTGGCGTCAAAGAAGCCTAAAATCTAAAAGATTTCTCTTAGTAAGACCCCTTATCCAGGGGTCTTATTTTATTTTCAAAATATACCATCCATGATATAATATTTATGGTTTATTAGGAAAGGCTCTTATGAAACAAAAAACTTATCAAGAAGAAATCGGCGCTATTATTACCAATCTTCGCCGTGAAAAAGGCATCACTCAGGGCGAACTCGCGAAGATGATTGGCACCTCTCAGTCTGCCGTTCATCGCATCGAAAAGGGTGATCAAAATACTTCTCTTGAAATGATTAAGAAAATTTCCTCTGCACTCGGTCACCAGATTTTGGCCGTCAGCGACTCCTCTTTTCAATCTTATCGTATTAATGGCGGCAAAACTCTCAGTGGTTCTATTACAGTTAATTCTTCTAAGAATGCTGGGGTGGCTCTACTTTGCGCTGCGCTTCTTAACCGTGGCCGCACTACACTTAAAAAACTTGCTCGCATCGAAGAGGTTTTTCGTATTATTGAAGTGCTTGAGTCTATCGGTGTGAAATGTCGTTGGGTTAATCGTCAAAAAGATTTGGAAATCACTCCTCCTCGTGAGCTCAAGCTTGACGAAATGGATCTCGCTGCCGCCCGCAAAACTCGCTCAGTCCTCATGTTGATGGGCCCACTTCTTCATTATTATAAAGAATTTGCTCTGCCTTATGCTGGTGGCTGTTCTCTTGGCACCCGCACTGTCGAGCCACATCTACGTGCACTCTCAGTTTTTGGCCTGAATGTTGATGCCACCACCCGCACCGGTTTCTATGAGGCTAAGGTGGATCAAAAAATTCTTCGTGACGAATCCGGTAAACGTATCGTGCTGATTGAGCGTGGTGATACAGTGACAGAAAATATTCTTATGGCGGCGGCGCTTTATCCAGGGCGAACTACCATTGTGGGTGCTTCACCGAATTATATGGTGCAAGACGTCTGTTTCTTCCTGCAGGATCTCGGGGTTAAAATTGAGGGAATTGGCACCACTACGCTCGTAGTTCATGGGTTAAAGTGTATTGATAAGGATGTGGAATATTATCCTAGCGAAGATCCGATTGAAGCGATGTCTTTTTTGGCGGCTGGCTTGGTAACCAAATCCGAAATTACCATCACGCGTGCGCCGATTGAATTTCTGGAAATTGAGCTGGAAGTTTTACGCTCCATGCATGCGAAAATTGAGCGTTCCGAAGAATACTTCTCTTATAATGGTCGCACGCGCCTAGTTGATTTGCATATTCTAAAATCTAATTTGGTGGCTCCGGCTGATAAAATTCACCCGATGCCTTTCCCAGGTCTTAATATTGATAATTTACCATTCTTTACCGTGATTGCCGCCATGGCCGAAGGTCGCACTTTGATTCATGACTGGGTTTTTGAAAATCGTGCGATTTATTCCACTTACCTCACCAATCTAAACGCCAAGGTAGAGCTGCTCGACGCACACCGCTATTATGTCTCCGGTCCGACTAACTGGCGTGCTGCCGAGCTAGTTTCACCTCCAGCTCTTCGCCCAGCCGTAGTCCTACTTCTCGGTATGTTGGCCGCTCCTGGCGTCTCTATCTTACGCAACGTCTATTCGATTAATCGCGGTTACCAAGATTTTGCCCGTCGTCTTAATCATTTGGGCGCCGACGTCAAACCGTTGGTCGGCATCTAGTCTCTGACGTCCAATCTTTGGTTGTCACTAGGCTCCCTAGTCAGGTGCTTCTTAGTTAAAAAATACCAGGCTCATTGCAGTCTAAAAATATCAGGTTCCGCGTGGCCTGATATTTCTTTGTTATAATAAAGGTAATGCTAAATAATATTCAGCAAAATTTCAAGCGCTTTAAAATTCGTCATCTTTTGGCGTTGATTTTCTTGTTTATCGTGGCCCTGCTGGCTGGTTTTATTAGCCAAGCCAATCAAACCTTCATGAATGCCAATTTTGTGAAAAAATATTTTAGTGATAATCCCACTTACTATGCGATCAAAGTATCTCAAACTAAAACTGCTATTATCGATCGCTTTTATGGCACCGGCACTCAAGAATTTACTAGCACTATGAATTCGGAGATTGTTAATTTTGCTCAAAATCTTCCGGACAATCAAATTATGCCGGGCGAAGTCATGTATAATCTTCAGACTTTACAGAATAATTTTCCGAAAATTCTCAGTCAGCTGATTTTGCCAGAGGAGTATCAAAAATATCAGAATCTTATCATTGATAATATTTATCAAATTCCAAGTAATATTAATCTCGAACAAACTTTGATGAATAATTTTTCTGCTAAGATTGACCATTTTCTTGCGGAATCCGGCCAATCGATTAATCCTGCCGTATTAAATGCCACTACGCATTATATTGTGCAAGTTTACCTAGGTCAACTCACTATGCACGATACCATCCATGAGATAAAACAAAATTTTGCCATTACCAAGAAATACATGGATATTCTCACTCTGATTATCTTGATTAGCCTCCTCGCTCTAATTGTGCTAAATTATTTTCTCTACGACCTAATGGGGTGGCGCATTTTTATTTTTACCACCACGTTATTGCTTTTTCTTGCTGGTTATCTCGCTTCAATGCCTATCTGTCAGCAAATGATTCAGCAGATATTTGTCATTAAGTAGCGTATAATTAATCTATGAATCTTTTTACCTCTGAGTTAAATCCCGCCCAAGCTGACGCCGTCGAAACTCTTTCTGGGCCGCTCTTGATTTTGGCTGGTGCCGGTTCTGGTAAAACTAAAACCCTCACGCATCGTATCGCCAATCTGATTACTCATGGGATTTTTCCTTCACAAATTCTTGCGGTTACTTTCACTAATAAAGCCGCCAAAGAAATGCGCGAACGTCTTTTTCATCTCTTAAAACAAGCCTCGAAAGAAACTGATCAATATCCTGATAATTTAAAATCTTTCTTCACTTCCGATCTTTTTTCGGCTACGGAAGTGCCGCGCAATTTTATGCCATTCATGGGGACCTTCCATGGCATCTGTGTCAAAATTTTACGTATGGAAGCCGAGAATCTTCATCTTGATCGTAATTTCCTGATTTATGATACTTCTGATCAAGAAGCTCTGATTAAACGTGCTATTAAAAATCTCCGTTTTGAGGATAAAAATCTCCGTCCGAAAACTATTCAAAGTACTATATCGAGTTCGAAAAATGCTGGTGTTATGCCGGAAGAATACGAGGCTTCCGCCAGTTACCCTCAGCAAAAGAATATTGCCAAAGTTTTCTTTGAATACGAAAAATTGAAGGCTGCTGCTTCCGCCCTTGACTTTGACGATTTACTTTTGAAGACTGTGGAGCTTTTTGAGACTAATCCAGCCGTGCATCAAAAATGGCAGACCCGTTTCCGTCACATTCTGATTGACGAGTATCAGGACACCAACCATGTGCAATATCGTTTGATTAAGCTTCTCACCGGTCGCGAGCAAAATATTTGCGTAGTCGGCGACGACTGGCAATCAATTTATTCTTGGCGTGGCGCCGATTTTCGTAATATCTTACACTTTGAGGCTGATTTTCCAGGCGCTAAAGTCATTAAGCTCGAACAAAATTATCGCAGTACCGGTAATATTCTAAGAGCCGGTCAGCAAATCATTGAACATAATAAAACTAGAAGCTCCAAGGAGTTATTCACCGAATCTGGGGATGGGGAAAAGGTCGAAATTCAGGCCCTCAATGACGAATCAGCGGAAGCCAGTTTTGTGGCACTGAAAATTATCAATCTCCTAGCTAATGCCAAAAATGAGGTGAGTAATTTCTCTGATTTTGCCGTGCTTTATCGCACTAACGCCCAGAGTTTTGCCATGGAAAAAGCCCTGATTTCGCGCGATATTCCCTATAAAATTATCGGCGGCATCCGTTTCTATGATCGTAAGGAAATTAAAGACGTTTTAGCTATTCTAAGGCTCGTTCTAAATCCACGCGACCGTGTTTCCTTCGAGAGGGTGACGAAGAATGTCATTTCTGGCATCGGTCCAGCCAGTCTAGAAAAAATCTATCTCGCACTCGGCCTGGATGGTGTATTGACGGACCTGGAGGCTGATCAAGTTCTTACTGGTAAGGCCAAAAATAGTTTCTTGCGACTGCAAAATTTCCTCAAGACTATCGACCGCACCACTAATCCTTCAGAAATTATCACCGAAGTCATTAATTATTTCGATTTTGCTAACCTTGTCGACGATGGTACTCCGGCCACTACCGAGCGTCAAGAAAACCTCGACGCTCTCGTCGGCAATACCAAAGATTTTGATACTCTCGAGGATTTTTTGGCCGATTCCGCCCTGATGTCTTCTTCTGATGAATCGACTCGTGATAATTCCGTCACCCTTATGACACTTCACGCGGCCAAGGGCCTTGAATTCCCGGTCGTCTTCATCGTTGGTATGGAAGAAGGTCTTTTTCCAAGTTCTATGAGTTCCGATGAAGATAGTATCGAAGAGGAGCGTCGTCTGGCCTATGTTGGTGTGACTCGTGCTAAGAAGCGTCTCTTCCTCACCTTTACCGCTGTGAGATTTCTGCATGGTAAATCTAATTTTAATACGCCATCCCGCTTCCTAGCTGAGCTCGGTTATCAACCGGATCTCTTTAATGAATCGGTTGATAATAGTTTTAGTAATAACTACGGCAATAATTTTGGCAACAAATTTAACCATAATCACAGTCGTAGTTTTGATAATGATTTTACTGATGATACTTTTGATTCTTATCATAATTATTCTGATCATAAGAAGTCAAAATCTCAGCCAAGCAAAAAATTCGATCCTTTCTATGACGATATCTTCTACGATGATGAGGGAATCGACTTTTAAAAAAATAACCCTTAAGCGGGTTATTTTTCTTTTTACGATTAATTTTCTTTAATCTTATTTAGTAACTTTTCGTATTCCAGCAAATCTAAATTAGCTGGCCTTGCATCTAAATCAAGTCCAAGTTTTTCAAAAATCTTCACGATTTCTTCGCGGCTGCGTCCGGTAAAATGTGGTAACATCCCTTGAAGCTTTTTGCGTGGATTTGCGAAGCATTGCTTCACAAACTTCAAAACTTCTTCCGAAACCAAAGCTTTTTCTCGTGGGTAAAAGATTACCGAGGCCGAATCAACTTTTGGTGGTGGTGTAAAAAGTTTACGCTCCACGAAAATTCCCCCTTCGACTTCCGCATAATTTTGCACGAATAAAGTTAGAAACGAGTAGCGACCTTTTTCTTCTAGAATTCGATCCGCCACCTCTTTTTGCATCAGAAGTACAATCTTCGTCGGTTTTTTCTCGAGTAGTAATAATTTTCGAATAATTGGGCTAGTGATGTAATAAGGAATATTTCCTACCACCGAAAAATCACCATCAAGTTGACTAAAATCAAAATCAAGAACATCGGTATTAATTACTTCCAAATTTTTGCCAGGGAAGGAATTTGGTAGATTGTGGGCTAATTTCTCGTCGAATTCAATCGCTACTACTTTTGGGAATCGCTTCAGTAAAGAACTGGTTAGCGTCCCTAGTCCTGGGCCGATTTCTACACAAAAATCTACTTCACTTCTTGCACTTTCGGCAATTTCTTCCAAAGTAAAACGATCTTTTAGCCAGTTCTGCCCTAAGGATTTTTTGTTCTGTAACATCTTCTTCTCCTAGTACCAGTGATGGCTGCTCCAGAAAGCCCAGGCCTGGCTCCAGCCACCGTAGCGTCCGGTCACGTAGCCAATCATCCAGCGAATTTGAGTCACTGGATTGGTCTTCCAGTCGCTACCAGCTGAAGCCATCTTCGAACCTGGAAGTGCCTGTGGAATACCATAAGCGCCTGATCCGGCATTTGATGCATCATAACGACAGCCTGATTCGCGCATAATTAAAGTCAAAGCCACGTAAAGGTCATTTTCTGAAACTCCCGCACTTCTGGCGTAGTTTGCACAAGTTTCCCAGTCTGGTGGAATCGATTTTTTACTACCCACCTTGGTCACCCTAGCCACCGGCTGCTTAATAATATTAGTCGAGATTAACTCACGCGAAACTTCCACGTTATTCACCATATTAATTTTATAGATAGACTGTTTACGACCAACTTCACCCATGGTTTCAAGCTTGGTTTGGCCCGTCGCCATACTTGCGTCGTTTTCCGTTTTTTCTTCGTATGGAATTTCTTCCTCCACAGTCACTTTATGGCCACCTGTATGGGTTAGGCGATATTTCGTCGATAGTCCAGCTTCCAAAATATCATGTCCCGCCACCTTAGTTACTACATCACCGTCATAAACATTGAAACCGGCTTCCTTAAAAAGAGCTTTCTCATCAGTAGTCGCCGTCATTAAAAATACCGTCTTCTGTCCGTCACTTAGGGTAACAGGTTTAGCACGGTAAATATTGATGCGATAATTATCAGAATTAATCCGTTCCGTACGGGCAGGCTCCACCTTATCATAATTTTCTACGGCAATATTTGAGCGCTTCAAAGCTTCTTCGACGGTATTAGCATTAGTTTTAATCGTCAAGGTTTTATTGTCGGCAAAAAATGTCACATAATGCATGTCCGAAATTTCTCCAGCATCTGGATCTTTAGTCTCGGCAAAAGCCGAACGAACTCTCGAGAATCCAAAGATTAGACCGGATAAAACTAGCAAAAAAGCGCTAAAAATATATAGCGTCTTATAAGTCTTGGCTATTTTGAAAGCACTACTCACCTAATTATTATAACATACCGTGATTTATTGATAAAGTTTACGCTAATTTATGATAGAATAAACTTAAGAGTTATCACATAAAAAGGATGTTTCATGAATCAAGCGGACAACACCGAAGACTTTGCCAATTTAATGGAAGAATTGAATAATTACACTACGGAAAATCATACCGAAAATACCAATTCTTTGAATCAAGCTTCTGAGGCATCTCTTGCGATTGACCTAAGTAATTTAGACGCCAGACCTGCTGATTCTAACCAACCGGTCACTATCGCCCCCTCTGCAGATTTTGCTTCTTCTATGAATCAAACTGCCACTACTTCGGCTGCCGCAAAAGATTCTGATAATCTTACCGCTCCAAGTCATACCCCACTTTCGCCGCTGATGAATTTGGATGGTACGGAAAATACCGAGGCGGTTAAAGCTGCTGAATCTGCCAAGGATTCAGCTCCAGATGACGTCGATTTCACCAAAGAAGATCAAGTGGAAGATGCCGAAAAAACTGAACACGAAAAATTCCTTGAAGATCAAGAGAAAAATCCTTTGAAGGCTGCCGAACCAGTCCCAGGCTCTATCGGTAGTGCAGTTTCTTATCATGATTACGAAAAAGAGAAAAACGAAGAAGCTACTAAGGCGCAAAATCCTGAGAAGAAGCCACTTAAGCTCGACCCAAAAATCATTGCTATTATTGCCATTGCCGGTATTTTTGTAATTTTTGGTGCTATCTTCTTGGTTAATGCCTTGAGTAATCAGCCGAAAAAATCTTCTCGCGCCAACAATCAAAATACCGTTGTTGCTAATGAAAATCAAATTCTCGAATGTGCTACCAAAGTTTCCGAAGAGAATCGTACTAAATATAATGCCGCTTCTGGTGAAGTCGCAAAGATTTTTACTTACAGTCACGATGCCTTATCTAGCATTGAAATCCGTACAGTTTATGAATTTAGTTCTACCGAGGCTGCTAAAACCGCCAAGCAAGCTATTGATTCAGAAAATCAACTCACGGAAAATAATGGTCGTACCGAAAAGACCGAAAATCACAAGACTATCACCTCTGGCCTAGATGGTAAAATCGTCTCTCTTTCGGTCACTGTAAAATCGGAAGACCTCGAAGCCTACCAGAAGACCGACGACTTCAAAAATCAAAGCTTTGCTACCGCTGACTCTGATGGCAAACTTGATCTTTCGATCAATAATGTTCTCACTACTCAAAATCTCCAAGGCTTCTCTTGTAGTATTACCGAATAGAAGATTCAAAAGAGGCTTCCCGGCCTCTTTTTTTGAATTGAGGAAATACTTGATTTTTGCTATAATTATTAGGAAATTATGAAAAATATCTATATTACCACTGCTATACCTTATGTTAACGGCCTCCCACATATCGGACATGCCGAAGATTATTTACTTGCTGACATTTATAAACGTTATCAGGAGCTTTTAGGTAACTCTGTGCGTTTTCAGGCTGGTACCGATGAGCATGGTAATAAAATCGAGAAAAAAGCTAAATCCCTTGGTCTCGACACGCAAAAATATGTTGACGATAATGCCAAAAAATTCCAAGAATTCATCGCCCGTTTTGATGTAAAATACACAGATTATATCCGTACTTCTGACCCGAAGCACATGCAGCGCGTGCAAGAGATTTGGCAAAAACTTTCAAAACATATTTATACCGCCAGCTATGATGGTTGGTATTGTGAAGGTTGTGAAAGTTTCGTCACTGAAAAAGAATACACCGAAAATCAGGGT
>JABCPJ020000003.1 GCA_013333135.2 Candidatus Saccharimonadota bacterium
GCATAAGAGAATACCTTATTTATTACAATTATGCTAGAATACATACAACCTTAAGAATGACTCCTATACAAATGTTGCAAAGCTGCTGACCCCTCTAAGGAGAAAATAAGGGTAGTGGTGAAATCTGGATGTGTATTTTTGAGGATAGATTAAAATGGGATATTAAGATAATTGACGGTAAAGTTTAAGGAGCTTTTCGATTTGATGAGACTGAAGATAAGTCTTTTCGCTGGCGGCCAGATTTTGGCTGAGTTTTTGAATAAGTTCTGGTTGGTGATAAATTTCGAGTAAAAGTTCTGCCATGGCGCGAGGTGCTGGTGATTTGGCACAGAGGCCACCGTGATTTGGTACGATTTCGGACATGTCGGGGTCGGCATAAATAACTGGAAGATTGCAGGCGGCGGCTTCTAAAATGGTGAGGCCTTGGGTGTCAAACTGGTAGGAATTGATGATGGAAAGATGTTGGTCTTTGGTATATTTTTGGAGGATTTCTTGGTGCGGGATGGTGCCGAGAATTTTAATAGATGCTTCGTCGAAATGTTTTTTGCAGAATTTTTGCACTTTTGACATCTGGTTGCCATCGCCAATAATAGTGAAAATAAAACGAAAATCCGGCTTAAGTTTTTGGGCGATTCGAAGTGATTCTAAAAATGGTAGAATGCGTTTTTCTTTAGAGAGGCGAGAAAACCAGAGGATACGCAGAGGCTCGTCATTCTGGTAGGTGCGGATTTGGGGAGTGAAATTTGCAATTTCCTGGTCATTAATGCCATTCGAAATGACGGAAATTGGGCGGGTGACACCGAAGAGTTGAAGTTTTTTGGCAAAATGAGCGGAGGGGGTAATTACCTGGTCAGCGAGGTTGGCTTGGCGGACCATCATTTGCCACATCTCGCGGCGAGCAATGGTGGGGGCAAGATTTTTAATCTCGGTATTTTGATAATCGGGCTTAGGAGATTTTTTCGTGATAGACTTTAGGGTGGCGCGATGAATCAAATTAATTCCAGTGGCGGCAAGGGTTTTTAATGGATGCGGTACATTGATTGCGATAGCCATATCTTCCCGACCGTGCATAGTTTGGATGACTTTAATACCGTATTTTTTGGCGAGTAAAAGACCAGCCATACTAGTGGTAGCTTCATAATGGACGTGAAAAAGGTCAAAAGTTTCAGCGAGATTCGGGTATTTCTTCTCTATAAAACGCGTGACGTATTTTGTCCATTTGGAAAAAGGTGCGCCATTGACCAGAAATTTGGCAGTCGGGACGAGAATAATGTTCGGGTCGTGATCGGCACCAAATTTATTTAGGGGATTAGAATAATCTTTCTGGGTGCCAGGGCAAAAAATCGTGACTTGATGACCAAGTGCTTCCAAGCTAGCCTTTTGGGCACGAATAGAGGACGGAATGCCGCCAGGAATGCCTAGAAAAACATCGGTAAAAATTGCAATATGAAGTTGAGAGTGAGGGTTTGACATGTTTTTGTGATATTTTATCTCATATATGAGATATTTAATTAAAGTAAATCTTTGGTACGATTGATAGATTTGCGTGGGCCATTTTTACGATCATTATGGAAGGAGAATTTGAGTGGAGTACCGAGGAATGGGAATTTTTCACGAATACAACGCTCGAGATAACGTTTATAAGACCAGTGAAGCAATTCCATTTCGCGACCATGAATGACAAACCATGGTGGGCAAGTGTCGGTCTGGGTGATGTATTGGAGTTTTGGGTGAGTATTTTTTAGTCCTGCTGGTGGATGTGAAATTACCGCTTCATTTAGGACCTTATTAAGTTCTGAAGTTTTAAGTTCGGTATGACGAGCGAGATCAACTTCGGTAATAAGTTCGAATAATTTGGTGACATTTTTGCCGGTTTCGGAGCTGGTAATAATCACTGGAGCAAAAGATAAGAAATTGAAATCGCGTTCCAGATTATCTAGGATATTATCGATTTGTGACAGCTCAGTTGGTTTGGACTTGTCGGAAATTGTTGAAACTACAGGGGTAGAATTATCGAGCAGGTCGGATTTGGTGATAACTAAAATTACGCTCTTTCCGGCTTCGATAATTTGGCCAGCGAGGGATTGATCGAGCTTAGAATGTGGTTCAGTGGAATCGACAAGTAGTAAACAGATGTCGGATTCTTCAATGGCGGAAAGAGTGCGAATGGCAGAAAATTTTTCAATACCAACTTCGCGCTTGCCTGGTTTACGCAAACCGGCAGTGTCGAGGAATTCAATGGTTTGGCCTTTAAATTTAAGCTCAAGGCGATTAATATCGCGCGTGGTTCCCTGCTTGGAGCTGGTGATGGCTTGCTGTTTTTGGCCGAGGCGATTGAAGAGGCTGGATTTACCAACGTTTGGACGTCCAATCAACGCAACCTTGATAGAAGTTTCGGTTTTAGCTTCAGAATCAGCTTCGTTGGTGTTTGGATAAGAATTTAATTCGCGATAAATGCGAGATTTGAGGTCTTTAATTCCCTGTCCGGTAGTGGCAGAAGTTTGGTAGGTTTCGTTTTCTTTTATACCAAATTTGATATATTCGGCAAAAGGCAAGGATTCTTTTAAGTCGGACTTATTTAAGACGAGAAGGACTGGCTTGCGAGATTTTAGCGCCATGCGGGCGATATCTTTGTCACGGAAATCTGGATATTTAGTAGAGTCGACAGTTAGTAAAATTAAATCGGCTGAATCGATGGCATCCTCGATTTGATCCTGGATGGAAGCTTCGAAATCATCTTCAGGATTTTTCAGACCAGCAGTGTCGATAAGGGTGAAAGCTTGATCAATAGTCGCTACTACGCTGTCACGGGTAGTGCCGGCCTCACGCGCAACAATGGCAATATTTCTATGTGCCATGCGATTTAATAGACTGGATTTACCAGCATTGGTTTGGCCGATGAGGGCGACAATTGGAAGCTTTTTCATGTGTTATATTATAACATCGAAAACGATGTATGTAAAGAAAAAGCCTAAGTTAATATCTCAAGTGCAACATTAATAAGTAGAAAAGAAAATTAACTAATAAGTAGTTTTTATTAAGGTTTTTTGCGAATTCTGGAATATTAATTACTTTACGAAATGAGTGTGTTTAGCTTTCCATTGTTTGAGCTTGATGGTGGTCCAGAAAAAGTAGAGGCCAAGGGTGATAACTGAGAGAAAGAACCATTTGATCCAGTTCCCTAAAAGTTGGAGAGCGGTACCGTCGAATTCGAGGCGACGACCGTTAATGACGGTATGAGAAACTTCCCAGCGATAGAAAAGACAGTAGGCCCAAGGAAGACCAAGCCCAAGTGTGAAAGCTACGATTAAGGTTGAGATGATGCTGTATCCGATAAACTCAAAAATATTGCCGTCAAAGTAAGATTTTTCTTGTTCCATGTGATACTCCCGTTTATGAGGCTATGATACGGATGATAAATGGATTAGTCAAGGTCTTAGAATGGGGTTTTGAGATTAAATTCTTTTGATGACTTTTTAGACGATTTTTTGATTCCTTTTATGGTAAAATAGAGGCATGCCAAAAATCACTTTCTCTCATAATTTTTTGTGGGTAAATTTTCGAAGGAATTTTACTTTTTTATTAGGACTTTGTTTGTCGATTTTTATTTTTAATCTTAATACAGCTGCGGTTTTTGCTCTGTATACACCGACCTTATCTGTATCAGTGGATAATGCTACGGTAAATGTGAATGGTAATCAGGTGATCAATTCTGTGAATGGCACTACGGAATTGCCGCTAAATTTAACGATAAATACGACAAATAAAACTGGCTATACGGCCACGTTGAATACGGAAACTAATGAAACGGCCTTGGTGAATTCTAGTTCAATGAATGGCGCGAAGATCGATTCGATCACTGGAGCTAGTAATATTCTGAGTTTACCAGTAAATACTTGGGGTTTTAAAACTTCAAATGAAACTAATTATAATCCAATTCCGTCCCTGGCGACTCCGACGAATATTTTTCAGACTACAGAAAAAACCAATGGAAATGATGTACGCGGCTTGAATATTGGTATGAAGTTGAGCCAGAATATTGAAAGTGGTAGCTATGATAATAAGCTGATTTTTTCGGTGGTGACGAACCCGTATGTGGGCAAGGCGATAATGACTGAGGGTCCGGATTTTAATGCTAAGCTAAAAAAATTAGGAGCTAAATATCGGGCAAATGGATTTAAAAAAAGTACCATAGCCCCAAGAGTTTCTATGGATACTGTAAATATCGAAGACGAAGATTCTGATTATGATATAAAAATGTGGGTAGATCCAACTGAAAAGATGGCTTATTATTATACTGAATCGGAAAAAATATATTTAAATAAGAATAGTAGTAAGATGTTTGATCGATTGAATGATTGGCGTCAGGATATTATGTATATTTCAAATATCGATCTTTCTGATTTTGATACTTCTGAAGTGACAGATATGAGTTCAATGTTTGCAGGTATGAACCAAATTAGTTCGTTTAATTTTTCAAGTTTTAATACTTCGAAGGTGACAAATATGAGTTCAATGTTCGAAGATGCGTACGGTTTGACTTCTCTTGATATCTCGAACTTCGATACCTCTAATGTGACGGATATGAGTTCAATGTTTAAAAGTATGTGGCAACTCACTTCACTTAATCTTCTGAACTTTGATACATCAAAAGTAAAAAAAATGAATAGCATGTTTAGTAATTCTAGTCTACCTTCACTTAATCTTTCAAGCTTTGACACATCTAAGGTTACAGATATGAGCAAAATGTTCTATGGAATGAGTAAGATTACTTCACTTGATCTCTCTAATTTTGATACTTCTAATGTGACGAATATGAGCGCTATGTTCTCTTCTGTATTTAAACTTACTTCATTAAATATTTCTAGTTTTAATACATCTAATGTAGCTAATATGGGAAATATGTTTTCTTATGCGAGTAGTCTAACTTCACTTGATCTCTCTAATTTTGATACTTCTAATGTGACGAATATGAACCAGATGTTTTTTGATATGCAAAATCTAGTTTCTCTCGATATTCCAAATTTTAATACCGCTAAAACTACGGATGTGGGTTCAATGTTTAGTCTTAGGGATGATGATGCGTATAAAGATAAACTAGAAAAAATATATGTAAATAATGATTTTGATACTAGTAACTTAACGAATTCTTCTGATATGTTTGCGTATCGTTATAAGCTTCGCGGTGGTAATGGTTCATATCTAGCGGATCCATCTACGGCGGATAAAACCTGGCTCCGGGTGGATCGGCCGGGGGTGCAAGGTTACTTCACGCGCAAACCTTAGTGTCTGAATAAATTATTTATATAGATGTTTAGTCTGTTTTATGAGAAAATCGCCAATTTCACCGTAATGAATATGGTTATTTAATTCTTCGATATTGATTAACTCATAGCCAATTACGGAGCCGTCTGGGTCATTTGTGAATTCACCGAGCTTTTCGAGTTCGGCGTAGACGCGAAGTTGAAAACCCTCATTTCCCTGGTCGTCATAAACTCTTTGATAGCCGAGCGGAAACCAGGATTTGACGGCCATATTCAATTCTTCTTTAGCCTCACGGGAAATAGTTTGAAGAATAGACTCATGAGATTTTACTCCTCCACCAGGAAGATTGTCTGAAGCGTGCACATATTTTACGATAGGGACTAGATTTTGAAAATTACCGATAATATAAACTTGTGACCAAGGTAAATCGGGGATTTTTTGTCCGATTAAACTATAAAAATCTGTGTGATATTTTACATTTTTATAGATGAATTCGCCATGTAGTATCGGTGTTTGCATAATTTCATTATAAAACAAAAAAAAGACATAGAATGCCTTTTCTTAAAAATGGTGATTCCGGCGGGGTTCGAACCCGCGATTTTCTGGATGAGAACCAGACGTCCTGGACCACTAGACGACGGAACCGTGAAATAATAATAACATTTTTTGGTTACAGTCGCAAGAGCTTAATTAGTCGCAGTCGAAGCTAGCGTCGTTCCATTCGCAGTCGTCGATTGGATCAAAAAGATGTGGGTCGGTGTCGGAGCTAGTAGTGCGGTTGCGTAAACGAAATTCTTCGTCAGACATGTCGCCAAGGTCATTTTCGTCACCTTCGTCTTCGAGGCAATCGTCGTCGGATGGATCATTTTCTTCGTAATTTTGATAGTGGTCTGGCAAATCTTTTTGGAAAGCACCAGAGTCCCAGGAATCGTTCGTGGTGTCTGTGTTATCTCTTTCGGAGACCCAGTTCATTTTACTGTTTGGTTCCCCCGCATTTTGATAAAATTTTGCCATAAATGACTCCTTTTCTACTATTATGGCAAAGCCTTTGAGGCTTGTAAAGATGTATTAGGGGGGTGAGATTTTAAGCTTAAAAATGTATCAAGTAAAAACCCGTTCACTAAAATTTTTGGAGTGAACGGGTTTTATTTTTTTTGATAAGGTTTAGTCGTGAGAGATTGCGGTATGAACGCGGTTCAGACGGGCCAGAGTGCGGTTTTTACCAAGCACACGCAAAGTTTGATGTAAGGCTGGGCTAAACGGCGCAAAGCTAACTGCGATACGAATTAAGCTGAAATATTCAGCAGGCTTTTTGCCGGTGGCGGCAAGCAACTCATTTAGTTTCGCTTGCAAATTATCGTCGGTCCAATTAGTCTCTTCGATTTCTGCTAACTTCTCAATGGTGAGACGGAGTAGATCGCGATATTCAGTTTCAGAGAGTTTCTTGAGAAATTTATTGTTATAAATTAAATCAAGATCGATGATTGGCTCTTCGAAGAAGTAAGTAGTCATAGTGCGCAAGTCAGAGAGTGTCTTTAAGCGATCATAGATAATGCTGAGGACGGATTTTTTGTATTCGTCGGTTTCTTGGTTGGCGGATTCTGGCCAAAAATTAAGTGGCTTAAAAACTTGATAGCGGGAGAAATCTTCAGAGCCAGAAGTAAGGCAGGTCTTGACGTAGAGCGCGTCAATTCCCTGTTCGTCGGCAATTTTACGGATCCATTGACCGTTCATCCAAAGAATTTTAGTTTCGTCGAAACGGGCGCCGGAATTTTGAATGCGGGAAATTTCAAATTTTTCAATCATTTCATCGATTGAGTAAATTTCTTGTTCAGTGCCGTCATTCCAACCGAGGCAGGCGAGGTAGTTTAGCATGGCTTCCGGTAGAAAACCATCATCACGGTATTCGGTGACGGATTTGGCGCCATCGCGTTTACCGAGTTTTTTATTGCCAGTAGGGGCGAGGATGTGTGGCATGGAGACAAAAAGATGACGAGGTAATTCTAAAGCGTCGTAGAGGGCTAGATAATTCGGTGTGCTAGAGAGATACTCGACACCACGAGTAATGTAGGTAATCTTCATTAAGGTATCATCAACAATGTGAGCAAAATTATAAGTAGGAAGACCGTCTTTTTTGATTAAAATAATATCATCGAGAACTTCTGGGCCAGTTTGCATATCACCCATCACTTCGTCGTGCCACTCGTAGTGTTTTGGTGTGGTTTTGAAACGAATTGGTAGGCCTTCACGCCATTCTGGTGGATTGGCTGGGCGATGATTGCGGTAAAGATAAGGAATTTTTTGCTCGTTGTCGAGTTTTTTGTATTCTTCAATTTTTTCGGAAGGAGTATCGTCGGCATAAGCGAGGCCTTTTTCAAGTAGTTTTTTAGCCCAGGCAAGATAAATATCCTTGCGTTCGGTTTGATAATAAGGTTCATCTGGACCACCTACTATTGGACCTTCATCCCAGTTTAGTTCGAGCCATTTAAGGGTATCAAAAACTAGTTCGGCGGCACCTTCCACGAAGCGACTTTGGTCGGTATCCTCAATGCGCAAAATAAACTGACCGTGATTTTGTCTAGCGATCAGATATGGATAGATGGCACTACGGACATTGCCGATGTGAATATAGCCGGTAGGGCTGGGTGCAAAACGAGTTCTAATTTCCTTATTCATAATGGCTTAATTATACCACCACCATCAAGAGAAGAAAAATCCCAGCTTGGTTAGCTGAGATTCTGGGTGATCAGATGAGTTGGATTCTTGGTTGATGATAAGTTTTATTTGGTTTGGATATTTTTAGAGTGAGGTAATGATGTTTTTAAGCTGTTTTTTACTGAGATTACCAGAGGTGGTATTGAGCTTATAAACCGTGCCGCCATTCACCCAGGCAGCGTTGGATTGATACATGTAGATAGTGAGACCCTGTTCGCGGATAGTGTCATATTGTTCGCCCCAGGTTGGTTTGACATAGTTATTTAAGAGAGCGTTGCTATCCCAAGGGAGTTTTTCTTGGTCAAGAGTAAAACGGGTCTTGTCTGGTCCGACAAATTCAAGAGAAAAAGTATTTTTCTGGAAAGAGGCGCTGCGGGCGGTAAAGTCGCGTGGCACAAAAGATGGGTAGGAAGCGCCATTTTGAGCGGCGGCAACTTTGGCACTAATATCTGGCATGCTGAATTTGAGAGTGGCATAGAGCACGCCCATGCAGCAAATCGAGCTGGCGACTGCAAAGATGAGATGTTTTTTAGAAACTTTTGGTTTTTTAACCATGATTGGAGCAGATTTTGGCTTCGTCTCCTCTTTCATGGCAGATATTAGGGCCTTAGAATTTTGGCGAGCACGATTCGTGAGTTTTTTGGCGGAGAAATGTGAAATCGTGTCAGCTTCGCGACGACGTTCGGCAAGAGATTGCAGAGGCGCAACTGTGGAACGAGGTTTAGTAGTGGCGCGCACTGGGCGAGCTGGGGTTGGTTGAGCTGCCGGAATGACTGGTGTAGCCGGAGCAACTGGTTTAGTGAATAGAGCAGACGTAACCGGTGCCACTGGGGACGTAAAGCTTATCGGGGTGGATGTTGGTTCTGAAATATTGAGCGGACGTGGAATGGAGACGGGAGCAGGCTTGGCGATCGGAGCAGGTTTAGAGAAATTGAGTGGGTTAGAAACCGGGGCGGGCGCAGAAATATCTAACGGAGCAGAAATTTGGATGCGAGAAGTGGTAGGACGAGACTTCGGGACAGAAGTAGCTTGGGTGTTAGAAGTAGGGCGCATGGTTGCATTATTTTTGAGTGATTCGCGAAGTGAATCAAAAGAAATGGTCACTTTTTTCGTGGTGGCAGTAGGGGCTGGTGTGGCATATGAGGCTGGGGCTGGAGTGCGAATGTCTGAGACAGCAGAAAATTCATCAGAAAAGACAATTTTGCGAGGAGCTTTAACGAAGTGACGATTAAGGGTGCCAGAGCTTCTGACAGTAATATGGGCGGCACGACTCTGAACGCGCTGGTTCGTTAAATTTCTTTCCATTTTTCCTCGCTTATTTTTGTTTAATTATAATAATAATACTTATGCAAATCAATAGTGATTATGTTTGATTTTTTATAGAGGTTGGTGTGTTATAATGTTGACAATATGGATTTTGATAAAGAAAAGCGAAATCAGTTAATTCGCGTAGTTATAGTAGATGTAATTTCATTTTTTGCCGTGATTTTCATGGTATTTATTTTAGTGGCGGTAGTGAAGGGGTGGCGATTAAATCGAAAATTAGAATTCGAACAATATGGTATGGTGCAGGCGGAATCTTTACCTATAGGTGCCAAAGTGGTGGCGGACGGTCGTGAAATCGCGGAGACTAATATTTCAAAATTACTCTCGGCTGGTGAACATGAAATTGTTTTGAAAAAAGATGGATATGATACTTGGAGTAAGAAAATTTCGATTACTTCTGGCAAGCTTTTGCGTTTGAAATATCCACGTTTGTTTAAACAGTCGCGTGAAACGGAAGTTCTGGCAACGGAAAAAGATTTGAGTTTTTTTGAGACAGCGACCAATCATCGGGCAATTCTCTACGGTCTGAAAGAATCACCAAAATTTAAATATGTGACGAATTTGGAAGGTGACATTACGACTTCGGAATTTGATATAACGAGCGTTTCGAGTTTTGTAACAAACGGCAAATTTACCGGTAGCTTGAAGAAAATTATCTGGAATGAAAATAGTGAAAAAGCAGTAGCGAACTTAGTTTCGGGTGAGGCTTCAGAGTGGTTACTGTTGAATTTTAAGGAAGCCGCGAAGAGTGTTAATCTAACTAAGACAATTAGTAATTTTGCTGATAAAGACATTGAGAAAATTGTGCAAGAAAAGAAGCTGGAAGCTAAAGAAGCGGAGGATTTTACTAAGACTGAAAAAGCGAAAAATAGCTATGTGATTTCGGAAGTGCAAATTTCGGATGGTCAGGCAACGCGTTTGATGATGTTGATCGATGGAAAGATTCGTGAAGTAAACTTGAATGATAGAATTATTTACGAAACGATGGTGTCGGACGTGGCGAAGTTTTCGATGTACGGTTCGGAGCTGGCTTTTGTGAAGAAGCTGAATGCGGAGAAAAAATTCGTAATTGGTATTTTTAAATTGAAAGATACGGGTGAGATTAAGATTGATGAAGTTGATGAAACGGTGGGGTTGAGTCACATTTTTGTTAATCTAACCGAATTTTATGGTGAAAAATATCTCAATACGGTAATTGGTCAAAATTTACGGGTTTATAATACAGACGATTACCCAAATCATGATAATGAAAATACTAGTTTGAATTTGGCTTTGGAAAAAACTTTGGAGGCGGCGCCGTCAGACTTTTATACTTCCGCGAATGGTGAATTCTTTATGGGGGTGAGCGGCAATAAAGTGATGTTGGTGAATTTGGAATTGATGGAGCTTTTGCAATTCGAACACCAGAATAATACGATTAGGCAACTAGATTATTATTTGATGTTTGATGTGGTGGATGGCAAGATGCAAGTTTATGATTTTGACCACGACAATCAACGTACGATTTTGGAAAAGGTGGCTGACGGATTCGACGCGGTGATTAATCATAATAATCGTTACCTCTACTATGTGGGAACGAGTGAGAATGGCCTACAAATTAAGCGCGATAAGCTATTCTAAGACTAAATAAGAAATAGACCTGGAATCAGGTCTATTTCTTATGAAATGGGTGGGCTCTTTGGGTTTAATTAAATATAATGCTGATGCTAAAAATAGACCCGAGGGGATCTATTTTTTGGTTAGTCTCTAATGATTATTAGTGAGGAAGCCCCAGATTTTTTGAAAGAATGGCTTCTCGTTGGCTGGCATTTCGGAAGAAGTATTATTCCCTGGTAGGGCGGCGGTAGAATCAGTGTTAGTCGGAGTAGAAACGGCTTTTTCTTCGTAGGTCGGACTGACCTGTTCGGCGGTCACTAGTAAACGGTAACGGTCGGATCCGAGTGGCGTACAGGTGATGAGGGTGAGAATCGGTTTACTAGTCGGGTAAACTAATGCGGCCACATCAGTTGGTTCAACGGTTTGTTTCTTCGTCACTTTATAAGTGTAACGAACCGAATTGTAATTGACGTAGATTAAATCATTATCCTGCAGACGCTCGAGGCCGGAGAAGATAAATTTATATTGGTTATTGCTATAAATATCACCGGCGGAGTGGCCGGAAATTACGAGGTTTCCGATTTGACCTGGCAGTGCATCGGCGCCGGGAATTTTAAATTGAGCTACACCATGATTCATTGCGTTATCAATAGTGGCAGTGTCATTAGCGATATTAAAGTGCGCTGGAACATCGACATTGAGTTTCGGAATAATGAGTTTTGGCTCGGCGGTCGGGGCAGTAGTAATAGTCGGATCAATGGCGGTGATTTCGGTGTCATTAGAATTTCCGGGAGCGATATAGGCCATAATCGGAGCGAAGATTAGGCGGTTATATTGCAAGAACAGGATGAAAAGGACGGTGAAAACTCCGGCGAAAATCGGGATGAATTTGCGATGTTTTTTAGAGAGCTGGAAGCTGCTGCTGGCTTTTTTCTGAATGCGTTCTTTTAAGGTAGCTTCGATGGTTTTAACATGAATTGATTCGAGCGAAGGAGGAGTTTCGGCGGATTTAGCTTGGGAGGTTTCTGAATTTTGTTCTGTGGTCTCGAGGCTTTTAGGTTTTGGGTTTTTGAGATTTTCGATTAGACGCTTTTGACTATCGAGAGCTAGTTGGCCGATTTGGTTGCGTTTTTCGTATTGATTGTTTAGTTCGGTTTTTTCGGTTTCAACGTAGGACTTGGCGGCTTTGGCATAATATTCGCTGTAATATTTTTGATAATAATTTTGCCAGGCACTGTGGTAATTTTGCCAATCCACTTTTTGATTCATATTGATCGGGGCTTGCTTGAGTGAACCGATTTCGCCCCCGGTAGGTTGGGTTTGACAATTGTATTGTGGGTTATTTTGTGCGTTGTATTGCGTGTTGGGTTGTACGGCGTAAGTTTGATGGGCGGCCGCATAATTCCCTGTGGTACCGCCTAAATTGTTTTGGGTTTGGCTGCTAAAAGTTTGACTAATTGAACTTTGATTTTGATAAGGATTGTAACGATTGGTGCCGGTTTGAATTTGATAAGTGTGGCGGAAAGGATTACCTGTAGTAGAAGATTTTTGGGTGGCAAAATTTTGATAAACTGGGCGATCGGTGGATGATGACTGGCTGGATGCAGCGGATGAGGATTGATTATATGTGGCGCCAGTGGAAGTTTGTGGATTTGAGACCCCAGTAGATGGATGTTTGAAAGAATTTTTGGCGTAAGTTTCAGTAGTTTGAGTGAGATCTTTTAGCTTTTTCTGCACCTTGGAAATTAAATTAAATAAAGAATTTTTCGATGGTTTTGTGGTAGATGAGTTGGCAGAAGTGGCTGGTGGAGTGCTTGCGAGTTTTTGATTATATTCGGTAGAAGAAATCACGCGCGTAGGTGCGACGTTGGCCAGATTTTGGTTGGCAACAGAATTTTCACCTTGATGAAAGGCTTCCATGACTTTTTTTCGAGCGAGATCGGCGACGGTTTGACGTTGCTTATCCTCTGTAGATTGCCCACCAGTTACAGAATTCATAAAAATATTATAACAGAGTTATTGGAAATACTCTATAAATATGATAAAATTTCTCTATGGGCGAATGGCGGAATTGGTAGACGCGCCAGACTCAAAATCTAGTTCCAGCAATGGAGTGTGGGTTCGATTCCCACTTCGCCCACCAAGTGTATTTTTCGAAATTACATTGGTTGTAAATGATATTATTGGGTCTTCTCTGTCTGAGATTGACCTTTTTTGATTGTTAATTTTAAAAGAAATTAAATCCAATTAATTAGACGGTTAAGTACTTCTTTTTGATAAATCGGTTCTTTGTTATGATTTTGATAACTATGGTCGGCATTTTTTATTTCAATTACGGCTACTTTATTGCCGACGATTTTCTGTACTTCGGATGGCGCCGCAAAGCGATCATTTTCACCCTGTATAACCAGTTTTAAATTGTCTGAAATTGCGTTTTGCTTTACTTCGTTTGGAATATAGCCTAAGATAATGAGATCGATGGATTTGTCTGGATATTTTGCAAAATAATAACTAGAGATGATTCCGCCTAGTGATTTGGCGATAATCGTGATATGGTCATAACCTTCTGCGTGAACAAAATCAATGACTTGTTTGAGTATTGACACTTCTTCTAATAGATCAGGGCCACTAGAGTTTTCTTCCCTACGCTCACAGTATGGAAAATTAAAACATAGCGCACTATTATTGGTCTTAGAGATTGTATCAAAAATGGCGGAGATAAAATCTGTTTCTACGCCAACTGGCCCACCGCCATGGATGATTAGGTAAATATTTTTACTTTTATTCTTTCTATAATATTTATAGGTAAGTCCTTCCATGGGGTATACTTCGTTATTTAGTGTTATTACACATCAAAAACTAAAAAGAATCAAGGGGTGGATCGGTTTTTAATTATTATTCTTTTTGTGCTAAAATAAGAGGTAGATATTTTAAATTTGTATAAAATAACAGAAAGAATTTTAGGTGAATAAAAAAATAAAAAATATCATTTCGATGGTAATCCTGATGGCTGGCTGTTTGGGCCTTTTTTTGTTTAGTAAACAGATTAAAATTGATAACGAAAATAATCCTGTGCGAAATTATGTGGGGCAGTCCAAAGAAATTATTCAGAGTCAGCTAAATGAAAAAACGGAAGCGGTAAAGAAGCTAAAATCGGAACTCGAACAAAATCCGGTGCGTGAGACGGAAGAGAAAATTCATGCACTGGAGGCGGAAATTCTGGACCTGGAGGAAGAAAAATATAAAGTTGAAAGTAATTTTTATAAAAATCTCCAGAGTGGTACGGATGCAAGAATTAATTTGGTGCTTAAAGGTATTTGTTTAGTGCTTATGTTGATAGTGGCGATTTGGCTAAAAACCAAGCAGAAAAATAGACACGAAAAAATAGAGGCGAAAATACCGAAAACACCAAAATTAAAAATGGAAATTCCGGAAAGAAAAGATACAAGTGATAAAAAATAAGCAGGATGCAGGTGGGATTCAGGGACTTAGCCAGGAAGAAGTAAAAGAACGCATTAAAAATTGTCAGGTGAATACGGCGGTTCAGGCGCCGACGAAAACCATTGGTGAGATTGTACGCAGTAATTCCTTGACCTACTTTAATTTTGTTTTTTTGTTTTTAGCAACGTTGCTATTTTTGGTACGTGCGTACAAAGATATGAGTTTTTTGCCGCTGATTTTTATTAATTCCCTGATTGGAATTTTACAGGAATTACGCGCCAAGCAGATTTTGGATAAATTAAGTGTGCTGAATACGCCAAAAATCAAGGTGATGCGAGAAGGGCGGGAGCAAGAAATTTGGACGCATAGATTAGTTTTAGATGACATTATTATTTTGGAAGCGGGAGCGCAAATTCCAGCGGATGCCGTGGTGGTATCGGGTGAGATTCTGGTGAATGAGGCATTGCTTACGGGTGAATCAGATGAAATTAAAAAAGCCGAAGATAGTGAATTGATGTCGGGAAGTTTTGTGGTGTCGGGTAAATGTTATGCAAAATTAACTCGCGTGGGTGCAGAATCGTATATTTCACAACTAACCCTAAAAGCGAAGGCTATTAAAACCACTGAACAGTCGGAAATTTTGAAATCACTAAATAACTTTGTGAGACTAGCGGGAATTTTGATTATTCCAATCGGATTATTGATGTTTGGTCAACAATATCTTATTCATGCTACGCCGATAAAAATGAGCATTCAGGCGATGATTGCGGCGATAGTAGGTATGATACCAGAGGGATTATTCTTGCTTTCTTCGGTGACGTTAGCGCTTTCGGCGGTGCGTTTGGCGCAGAAAAAAGTTTTGGTGCACGATATGCATTGTATTGAAACTTTGGCACGCGTGGATGTTCTGTGTGTCGATAAGACTGGTACGATTACGAATGACAAAATGAGCGTGAGCGGTATTTATGAAATGACCGGATCCGAGGTAAAAAATGATCTAGATTTAGATTTTTGGCGAACTATGATGGCGGAGGAAGCGGATAACGACACGATGAAGGCGCTGAAAAAATTTGCAGAAGAACGAAGCGTGAAAGGTACGAAATTCGAGAAGAATTCGGTGCAGCAAATTATTGGTTTTTCCTCGAAGCATAAATATAGTGGCGTGCAATTTAAGGATAAAACTTTTTTGATTGGTGCACCAGAATTTGTCCTAAAGGATGACCTGAAAAAGTACGAAAAAACCATCCAAAAATTCACCAAGCAGGGGTATCGGGTTTTGATTTTTGGTGAAGTATCTAGTAAAAAAGATGTTGAACTATTAGCTTCGGGAGAACGAGATATTTCACCGATTAAGCCGATTAATATTGTGCTTTTGATGAATGAAATTCGCGAATCAGCGAAGCGTACGTTTAATTATTTTGCTGAACAGGGCGTGGAAGTGAAAGTGATTTCGGGTGACAATGCTGAAACGGTTTCGATTGTGGCAGAAAAAGCGGGGATTAAAAACGCCAAGAAATTTGTTGATCTTTCGAATTTGTCAGAAGGGTGTGATTTTGAAAAGATTGTACTAGAGAATACAGTTTTTGGACGCGTAAAGCCAGAAGAAAAGCGTAAGATGGTGAAAATTTTACAGAAGGCGGGACATACGGTAGCGATGACTGGAGACGGCGTGAATGATATTTTGGCCTTAAAAGATGCGGACTGTTCGGTGGCGATGGCCTCAGGTTCACAGGCGGCCTCGCAGGTGGCACAATTAGTGTTACTGGATTCGGATTTTTCACGCATGCCACAGATTGTAGATGAGGGGCGTCGAGTGGTAAATAATTTGGAGCGTTCTGGATCGTTATTCTTAGTGAAGAACGTCTTTTCGTTTATTGTGGCGCTACTTTCGATTGGCTTTGGTTTTATGTATCCGCTTTTGCCGACACAGGTTTCATTGGTTACGATGTTTACGATTGGTGTACCAAGTTTCTTCTTAGCGCAAATTCCGAATAAGGATTTGATTCGGGGAAATTTCATGATTAATATTTTGAAAAAGGCGATTCCGGCGGCACTGACTAATGTGGTGATCGTTTTGGCGTTAATTAATTTGAGGCTTTGGCTGGGGCTCACGCGCGAACAATTGGGGATGCTTTGTGTCTTAGGTTGGGAAGTGGTAGGTATTACTTATCTCGCGCGAATTTGTATGCCGTATGATAATATTTGGAAGAAATTAATTGTGGGTGGTTGTACTTTTGGTATGCTATTTTGTATGATTTTTCTGCAAAGCCTATTTAGTGTACATATCAATTTATCGATGGTTGAGTGGGCAATCTTCGGTGCGATTTTAATTATTACGGTACCACTGATGATGACAATTGAAAATATGTCACGATGGCTTTATCGTAATGTGATGATTAAAATTCTAAAGAATAAGATTATTGATAAGTTACCAGAAATCGAATAGTTAATTATTAATAAAACAGTTTATTAATAAAACCGGGGCGAATACCTTATAGGCTGTGACTTTTGGGATATTGAATGAGAATAAAAATATCAGCTACGAAGCTGATATTTTTTAATTGAAGTTTTGGGGCTTTAGCTTTTACCAGCCGCCACCGCCGCCGCCACCACCGCCGCCGCCGGAGAAGCCACCGCCACTGGAGTAGCCAGAACCGCCACTGCTGCTACTGGTGGAATAAGTTGAGGACGAGCTTGAAATACTAGATGTGAAGCTACCAAAATCGGCATATGATAGCGCATACCAGGTTGGAATGGTGTAATCGGTGCCGAGTTCTTCGTAGTATTTGTCGAGATTCTTAATCCAGGTTTTTTCAAGGCCGAAGAGCGCAGCATAAGGTAGAAGTTCCTCGTAAAGATGAACGATTCCCTCTGGTGAGGTGTCGACACCTTTAACATTTTGGAGGAAGTTAATACGTTCACTCTCGGCAAGATTAATGTAATCTTTGAGGCCTTGCATGTAGACTACAACTTCGAGTCCGGCGTTAGTGAAATCACGATATTTTCTAGCAAAATGATTATAAGTAGAGGCGGCAATAGATGTACCGATGAAAATAGCGGCAGCTAAGATGAAGAGCTCTGGCTTATAAATATAGAAAGAAGTGATATGGATGGTTTGATCGGCGATGCGTAGAAGCCAGGAAAGGAGCTTCGGGAAGAATGGAAAGAATGAAGCGACACCGAAGAGCATACTACCGAAAATGATAATAAAATGAACCCCAATGATACTATCGAGAATGCCCATTATGCCAGCTCTTTTGTTGTCTTCGGTTAAACCTTTTTCGGCGATATCAAGTTTGATATTCGTATCATAGCTCATAATGAGTTGGTTGACCGAGTAGGAGTCATTTTGTTTGAGCTTGAAAGTTTCACCGACTTCGGGTAGGGTGGAAGATTGAGCCAAGACACGAAGCATGGATTTTTCTTCGGAGCTGAGATTGTCGGTATTTAGGATTTTGACCGACCAAGATTGCTTCTTATTGAGGCCGAGGAAATTTTTTTCAATTGGATTTTTAATGATGTCAATTTTCTTATGGACGGCTAAGCTAAGCACGGTGGCGGTCTTCTGATTAAGCGGAGTGAAGCTAAAGAAACCAGCTTGACCAACGGTGAGATCTTTTCGAGGTTGGTATTCCGGAACGCGGATTAAGCTCTTGTAGTGTTGATGTTTTTCGCGAACATGTTTTTGATAGTTACGAACGATACTGAAAATTGTAAAGAAAGAGAAAATTCCGATAATAATACAGACTGCTACGGCAATGTAATTATATTTTGGTGGACGAATTTTGAAGGTGTCGGCTTTGATGGCAATGACAAAAGTTGCACCCTCGCCAGCCTTGAGATTATTGGCCGAAAAAGTAATGGAATTTTTGGCTTTTTCAATCTGACATTTATCCGTATCATTGGAACGATAAGCACCAGAGTAGCAGATAGGGTTACCAAAAATGGTGCTAGCAATTTCATCGGAAAAATGAAGAGTGCCAGAAACTTGCTCAAAAGGTTGCTTCCAGTCGACACCATTAATATTCCAGTAAAGCTCTTGATAAGCGCCGGAGATTGAGGAATTTGCAACATCCTTGAAGGCGGCGACGACATTATCGAAGCTATATTTAATCACGTAAGTTTGTTCGCCAGAGACATAAGCGTCAGCATCACCGATTTTGAGTTTAATGTTGGAATCGGAAACGCTGGATTCAAATTTTTCTGATTGACCATTGCGAGTAACAGTAGCTTTAAAGGCGTAAGGATCGTCAATAATTTGGTTTCTGCCGGCTTGGTTGAAAATTGGAATGACCCGCATAATGCCATGATTGGTGTTTTCGTGGGTGAAATTGGCAACTAAGGTTTCGGTCACATCGAGCTTGGAGTATCCTTCGGCGTCTTTGGTTAGCTCATAGTCGGCATGAAAATTTTTGAAAGTAAAATCATTAACGGCGGAGCTTTCATTGCTTGAGCTACTGCGTTTTCGACGAGCAAAAGTCGGTTCGGCAGGAACTAAGACGAGAGTAAAAATTGATAGTAATAAAATAAACCTTAAAAAGAATTTTCTCATGGTTTAATTTTACCATAAAGCTAGATGACTTCGCGTATGTAACGTTTGATTGCTAGAGGACTTCGCGCAGAGAACGTTTGATTACTAGAGAACTTCGCGTAGAGAACGCTTGATTACATTGATGGAAGATTGCATACGGATGGCTTCCATCTCAGTAAGTTCGGTGTCGAGACGACGCACGATTCCCTTGCGGCCAACAATGGTTGGAAAGCCAAAGAAGCAATCAGAAAAATTATCATAAGTAGAAACTGGCAAAACACGATTTTCGTCATTAAAAATGCAATTCACGATACGGGTAACGCAGGCACCAATGCCATAATAGGTAGCACCTTTTTTGTTGATAATTTCGTAGGCTTGATTTTTAGTGTCAGTTTCGATATTTTTGAGTTCAGAAGCTGAGATTAAATCAGTGATTGGTTGACCACCGATATTAGCATTTGACCAGAGAGCAAATTCGCTGTCGCCATGTTCGCCCACTTGATAGGCGTGAACGGATTTTGGTGAAATGCCGAGACGATTGGCTACGTTATATTTTAGGCGGGCGGAATCGAGAACGGTGCCGGAGCCAATAACTTTGTGACTTGGAAAACCAGAATATTCCATGACGAGGTAGGATAAAACATCGACTGGATTGGTGACCATGAGAAATATACCTTGAAAGCCATTTTTTACGAGATTTTCGACAATTTCTTTGACAATTTTGGCGTTACGGGTAAGGAGTTCAGTGCGGGTTTCGCCACCTTTTTTCTGGGCGGCGCCAGCGGTGATAATTACGAGGTCGGTATCTTTGCTGTCTTTTTCATAAGTCCCAGCATGAATTTTCATGAAATTCGGTGAAACCGCCAAAGTGTCACGTAGATCCATGGCTTCGCCTTCGGCGTCGGCCTGGTCTTGATCGATAAGAACCAGTTCATTGATGGCGTTATGGGAAGAAACCAAAGAAAAGCCAATGCTGGCACCCACGTTCCCTGTTCCAATAATCATTACTTTGTTCGACATAGTTTTTCCACCCTGAAATTAAAAATATTATAGAAATGCTTATGCTTATTTTAACATATTTTGCAATTAGATTCGACGAATATCCCAGTTGATACTAGTAATGGAAGCCTTAAATTTGACGAATATCCTAATTGATGCTAGCCGTGAGGATTAAATTTGACGAATGTCCCAGTTGATACTGGCCGTGGTGACGTCGAGCAGGTTTTGTGGATTCCAAGTAGCAAGCGCGGCGATTTTGGCGGGTAGCATGCCGGTCCAGAGAGAGAGTGGTGTGAAGCTAGCGTGATCGAGGCGAATAGTATAAATTTCGCCAGCTTTAGCCATAATGATTTGGTCACTATGTAGCGTAATAAGAGTCAGTGGGTAGCTAATGGTAAATTTATGTAAGGTCTCAATCACAGATGTGAGTGGCATGGAAAGCAGTAACATTTTAGGAAAATAAATGGCTTGAAAAAGTTTTTGGAGTTGCGGCATCGTGGCGAGCAAAACGAGATTTTCGTGTTGGAGATTTTCTTCGGCACTGTTTGTAATGATTTCAATAGCGTCACGGCAAGCTACTACTACTTGATTTTCGTGCAGTGATTTTAGGGCCTCGTTAACGGCGATGGAGGCGGTGGAATTTTTGGAAAAATTACCGGAAAGAAAAACCGTATCGGTAGAGAGAAAACTTTCGGTAAGTTTTTCGTGACGGTCGAATGATCCGGAAGGGGTGGATTTGAGAAAATCGATATAATTAATCACCGGAAGTTTGTTTTGAAGGGCGTCTGGTAAAAATAATTTAAGAGTTTTAAGGGGCAATTTTTCGAGAAACTCGGTAGTGCGAATTTCACTTAAAAAGTTTTCACTATTACCACCAAAAATTGAGAGACGACCAGATTTTTGAGTAGGAATATTCCATAAAATATTGTGGTCTTCATTGCCGATAAGTTTATGCCAGTAGGTGAAATTATTAGGATTCATGATATTAGAATTCAAAATATTAAAAATTTAGGGTGATAGAAATTGGACAGTGGTCGGAACCGAGAATGGTTTCGTAAATTTCGGCGGCTTCGAGATTTTTTTCGAGTGATTTAGATATGAAGAAATAATCAATGCGCCAGCCGATATTATTTTCGCGCGCCTTCCCCCAGTGTGACCACCAAGTATAGCGAGCAGTGTCGGGATTTAGTGCGCGAAAAGTATCGATAAAATCTTGTTTAAGAATTTCCGAAATTCCCTCACGTTCTTCTTGGGTGAAGCCGGCGTTTTTAGTATTTTGCTTCGGGCGTGCGAGGTCAATTTCTTGATGTGCGGCATTAAAATCACCACAAACTACCACCGGTTTGGTTTTTTCGAGATGTTTTAAATAAGCTAAAAAGAGCGGATCCCAAAGTTCATGACGTAATTTGAGTCGTGAGAGGTCAGTTTTGGAATTTGGAGTGTAAACATTAACTAGATAGAAATTTTCGGCCTCAAGCGTGAGGACACGGCCTTCAGAGAATGGTGAGCCAAAGCCGTCATTTTCGAGAAGTTCTGATTTTGCTTGATCAAAATCGGGACTTTTAAAGTATTCGGAAAGGTTGGTTTCGACAGATAGAATTGGTAAATTAGTTTTCGCGATAGTCATGGTGCCAGAATAACCTGGTCGAGTGGCGGAATTCCAATGTAACTGATAATTTTCTAGTGGAGTATCTAAAATTTCTTTTTCAACTTGCTCGGGTTTAGCTTAAACTTCTTGGAAACAACAAAAATCTGGATTTTCGGTGCTAAGAAAATTTTGGATGGCCTGTTTTTTGAGGACGGCACGCAGGCCATTCACATTCCAGGAAAAAAGACGAATTTTAGACATGTAGGCGCTTCCTTGCTTCGCGATCGAGGTCGCGATTTTTAATCGAAACGCGCTTGTCATAACGTTTTTTACCAGTAGCGAGGGAGACCTCGATTTTAATATAACGGCCGCCACCAAATAATTTGGTAGGTACGATAGTGTTGCCGAGTTGTTTAGATTTTTCGAGTGAATGAAGTTGTTTTTTTGTAATAAGAAGACGAATGTTACGAGCGGTTTCGGCGCCAAGCGTGAGATTATTTAGCCAGAGTTCACCATCTTTGGTAGTGACAAAGGAGCCTTTAAGTTGGACGTGGTGATCACGAATTTGGCGCACTTCTGGACCGGTCAAGCTCATACCGCAGATAATTTTATCGCCAAGATGATAATCAAAACTCGCGCGTCGATTGACGGCTACGGAAGATTGATGTTTTGGTTTTGATTTTTTACCCATAGCTTAATTATAACAGATACTAAAAGTGTTATATAATAGAGATTATGAAAATTGCAATTGCTTCTGATATTTATTA
>JABCPJ020000004.1 GCA_013333135.2 Candidatus Saccharimonadota bacterium
AAGGAAACGGTGAAGCCATGCTACCGCTCGACTTGCATGTATTAGGCATGCCGCCAGCATTCATCCTGAGCCAGGATCAAACTCTCCATTAAAGGTCCTCAGACCTTGAATTTTAAATTTGAAAACTCAAATATTCATAAATTAACTGACGATGATAAAAATAGAAATAAATCTATTTTAATAATTGCACAACTGAATTGTTAAAATTCGTCCCTCATGTTCATTTGGTTTCCCGTTTGCTCATGAGGATGTTTCTATAATAGATGAGAAAATAATAAATGTCAACACAATTTTGCAAGATTTTTTAAGATTTTTTAATTTTCTGGCAATTTTCCGCTTTTTTAGTACTTTCTTCCCGTTTTATCGCTCGATTTCGCCCATTAATTCCCTAGTTATTTAATTAATAGAAAGTTAATTACAATGGAAATTAATATACCTAAAATCAATCCGGCCCCCACTTCCGGCACCGTATGCCCCTCCACCACGCGTAGATGCGCGATTTTTTCTGCCTCATTCAGCTTCAAATTCTTTTCATCAATCAACTGGTTAATAATTTCTCCGTGTTCCCCTACCGAATGACGGACATTAGTCGCATCATAAATCAAAATCGAAGTCATACAGACCGCCAGGGCAAACACCGTCGAATTAAAACCAGACAAAAAACCAATCGTTCCAGTCACCGCCGAAAAACTTGCTGTATGACCAGACGGCATTCCACCAGATTTCATCATATAATATAGTACTTCCGAGAATTTCGCCTTACCACGAGTTTTAATCACAAACACAATTAGTTTGAAAAACTGTGCGATAAACCAGCCACAGACGAATGCTAAAAAAACATAACAGCTTTCCATACTCTTATCTTATCATACCTACGAAAAAACAAGAATACCCGAGTTCCGAGTATTCTTGTCCAAGATTAGTTATTTTTAAGGTACACTTTCTTCGTTTCACCACTCATTTTGAGAGAAAAAATGAGAATTTATTTTGCGAGAAATAATTACTATTGTAAGTGGTGAATATTTCGTTTTCCTTTCTTTTTGATAAACAAGAAGACTAGAAGAAAGCTAATTAATCCCCCTAAAATTGCCAAAATCCACCAAAAATCCTTCAAAGTTTGACCGACCTGACCCAACACTGGCACTTCTGAAATTTCTTTTTCATCTAATTCCCCCTCATCCACATCGGTTCCTTCGAGTTCGCCTTCCGAGACCTCACCTTCTAAGGCTCCTTCTTCTGAGGTTGCATTTTTCAAATTTTCACCATCAGAATTTTTACCATCAGAATTTTCATCCCCCACCATATTTTCGCTATTCTCCACCCCAGGATCCCGCTCAGATTTTTCTTTTACAATCCCCGAAAGCACAATATTTCTATCGGCTAATTCAGTTTTTCTCAATGTCGCAAAAACTGCTGAGTTTACCCCAAGTCCCAGTCCGAGCGTCAACACACTGAAGCCTAAAATTCCTAGTACCGTCTTTTTTATTTTCTTTGTTTGCTGATTTTTCATATTACCTCACTGTTTTATTTACCTGCACCATAGCGAAAAATCTCAAAAATCACAACCATAAGCATTTTAAAAAATAATTTAACAGAGGTAAAATCTCTCAAAAATTTTTTAGCATAAGCAAGTTATCAATTACCATAAGCAAGTTATGCCACACACAAAAAAGTACGCTAGACGCGTACTTTTTATAAAGACCTAGTTATTCGTTAGTCTCTTCTTCGTCTTTTTCTTCTGGTAAAACGATACCGATTGAAGCCACCGTGTCACCTTCTGCCATTCGCATGATGCGTACACCTTGCGTGGCACGACCGAGGGTTGGAATATCCTTCACCGCCACACGAATTGCCTGACCATTTGATGACATCATAATCACCTCACTGGCTTCTGGATCTAATGTGTGTACCGCCACAATTGGGCCGGTTTTTGCCGTCACGGCTGCTACCTTAATACCTACACCACCACGTTTGTGGGTTGGGAAATTAGAAACCAGAGTAGACTTACCGTAACCATTCGCGGAAACTGCGATCAATTTCTGTTTTGGATCGGTCACGATATCCATACCTACCACTTCATCTTTCGGACGGAGACGCATACCACGCACGCCCATTGCTGAACGACCCATCGCACGCACATCGGCTTCATTAAAGCGGATTGCTTGACCAGCTGAGGTAGAAATAATGATATCATTCTTCCCTGTAGTTGGCTTCACCCACTTGAGTTCATCTCCTGGGTCCAATTTAATCGTAATTAGACCGTTCGAACGCACATTCGCGTAATTCTTCATCGCGGTCTTCTTGATCGTACCATTCTTGGTCGCCATAAAGAGGTATTCATCCGCCTCATCATCACTCTTGTCATCCGACTGCTGATTATCTTCGTTATATTTAATGATTTCCGTAATCTTTTCATCTGGATGCATATTCAACAGATTTACCGCTGCCGTACCCTTAGCCGTCAAAGAAGCCTGAGGCACCTCGTAGGCCTTCATCTTAAACATACGACCTTGTGAGGTAAAGATGTAAAGATAATCATGCGAATTTGTCGTCAAAATCTGCGAAATTACATCTTCTTCCTTCGTGGTCATTCCCCTCTTACCCTTACCACCACGGTTCTGGCGACGGAAATCAGTCTGCGACACCCGCTTAATATAATTCTCTGCTGTCAGTAAAATCACACTTTCTTCTTCTGGAATCAATTCTTCTTCCGAGAACTTACCTAGTTCATGATTGAAAATCTTCGAGCGACGCTTATCGCCGTATTTTTCTTTCATAGCTAGCAGCTCTTCTTTTACAACGTTCAAAATCTTCGCTTCATCTGCCAAAATCTCTTCATATTTCGCGATCAAAGCCATCAGTTCTTGCAATTCCGCCTCAATTTTATCGCGTTCCAAGCCCTGCAAACGACGTAATTGCATTGCCAAGATTGCCGCAGCCTGAATTTCCGAGAGTCCAAAACGCTCCATCAAGCGCTTATCGGCATCATCATAAGATTCACGAATCGTTTTAATCACTTCATCAATGTTATCCAGGGCAATTTTCAAACCTTCAAGAATATGGGCGCGTTCCTTAGCCTTACGTAGATCAAACTCCGTACGGCGACGAATCACTTTTTGACGGTGCTTAACAAATTCCGCCAAAATTTCCTTCAAGCCCATAATACGTGGTTGAATTCCATTCACTAAGGCCAGCACATTATAGTGGAAATTTGTCTGCAAATCCGTCATCTTATAGAGCTGATTCAAAATCTTCTTTGGATAAGCATCTTTCTTTAGTTCCACCACTACGCGAATCTTACCGCGTGCCGACTCGTCACGCGCATCCGCAATGTGAGTTAATTTTTTATCTAAAACTAACTGACGAACCTTCTCGATGAAACCTTCCTTACTCATACCATAAGGCACTTCGGTAATCACGATATTAAAGCGGCCATTCTTGCGCTCTTCGATGTTGGCTACCGCACGAATCGTTACCGAACCCTTACCGGTCGCATAAGCCTGCTTCATCGGTGCGCCACCGTAAACTTCGGCACCCGTTGGAAAATCTGGACCCTTCACATGCTTCATTAAATCTTCCAGACTTGCCTCTGGGTTTTCAATCAAAGCCACCGTAGCGTCCACTACTTCACCGAGGTTGTGTGGTGGGATATTGGTTGCCATACCGACCGCGATACCCATCTGACCGTTCAAAAGAATATTTGGCAAGGCTGCTGGCAAAACTACCGGCTCTTTCTCTGTACCGTCGAAGTTATCACGAAAATCTACGGTTTCTTTCTCAATATCGGCAAGAAGTTCAGCACCCACCTTATCCATTCTGGCCTCAGTATAACGTGAAGCCGCTGGATCATCGCCGTCCATCGAACCGAAGTTACCCTGACCTTCTACCAAGGTGTAGCGCATTTTCCAAGGTTGCGCCAAATTCACCATTGCATCGTAAATCGAAGAGTCACCGTGTGGGTGATATTTACCCATTACTTCACCAACGATACGTGCTGACTTCACTGTAGCATGTGGCGCACGCCAACCATTTTTATACATTGCATAAAGAATACGGCGATGCACCGGCTTCAGGCCGTCACGCACATCTGGTAAGGCACGATCAATAATCACCGACATTGAATAACGCAGGAAGGAATCCTCCATCACGTTCTCGACCGTCAATTCCTCGACCCCATCTACGGCACGGTGCGCGGTTAATCCGCCCAGATGAGCATCTTCCATCTCTTCTGCAGCTTCTTCAATCATTCCTTCTGCGACATTTTCTGCCGCATTCATCTCAGCATTGATTTTTTCATCATTTGGCTCTTGTGGAACTTTTTTATCGTTTTTCGTCATTTCTCATCCTTTCCTTAGAAGTCCAAATCATCAATATTAACTGAGGCAGCACGCGACTGAATAAAGTTTTTACGTAGTTCAACTTCCGTACCCATTAATTTGGTAAAGATCGCATCAGCTTTTTCCGCGTCTTCGATATTCACCCGAATCAACACGCGATTTTCTGGGTTCATCGTGGTATCCCAAAGCTGCTGTGCATTCATTTCACCAAGACCCTTAAAGCGCTGTTGCGCCGTATAGCCAGCCTGCTTAAAGCGTTCATCTTCTGGATTAATCTTCAAACCTTCCTTCACACGCTCTTCGATGCGCTGAGTCAATTTCTCTTCCAAGGCTGCTTCATCGTAAATATAATCAATTTTACGGTTCGCGCCCGTACCCTTAATCAAGCCAAATAGTGGTGGTTTCGCCAAATAGACGTGTCCACCTTTCACCACCTCTGGCATATAACGGAAGAAGAAAGTCAGAAGCAGCGTCGAAATATGCGCACCGTCCACATCGGCATCGGTCATGAATACAATCTTAAAATAACGTAGCCCAGAAATATCGAACTGATCACCAATTCCTACGCCTAGAGCCTTAATCAAAGACACCAGCTCCGCGTTCGCATACATCTTATCTAATCTCGCGCGCTCGGTATTCAACACCTTACCACGCAGCGGCAAAATCGCCTGAATCTTCGAATTACGACCTTCTTTTGCTGAACCTGCGGCCGAGTTACCCTCTACAATAAAAAGCTCACACTCTGAACGGTCTCTAGAAGAACAGTCCGCTAATTTCGAAGGTAGATTCAAACCTTCGAAAGCACCCTTACGAATCACGTTATCGCGCGCTGCTCTTGCCGCCTTGCGCGCACGTGCTGCCAAAGTTGCCTTACCGACAATTTTCTTCGCAATCGCTGGATTTTCTTCCAAAAAATAACCGAAATATTCGCTCATCACCTTGTCGACGTAGCCACGCACCTCTGGGTTGCCCAATTTATTCTTGGTCTGGCCTTCGAATTCTGGATTTGGTAATTTCACCGAAATCACCGCAGCTAAACCTTCACGAATGTCGTCACCGGTTAGGTTATCCTCTTTTTCCTTCAAAAGATTATTCTTGCGTGCATAATCGTTCAATACGCGGTTCAAAGCCGTACGAAAACCCACCACGTGTGAACCACCTTCAGGGGTCAAAACATTGTTAGCAAATGGCTTCATGGTTTCTGCATAAGTGTCATTGTACTGAACGGCAATTTCCACTTCCGAATCTTCAATCTGTTTATCCACATAGAAAATCGTATCCGAAAGCACCTCTTTGCCATTATTTAGACGCTTTACGTAGCTCTTAATTCCACCTTCAAAATAGAAGGCCTCTTTCGCACCTGTGCGTTCATCGAAGACGGAAATTAAAATTCCCTTAGTGAGGTAAGCCTGGTGTCTCGCGTAATGTGACACCCAGTTGTAATCAAAAGTCGTGGTTTCCTTAAAAATGGTTGGATCTGGATAGAAAACAATGCAAGTTCCCTGTTTAGTAGTACCACCCTCAATTTTCAAAGGCGCCACAGTCTTACCAGTTTCAAATTCGATATGATGGACTTTTTTCTCACGATAAACTTCGGCAATCATCTTGGTTGAAAGTGCGTTCACAACAGAGGAACCCACCCCGTGAAGACCAGATGAAACCTTATAGCCACCGCCACCGAACTTACCACCAGCGTGCAGCACCGTCAAAACCGTTTCCAGCGTCGATTTATGCGTCTTTGGATGAAGATCTACCGGAATACCACGTCCGTTATCTTCCACCTTTACACCCCCGTCAGCCAGCAGTGTAATTTCGACTTTATTTGCGTAACCCGCAATCGCTTCATCGATTGAGTTGTCCGCAATTTCTTTAATTAAATGATGTAGACCATCGTAACCGGTCGAACCGATATACATACCTGGACGCACACGAACAGGTTCAAGCCCCTCTAGAACTTGAATTTCTGAGCTGTCGTATTCTTCAACTTTTTGTTTTCCAGCCATCAAGAAAATACCTCTTTTAAGTTAACTTGATACCTCTCTGGCTCACCACCCACGTCTTTCCAAATGATTCTTTAGAACCCCTTTTCCAGTCGTTTTAACCTCACTTGATATCTACTTTAGTGTAACCATTTTTACTTTAGCTGTCAAGGTAAAATGGCGATATTTCGCGTTCTAAGCCGTTTTAAGGCCCTTGTTTTAACTTTTTGGGTACTTATAGCCTTTTTGTTTTTTAGCGAATTTTAATCACCGTGCCGTCTTTTAGGCGCCCATCTTCCTGGTTCGCCTCAGATACGGCTTCCATCGGCACATTCACCACCTCTGGCTCCGCAGCGGAAGAACTCCTTCCCGCCATCAAATCATCCGCAGCCGCAGCACTCTTTCCCGCCATCAAATCATCTAGCTCAGCATTAATATCATCCAAGGTGAATTCCGCATGACCTTCCTTCTTAGCCCCCATGTTAGACTTCTCAGATTCACCCCTTCCAGCCACCGCTTCGGCCATATCACTAGCCACCCTCTCGGCCTTTTTTGCACCACTCTCCTCAGCTTTCATTTTCTCGAGAAATTCCGCCATCTCTGGGCTCCCCGCCTTCGCCTCACTGGCCGGCACTTTCTTCACCCCTAATGGAATACCCTTTTCGTCTCGATCGAAATTATCTAAACCAAGCGCCGCATCCATCGCGCCATCCCAAGGTTCATTGCTGGCAAAATTCCCATTTTCAATATTTGCTCGCCCCTCTTCCGCCTCACTAATTCTCAAGCGATCTTCAATTTCCTTTTCTACTTCTTCCCCTGGACGGCCGTATTTCTTCGCTGAATAATCTTTTAGAGCAGCAAAAATATTTCGGTCTTCTTTGCCTCTTGGCGGCAACAATTTCATCGTAAATGGTACTGACGGCATACCATGCATCAAAACCGTCGCAATCGCGTGATAATTTGGCTGTTTATGTAAATCTTCCGCCTTAAACGTCGGCGTAAAGACTTTTTCCATCATTTCCGCATCTGTTACACCTAGACGACCCGCAATAATCGTACCCACGTTACCCAGCACACCTTCACGAATCTTATCTGTTAGCTGCGTCATAAACTGGTTCGCCACAATCAAATTCAAACGGAATTTACGAGCTTCCGATAGAATCGACTCAAAGGAATCCGTCGAGAAGTTCTGGAACTCATCCACGAATAGACAAAAATCCTTACGCTCATGCTCTGGCGTATCCACTCTCGACATCGCCGCCGTCTGAAACTTCATCACAAAAATCATACCCAGAAGCTTCGAGTTTAGCTCCCCCAACTTACCCTTGGAAAGGTTCACCAGGAGAATTTTCTGTTGATCCATAATTTCACGGATATTAAAGCCCGATTTGGTCTGCCCCAGCACCCTTTTCATCATCGTATTTTGCTTAAATGGGCTCCATTTTGAAGCAAACCAAGTCACCACTTCACCGGCATCATTCGATTTCTGAGAAGCCGGAAATTCCTTCGTCCAATAATCAAAGAGGTCGCGATCTGTCACGTATTTTAATTTATCCGCCACCAAATCCGGGTTGATAAACGGACTTGGAATATCCAGAAAAGTCGCACCCCTCGGATCACTCATCAAAAGCAACGCCGCATTCCTAAACATCTGCTCACCGCGTGGACCAAAAATACCTGTATGTCCCGGATCGTACAGCGAATACAGCATATTAATCCCCTCTTGCACGATAAAGTCCTTCTGTTCCGTAGTGGCAAATTCCAACATATTCATACCAATTGGAAAATCCGTATCTGATGGGTCAAAGTAAATCACATCATCGATACGATTTTCTGGCACCATCGAAAGCAACTCCTCTGTTACGTCACCGTGCGGGTCAATAAAACAGAACCCCCTACCTGCCAACATATCTTGATAGGCCAAATTCTTCAAAAGTACCGATTTACCCATACCTGACGAACCGATAATATATGTGTGGCGCCTACGGTCATCTTCACTTAGCTTAATCATCTTCGTATTGCCACGATATTCGTTGACCCCGAGCTCCAAACCCTCTTCTACTAATACGGTTGGCGCATCTACCTGTTTCGTCATCTGTCTCTCTACCCCCGACGATGGAATTGCCGCCTCAGATGGCAAATGAAAAATCGAGGCCAGTTCCTGTGTATTTAAAATCATCCCCTTTTTCTTGGTTGGGAAAAAGCGAAAAATATAATTCGTCACCAAAGTGTCCATTTTTTTCGCCATATCGTACTTAAAACCATTCATGGTTGGCGAATCTAATTGTGAAAACGCTGCCACCACGCCACCGACCAAGGCCTCACTACGTTCATGACTACTGGAATGCGCCACCACGCGAATCAAACACTCAAAAACCGGATACTTAGTTTTATTTTCAATCATTTGCGCCTCATCAAGTTTCGCCTGTGAGACTTCCTTAGTCGTTTCCTTACCTTTTTCATATTCATGTAGCTCCGGCACTTCGAATGGTGCACGAATAATATCCATGATTAAATTTAGTACTCGGCCTTGTCCGAAGAATCCGCTGCCCGACTTAACTTTTTTACCCTCTCGTAAATTTTTTACAATTTCTTCAACTTTTTTTCGCCAACCATCCCCCACCGGACGAAACATTAGCTGCAACCCCAACCCTTCACCTTTTTTCGCTTTCGCAAAAGCGTTCAAAATCGCCAGCTGTGCATCCCATTTTGATTCTGAAAATACCTGGATTGGATAATATTCTTCCTTCTTAAAAATCAGCTCACCACCTGCCACATTACGACTATCTTCATCTTCTTTTGCCTCGTCACCCAGCCCGGCATTCGAGAAAATATTCTCTACCTCTGCCTCCTCTAAGCGCGCCGTTGGATAAGAAGATTGAATCGCCTGCTTCACAATCTCCGTCGTCACTGCTGGCACCACGGCATAATACTTCACCAAACCGTCGACCACCACCATTTCGAATGAAAAATATTTCTGACCGTATAATTTTGTATTAAAACTCTCTTTTTTCAGCGTCGAAGCGATGATTGAATACATAATTGTCGACTGCGAAATCGCCTCTTCATTAACGTCGCGCTCGTCTCTTCCGCCGCCCTGAATATCATCAGTAGCAGGAGGTAAATGAATCAAAAGTGGAATTAATTTTAGTGAACGCTCATATTCCTTCGCCTTGCGTTTTTTAGCCAAAATTTTCACCCCCACAAAGAGAGCCGCTACTAAAACTAGAATAAAAATTTGTACACCAATTATGATGTTGTTAGAGAAAATTTTCGAAAAATCCGCCCCCTGCTTTGGCGTAAAAATTGAACTATTTTTTTGTTCATTATACCCATTTTTCGGGGTGACACTTGCCGCACCAGAATCCGCCGGCGTCCCCGCCGCATTCTTTCGCATAATGATATTTTCCACCGGATTTTCGCTCATTTTTGTCTCTTCTTTTATCTTATTTTTTGGGTTCTAATACTTTTTATCCCTGTTTTAACTAAATTCGCCTTAGTTTTAACTAAATTTCCCTTAATTCTCTCGTCCAAGCATTTTAATTCTCTTGCCCAAGATCTTAACTATCTTGTCCCATAATTTTAATTCTCTTGCCCAGGGGTTCTCCCGTAACGATCCTTTAAAAGTTTCTTGCTCAACATCTTTTCTTGCCGATACTGCATTGTTGGACTTTTAATTTTCTTGATTTTTTCAACCTCTTTCAAGATTTCATCCTCAAGCCCGTCGCGATCTCGTGCCTTCGGTAGATCCGTTCCAATTAATTTTCCATCCTCAAAAGTGAGCGTCCCCACTGTCACAATCTTACCTAAATCACTTTTTGGCACCCCCTCATCACTGAATTCCTCCCCCTGTTCGACCTCCGCTCGCTCTGTCTCCAGATTTTTTTCTTGTTCAATCTGCGAATTTGCACTCTCAAAGCCCTGTATCTGCTCTGAAGGAATTTGCATTGGGCTTACCTGTTCAAACTGCCCCTGACCTGGCATATTATTCATCTGTGCTTGCTCCGGTACGCCACCTGTCCGCACCCCCTCTGGAATACCGTTCATCTGTGCCTGATCTGTCATTCCATTCATCTGCACCTGATCTAGTACACCATTCACCTGTGCCTGTCTTGGCACACCGCTCATCTGCGCCTGCATCGCCATCTGGCCCATCGCCATCTGTCCTCTGTCAAAACCGTTCGATCCAGGCATTCCCTGAGCTTCAAACATTTGATTCAATCTCGCCACAGCTTCATCTTGCGTCATCCCAGTTGGAACCTGTTCTGCCCCAAAACCACCCGAAGGCATCTGCCCCACCCCATCCGGTACCTGTTCCACCCCCAAAGAATTTAAGCCAGAAAAATCCTGTCGTTCTCGATCATTTACTCCAGAAACCTGCCCAATATTTTTCTGATCCATGCCCCTATTTTAGCATAAAGACTTTGAAAAAAATACTATTTCACCATCTTAGTGAACACAAAAAATAACAAACCAACAAAAATTGCCGGTAAGAAAATTAAAACCAGCAAATTCGTCACACTTGAAGCCACCAAAATCAACAACATAATCGGATACATCGCAATAATTCCCGCTTTAAAATAGTCTGTTTGCGTGGTTCTGTTTTTTAGAAAAACTACCTTCAAAAATAGGTTCATCACCCAGGTAATAATTCCAAAAACCAGAACATAAAGCAGCACAAAAGCCAGCATAATCCCTAGCGGGCCGACCATCATTGGCGTAGTAGTGAAGAGCATAACTACTAAAATAACCAAAGAAATTAAGCTTGAAATTCCGATCAAAAGATTAACCATAAGACTATTATAAAGCAATTTCCTATTCCCTCCCAGAAATATTTTCAATTGCTTTGGTTTTCCATAAATTTATCTAATGTACGATGGAAAATACCATAGTCAAGCGGGTGGTTATCTGGCAAAAAACATAACTATAAGCCACAACCATCACCGCTTGAAATTGACCGCTCCACTTTTAGTGGGGCAAAAGATCAGCCTCAGCTGATACGCCAGAAAATCTGGCTAACGTAGTCTTAGTCGCTACATTGGTCTTTCTCCTAATTGTTAATGTGTTGTTTATTTGTATTTTTGTCTTTCGACATTCTTATAGTATCACGGGTGTCTAATTTATGCAAGCCTTTTTTCACTTAATATTTAAGTAATAAATACAACAAAATGACATAATAACCTGTTAAAGACCTGAAATATCAAACATTTATTATTGTATAAATTACTACAAAATAGTCAAAAATCATCCATGTTGTAATTAAAAACATAATAAAATACAACAATATTCATAGAAAATTACCTAAAATCTCATTCTAAATACTATAAAAAATCACCCTAACTTTAGTCATACTAAAATTTAAATAATTCTCCCTTTTTATATCGCTGGATCAGAAAAAATTACTATTCCCTTTTCTTTTTCCTCATCAAAAAATAATTTCTTATGCCAACCGACAAAAAACTCACGAAAAAAATAGTATCTAAAAAATCGTCTAATAATAAAAATCCTAATTGTTATAAAAATCGTTTATATTTAAGAAACAAATATTTTTAGAAGCTACTAAAACTTCATAAAAATCTAAAAATATTTTTTGGCATAAATTCTAAGCTACATTCTATTTTTATATTAAACCCAAAAACGATTTTTAGTTACAAAAAAAAAGACACGCCGCAATGTGTCATAAAAATCCAATAATAAAACCATCAAAATATTCAAAATAAAAAAGAAATCGGTCAAACTGCGAGGAATACCGATTTCTTTTGTAGAGTGTGGAGTTTTTTGGCTATATTGTTTGTTTTTGGCTTGTGAACAATTTTGTTATTCAAAAGCTACCTCTATAATACCGCTTCAAAACGCTAATGTCAACATATTTTTGAATAATTATTTTACAATTTTTGCATATTTTTTAGTTTTCCACATCTACCCCTGTTAACTCTGTTCACTATTTTTGAACAATTTTAGTTTTACTTGAACACATATTTTATTATTTTGAGCTATTTTACATCTCTCACCCCTGTTACGTATCTTTTTACATTTTTTAATTTCAATCAAAATCATTTCTCAGGCATTTATTTATTTAAAAACATAAAAAATAGCCTCGAAAAAGGCCATTAAAAATCAATTGGTGGAGCTGCCGGATACTGCCTCCGGGTCCGAAAAATCTTCATGATATCATTCTACATGCATAGTTATTTATTTCATCTTGGTTTATATCTATAGCGACAAATAACAAAACTATAGATTACCATGACTGATTTTCGACTTCAGCCTCGTCACTGTCCGAAATCTATTCTCGTAAATCTAATAATCTAACTACTACGAAAACTTGGAGTTAGACCAGCCTATATTAAATTAGGCAAAAGCAGGTGCATAAAGCACATGCTTGGAAGTATTTTCTTCACTTTTTCAATACTTACGGTATCAATCGTCATGCCTGATATCTGTTAATAATCCGTCTAAGCTTTGTCAGCCCCAACTGCTTCCAGTATACCATAAAAGCTTAAATTACCCTAGCCTCCCCTTATACAATTAATACAAAAAATAAATACACCTCAGACCTATAACGCAAACACATATGCCCACATTAACCCTACAACACAAACACATATACCCACATTTAAATCTCAAGGATATTAAACATAAGCAAGTTATTAAAAGCATAAGCAAGTTATCATTTATCTCAATTTTTAACTATCCACCTCTTAAAATATTGTCTAAATTTTTTTGAAAAGCCCCCAAATTCCTCATTTTCTTGGCATTTTCAAATAAAAGATTCATCATAGAATTATGAATGTTAAAGTATTTACCGCCATCCCTACCGGCTACGCTGGCCAACTCATTGAAGTTGAGGGTACCACCAACAAAGGTCTCCCGAGTTTTAATCTCGTGGGTATGGGCGATAAAACCATTCTTGAATCTAGAGAACGCGTTCGCAGTGCCATCATGAATTCGGATTTCTCTTTTCCGAAACACAAGATCACTATCAATCTCGCTCCCGCCGACCTCATTAAGAGTGGCTCTTCCCTAGATTTACCTATCGCCATCAATATCCTAATTCTCGCTAGACAACTTCGCGAAGATGATATTAAAAGCCTCTTTTTTACCGGCGAATTATCTCTCGATGGCAGTCTTAAGCCAGTCAAAGGTATCCTCAATATTATTGAGACCGCTAAAAATCACGGTTTTAAACAAATTTTTCTTCCCGCCGCTTCCGCCGCCAAATCCACCCTTATCCAAGGTATCAAAATCTACCCCGTATGCACCCTTAAGCAGCTATTCCTTCATCTTAAACACCAGAATTCGATCTCGCCACTTGGCAGTTCAAGTCAAATTTCCCCTCCAGACCTCGCGTCGATTTCAGAAAAGAACTCTAGCTCCACCCCCATTTCTTCCCATAACTCTTCTTTCTGCACTCTTGACCAAATTCAAGGTCTCGATTTTGCCAAGCGCGCTCTTATCCTCGCTATTGCCGGACATCATAATCTACTTCTTTCTGGGCCACCAGGTAGTGGTAAAACTTTGCTTGCAAGTGCAGCCAAAGATCTTCTTCCATCACCTAGCCCCGCCGAACTTATCTCAATTTACAAAATTCACGGTCTCACCACCGAACTTGATCAAATTCCTCAGAAACGCCCCTTTCGTCAGCCCCACCACAGTAGTTCCGCCTGCTCTATCATTGGTGGCGGGAATCCCATAACTCCAGGCGAAATCTCACTAGCACATCTCGGCATTCTTTTTCTCGATGAATTACCCGAATTCCCTAGATCCGTACTTGAAGCCCTGCGACAACCACTAGAGGACCACCAGATTTCGATTTCTCGGGCCAAGGAACGTGCTACTTTTCCCGCCAACTTTACGCTTTTCGCCACCATGAACCCCTGCCCTTGCGGTTACTATGGTTCGCACGTCAAACCTTGCACCTGTACCCCCACTCAAATTCATAACTACACCAAACACCTTAGTGGTCCCATTTTTGATCGCATCGACATCAAACTTCATCTTCCCTATCTCGATCAAAATCTTCTCATCGATCACCTCTCTACTAAATCTCCGCCTGAAAATTCCGCTAAAAATCTAAGTTTTTACCAAAATAAAATCATTCACATCACCGAACTTCAAGCCAAACGCTATCATTCTTTCGAAAAATTCAACGGCACCCTCACTTCTGCCGAAATCTCTCAGTACATCCATCTCACCCCTATCTTAAAAACCGAATTAAAACGCGCTGCGGAAACCCTTAAGCTTTCCTCTCGCGCCATCGTTAAAATTATCAAACTCAGCCGCACCATCGCCGATTATGATAATTCACCAGAAATCAAACTTGGACACCTCAAGGAAGCCATCTGCTTTACTACCTTTTCACCCTGATTTACCCCTTGAAAATCCCTAAAAATTTTGTTATAATTCACCCTAAGGTTAAAAAGAAAGGAATCAACATTAGTACTAAGACTTCACGCACCAAAATCAATGGAGAAATCCGCTATGAACAGGTACGCGTTATTGGCACTAATGGAGAGCAGCTTGGCATCATGTCAAGCAAAGAAGCTCAGGTTCTGGCCCGGGAGCAAGGTGTCGACCTCGTCGAAATTGCAGGCAATGCCACCCCTCCGGTCGTCAAAATCATCGATTGGGGTAAATATCAATACCAAAAGATGAAAGAAGAGGCTAAAAATCGTAAAAAAGCTCGTGAAAAACAATCCGAGCTCAAACAGATGAAGATTGGTCTCAAAATCAGCGACAATGACCTCAACATTAAAATCCGCAAAATTAAGAGTTTTCTCGAAGATGGCGATCACTGCCGTATTATCATTACCTTCAAGGGTCGTGAGATGGCACACAAAGAAATTGGTTCTCAACTTCTTGATCGTATTCTCGAACAAATGGCCGACTGTGCCATTGTCGAAGGAAAACCACAATTTGCTGGACGCAATTTATCAGTCGGAGTACGAAAAAAGTAATTTCCTACTTTCAAGGTTCCCTGATCGTACATTGAATACTAAATTAACTAAAAGGAAAGCCTATGCCAAAGCTTAAAACTCACAAAGGTACTGCTAAGCGTATTAAAATTTCCGGCACCGGTAAATTAATCCGCGAACGCGCCTATGGCAACCACATTCTTGCCAAAAAATCTAAAGCCCGCAAACGTAACATGAAGACTGCTGGTGCAGTCGAGGGTAAGATTGCTAAAAACATTAAAAGCGCATTAGGAGTTTAATCATGAGAATCAAAAGAGGTGTTGCCGCACGCGCAAAACATAAGAAAATTCTAGCTGCCGCTAAGGGCATGCAACATTACCGCACCCGCAGCTTCCGTCTAGCTAAACAAGGTGTTATTAAGGCCCTTCGCTACGCTTACCGCGACCGCCGTAATCGTAAACGCGATCTTCGTGCTCTTTGGATTACCCGTATCAATAACGCCGCTCACCAATATGACTTGAATTATTCTCAACTCATCAATGGCATGAAAAAGCAAAATATCACTGTCGATCGCAAGATCTTGGCCGAATTAGCTGTCAACCAACCAGCTGCCTTCCAGGCAATTGTCGAACAAGTTAAAAAGGAGATTAAATAATGGCTATTTGCGAAATTTCCGGTAAAGGAAAAATGTACGGTCATAATGTAAGCTTCTCCCAGCACAAGACCCGTAAAGTTTTCAAACCAAACATCCAAAAGAAAACCCTCCTTATCGGTGGTAAAAAACTTAAAATCAATGTCAGTACCGCAGCTCTTCGTACTTTGAAGAAAAAAGGTTTGATCAAATAATTTATTCATTTGGATAAAACAAAATAGACCCGTAAGGGTCTATTTTTAAGCTATCAGTAAGCCGGGTTTTGTAACTAAAAGGTGCAAATACTTTTATCACAAGTAAAACCACAATAAAAGTTTCTTCCCTTTTAGCCGATAATCATCTATCTAGATATTTTGTTGCCAAAATATTCAAGCGGTAAGCGTGCATCTTCGAACCAAAGTTTAGTAGCACTCCTTGCAGCCAGTAGGGTTTGCCATCAACCATGTCACCATGGATTGCCGTAAGCTCTTACCTTACACTTTTCACCCTTGCCCGAAGGCGGTATTGTCTCTGTGGTACTTTCCCTATTCTTCAATTTTTTAGGCCAAAGCCGTCTAAATTTTCGAACGGTCGCCATTAACGACTACTGCGTTCTATGCTGCCCGGACTTTCCTCTTGGCTAAGCCAAGCGATTATCTTTCAAGCTCTACATCTATCTTATCACAATTTTTGTGATATTTTTATTACTCAATATTTTTGTTACTCAATTTAGTGACCAATCCAGACTCACTTCTTTAAAGTCAAATATCCTGGCGTTCCTGGGCGATCAATCCTCATCCATTTCCAATTAGAAGAACTTAATTCGCTCTCTTCCATCTTTGAACCATTCCCCCCTACCAGATTCACACATCCTCTAAATACCCCCAACCAACTAAGATTCCTATTTGGCCCACCTGGTATTAAATCACTTGTCGCATATATAGTTTTTAGTTTAACATCTTCTGCAAACATTGTCCCAACTTGCTCCACCCTTGACATATCAAAATTCGATAAATCTAACTCTTCAAGTGAAGACATATCCTTAAACATGTCTGCCATGACACTAATCTTAGAGGTTTTAAATCCTGATAAATCTAATCTCTTTATACTAGAAGCCCCCATAAACATCTGATAAAAGCTCGTTACCTTTGAAGTGTCAAAACTACTTAAATCTAATTCCTTTAAATTACTCATACCACTAAACATTTGATTACAATATCGGGATAATTCAATTTTTTCTCCCTCTGTAAAATAATAGAGCGTCTTTAAGCTAGAGTCATACCACATTAAAATTTCATATTGCGAATCATGTGATTCCAAATTTCTTACATTTAAAGTACTCTCTACAGGTGGAGTGGCACTTCTCTTAATATAATTTATATTTTCTACACCACCAGCTAAATTTCTCATAGCTGTATAAAATGTAGAATCACCTTCCCTGGCGTTTCCGAACGGGTTCGCTACGAACGATACCACAATTTTATTCGAATAGACATCATCACTTAAATTCCGGCCAATCCGCATCCCCACATCCAGCGTGTAATTCCCCTCTGACTCATGTTCGCTCTCGAGAAATTTCTCGCGCGATGACTTTTTCGGAATTGGCGAATATTTTGCATTGTCGCGCAACTTATACCCCCACATATTATTTTCAAAATCTGAAAATTCCCGCTGGTCCGGCAACGGATTAATTTTGGTCGGATTTTGTGGCCTCGTTGGCACCAATGCCTGCTCTTCGCTCGCCGTGCTGATCGTGGCGTAAAATCCATTTTTGACATGGCCGTTATAACTACCATTAATTTCAAATTTAAAAAATCCATCATGCTCATTTGTCATTTCATTCGCATCTACTTCAATGGTTTTTGAAGAATCAATCGATGCTGACAAGGAAGAAATATATAACGCTTCTGCTTTATTTTGGCATAAACATAATCCCAAAAAACTTGCACACAAAATTCCTAAACCAAAGATCCGTTTATCTGCAAAAAATACCTTCACTGATTCTCTCCCGTTTTCTCTATTTTACCACAAGCAGAATCAATTTTAGATTCTTTCAATCACATATTTGTCGTAAATCAGTTTTAAAATCTTTCAATCATTTATTTGCCCAAAATCAATTTTAGATTCTTTCAATCGTGTATTCGTCTAAAACTTCATTTAATTCCGCATCCGCCGCCTGATTTTGCTCTCGTCGCACATGCGTGAATGCCACCGCATCAAATCGCTGAATTAATTTCAAAATCTCCTCGTACACCGGCAAAATATCACTATTTTTCACCGTATAAATTCCGTTCATTTGATTCACCATCATCAAATTATCCGACACAAACTTCACAGTTTTAAATCCATACTGCAGCGCTTTCTCTATCCCCGTCTTCAAGCCATAATATTCTGCTAATCTCGAAGTTGCATAACCAATAAATTCCCCACCTCGTTCCACTTCTTTACCGTTTTCATCAATAATCACATAACCAATCGCTGAAGGGCCTGGATTTCCTCTCGACCCACCATCTGTGTAAATCGTCGCCCCCAGTACTGCCGCTCTCGCGTCAATACGATTCACTTTTCCAATTTTCTTATGTCCAAATTCTACGCTAATTACCGAAGCAGTATCGTCCGCCAATCGAAAATTCGAGTTTACATCCGTCGAGAAGCTCACATATTTATAAGCTGAATATTTATCACTTAATTCAAGCTTTAAATCGCTATTTTCCGCCAAAGTTATATCATATATGATATATAAATTATAAATATTCGAACCATCACTTTGGTTCGTAAAAGTAATTACATCACGAATTTTAATTGTCTCAATCTTCTGATTCAAAGTCTCAAAAATTGTTCGCCCCATCGCCTCTTCTGGCTGCTCACCAAAATTAATCTTCCCCGCCGGCAAACTCCATATCACCGCATCCGAGTCATCATGCAATACTTTTTTCAGTAACAAAAAGCTATCATCCTTTTTAATAATTCCGACTACTCTAACTTTTTGCTTCATCCATTCCCACCAAAATTATCATGGTTAATATGTCTATTATAGAACAAAAAATCCTAGTGGCATATATTTTCCGTAATATCTAACTACGGTGGGTAAAATCTTATGTAATAATTCCACAGAACCATTACCACGAAATCCCTTAACATGACTATACAGAAAATCATGTTGCCACTAGGATAATTTGATTATAGCAGTAAAAATTGCTTTCTGCAATTCAAATCTAGCCCCCTCCCACCCCTTATCAAGCACCAATACTCACCAGTTATTACCACCTGACAATATTTACAATTCACCCAATATTTTAACCTATGCCGCCCCAACTAACAAATAGAACACACTTAAAATTCCCACCATCACATTATAAGTTAGAGTCGACAACGCACTTCCAAAGACCACTAAGAACAGATAGACGAACAAAATCCCCATGCGCATTTCAATAAAATCCATCACGTCCCTAAGTTTATCAGATAAGAAATAATACAGCACCCTCGACCCATCTAGCGGTGGAATTGGTATTAAATTAAACGCCATAAAACCCAGGTTCATAATAATCGTTTGGCCAAAAATAAATCCCACCACCCCACGATCGTCTAATGCTCCCGTAAAATGCCCGATCAAAAATGCCAAAAACGCAATCAAAAGATTCATCATTGGTCCCGCTAACGCTACAATCGCCATCGAGCCTTCCCCGTTCCTTAAATTTCTTCTATCCACTGGTACCGGTTTCGCCGCACCCAGCACCACTCCACCCGTAAGATAAAGTAAAACTGGCAAAATTACCGAAGTAAATAAATCTAGGTGTACTAAAGGATTTAAAGATAACCTTCCCTCATCCTTCGCTGTCGTATCACCCTGGAAATAAGCCGCATATCCATGTGCTACTTCATGTAGTACCGTAGAGATAATAATAATCGTAAAGACAATTACAAGATTTATTGGATTCATATTCATACATATATTATATCACCCCCAAGCCTCAAACCTGTCTAGTTAACCCTGAACACTATTTTTACTCAAAATCTATCGTTGAACACATTTTTTATACGATTTCCCACCGCCCTGTTACATTGCATCAAAAAACTCGCTATTTCGCGAGTTCTTTGAACACATTTTTTAATTAAGTACTACTACTTCTTGCGTAGTTGGTAAATCTTCTACACGCTTAACCTTAAGTTTCTTTTCCGTGCGAGCACTTAATTTAAGTTCCGCCACCATACCGTCCACGTTCCCTGTGGCCACGATTAATTTTGGCCCAATTTCCCTAATTGCGCGCACTGAGCTAGTGCAAAGGATATCTGAGACGCCAATATCATCTAACCCCTCTTCAACATCACCCAAGATACCGATACGCACCCCAGAGACGCTCACATCATAGATGGTTTTTGTATTATTCATTACTGGTACACCTAAGATGGATACTTCCCCAATTTCATATTCACCCGGGCCACTAATCACACCTACACCAAGGTCAGCTGCAATCGTTCCCTCCACAAAATTAATCGTAATCTGTTTTGTATTAGTCTTAATCGTGATAGTTTCTGGACTTTTACTTTCTAATTCAAACATTTTTCCTCCTTTATTCGTTCGGCCACCCTGCTCTTTTATTGATTCAACATACCTTCTGGATCATATTGGACGATGTACTGCATTTCCATAATTTCTTTTAAGAATCGGTCCTTCACACTTAAGCGATATCTAAAATCATCACGCGAGATGATCACATAATTTAATGGCTTCCCCTCTTTCTTCTCGACTACCTCTGCCCAGCGAGAAAGCTTCTTCGTTCTATCGTCGCCCACAATCAGCATATCAACCCCATCCTGTCCTGGCACACGATTCGTGACAAATAAGAAGTTAAGATAAGCTTTCACTGGGCGAATATATTCATCCCAAGTACTATCTTTCACTGCGGTCTCTACTAATACCTTATCTACCTTAGTCGAAAACATCATATTCAAAGCTCTCGCGAATGGGTGTTTCGTGTTCGCTGAATAATAAACTTTATTATCGTAGGTTTCATTTTTAATCACCCCGATCGATTCAAGATTACCCAATTCACGACGTACGGAATTAATTTGTTCATCGATTACCCTAGTCATTTCTCTGACATAGTAGGAACGTTCAATGTTGCTAAAAAATAATGATAATAATTTTGTTCGCGTTTTTGAACCGAACAATTTTTCTAAAGGAGTTGTATTTTCTTTGCCCATATTACTTATATTTTAGCACCAGATGCTGTATTTTAGTAGTGTTCAACCTGAAACTTCTCTAAAATCTTGTCTAAAATTTCTTCCCGCTTGTACCATTTTATTTCCGGGTTCCGTTTGAACCAAGTCATCTGACGCTTAGCCAACTGAAAATCTGAGGTCGAAGCCAAATCTATCGCCTCCTCCAGGCTCGAAACTCCATTCAAATAATCCCAAACATATCGATAAATATTGCTTTTCATTGAAGGTAAACCAAAATCATATTTGGAAACCAGTTTGCGACATTCCTCATATAGTTTTTCATTAAACATCGACTGAACACGTTTTTTAATACGCTTACATAGCTCTTCTCGGTCAGTTAAAATACCATAAATTTCGTACTCATCCCCCATTTTTTTCCGATCAAGTTCCCCCTTCTTCGCTTCCTCTAAAAATTGATAATCAAACACCAATGCATCCACATATAGCCCCGTCCCACCTACCACAATCGGTTGCTTACCACGTGCTAAAATCTCAGCAATCTTCTCTTTCGCATAATTTTTCCAATCTACCACTGTGAATCTCTCGTCTGGCCACACCAAATCGAAACCAAAATGTGACACATCACCGCGCTCTAAAAGATCTGGTTTCGCCGTACCGATATCCATCCCCCGAAAAATCGTCCGCGAATCTGCGCTGATAATCTCGCCATTAAGACGCTTCGCCAGCTCCACCGCTACTGCCGTCTTTCCAGATGCTGTTGGCCCCACAATTACTATAATTTTAGTGTTCATTTTTAACTATAAAAATCTGGTCAGCGCCACCCCTGTAAACCTCACTGACCAGACCCCTCATTATTTAATATTTTTTAGGTATTCGGCAAGCTCCGTTAACGCCACCGTCTTTTCCGTATCCTTTTCGCGTACTGAAACCGTACCATTTTCCTTGTCGCGCTCACCGACGATTAGTAACACTGGCGTCTTCATCGAAACTGCGCGCTTAATCTTCTTTCCGAGCGACTCATCAGATACATCCGCAGTAAAACGCAAATCATTGTGCTTCAAAGGCGTTTCAAGTGTTACTTCACTCAAGATCTGCTTGATTTTCTCTACGTAATCTAAGACTTGGTCATTCACTGTCAAAATACGCACCTGTTCTGGAGCACACCAGAATGGGAACCAACCCGAAGTATGTTCGATGAATACCGACATAAAACGCTCAATTGAGCCCAAAGTCGCATGATGAATCATCACTGGCTGTTCTTTTTCGCCATTCTCGTTCACAAAAGTCAAACCAAAACGTTCCGGTTGCACGAAATCCAGCTGAATTGTCGCTACTTGATGTTCGCGGCCAATCGCATCTTCAGCCATAAAGTCAATCTTCGGGCCATAAAATGCTGCCTCACCTTCCATTTCGAAATAATCCAGTCCATTTTCGATCGCCGCCTCTTTAATTTGTGCCTGTGCCATTTCCCAAAGTGATTTATCACCGAGATATTTATCCTCATCGTTACGATAAGAAAGGCGAGCACGTAATTTACTCATCCCCACCACAGTATAGAGTTCACGCACAATTCCGACTAAGTTCTGGATTTCTGCTTTAATCTGCTCTTTACGGCAGAAGACATGGGTGTCATCCTGAGTCAAAGAGCGCACACGCGATAATCCACCCAGCTCACCTGATTTTTCATCGCGGTAATCAGTCGTAGATTCCATATAGCGCACCGGCATTTCCTTATAGGTACGTGGACGACTAGCAAAAATTTGTGCATGGTGCGGACAGTTCATTGGTTTCAAAGCAAATTCTTCCCCGTTCACCTGAGAATGCACCAAGAATAACTCTGCGCCAAACTTTGCGTAGTGACCAGAAGCTTTATAGAGGTCAAGCTTAGTGATATGTGGGGTCCAAACTCGCTCAAAACCATGTCTTGCCCGTAGTGACAAGGAATAATTTGTCAAAACATCACGAAGTACCGTCCCACGAGGTGAGAAGAGCGGCAAACCAGCACCTACTAATTCTGAAAAACTAAATAAATCTAGTTCCTTACCCAATTTACGGTGATCACGCGCTTTTGCTTCTTCTAGACGCTGCAGATACTCCTTCAATTCTTCTTCCGTCTCGAAGGCTACACCATAAATACGGGTCAACATTTCACGTTTTTCGTCCCCACGCCAGTAGGCCCCAGCCACCTTAATTAGCTTGAAAGCACCAGCTTTTCCGGTATTTTCTACATGTGGACCCTTACAAAGATCCATAAAATCACCGAGTTGATAGAAAGAAATAATCTCTGATTCTGGTAAATCTTCGATCAATTCCACCTTGTATTTTTGGTGATTCTCTTTCGCCCAAGCCAAAGCTTCCTCGCGACTTTTTTCAGAGTATACTAGGTCCAATTTTTTATTAATGATTGAATACATTTTTTTCTGAATCTTCGGAAGATCAGCATCGGTGATTTTCATCACATTTCCCTCTGCATCTTTTACTTCTGAAAGATCGATATCATAATAAAAACCAGTTGCCGTCGCTGGACCCACGCCAAACTGCACTCCTGGATACATTTCAACCAAAGCGGCAGCTAAAACATGACTAAGTGTATGGCGCATTTTCATTACATTTTGCTCATCTTCACCACATAGGTTACACATTCTGCCTTCTTTCTAATTACTCAAAAATATTTCTTTTATTTTAACACATTTTATGGTAAAATACATCTATGGGTCGCTAACTCAGCTGGCTAGAGTGTCTCCTTTACACGGAGGAAGTCGGGGGTTCGAATCCCTCGCGACCCACCAGATTTAGTTAATCAAAAAACGGATTTTACATCCGTCTTTTTTATCCCCCAATTTTATAATTTATAGTCCCATGTCCGTATTAAGTCTCACGTCCGGATTCCATATTCGTCTTTTTTATTTCTTCACTACTTTCTTCGTAACGTCAAACTTTTCCATATAATTCCCCACCATTAGTCTCGTCTGAGAATAAAATGCCGTAAAGGACTGATAAATAATCGCCACCACTGGCATCAAAAGCCATTGTAACAGCATAAAAATCTTTGGCTTCTTAATATGAGCTGGGCGTTTTGGCAACATGCCAAATGATAACAAAATTGTCGCCATCAAACCAATTGAAGCGAATAACTGCACATAAGAAATTGTGTTCGGCAGGTTAAAGGTTAAAAGTTCCTTCGAGGAAGCGTTGAGTAATTTTGGTACCCAACCACCAAACGCCACCATCGGCGAGATCGAAGCTAAAGTTACGTGACCTTCAAGGAGTCTCGCAAATTTCACGAATAATGGCCAGAATTTCATTCCGGTGCGTTCCATGCGGTCTTTCGAAAAAGTCCTCACCCCCACATAAGCCACATCCGAAGCCCCATAGTCCCAGCGCCTTAACTGAATAAATTGCGCTTTCAAAGTCTTCCAAAGCCCATCCTCCAACACTGCGTCCTGATAAATCGGAATATGAATCGGTTTCACACTATAATCCCCCTTAAAGTAAAATAGTGAACGCCAATACTGATGACCATCTTCCACGATCGTCAACTTACTCCAATACCCCATATTCGACAAAGCCAAAAATGGTTGCGAGTGTGAAGCAAAATTCTTCAAGGTATGCACGCGCATCGAGGAAATAATATTGAAAAATGAATTCGACACTGCGATAATTCGCATTGGCGCCGGCGTTTCCCAGATATTATTCGTAAATAGCGAAACTGGCTGATAACTCAAATGTTGACGATTTGGATGCACCACAAATTCATAAGCCACATTATCTAAATATGATTTATGCATCTTATTGTCGGAGTCTAGAGAAGTTGCAATCACATTCGCAAAATCAATCTTCTCCTTACGCAAGAATTTTGCTAGTTCCTCCGCCGCATAATCCAAATTTGGCCCCTTACCTTGAATTTCCCCCTTCAAATCTTTTGGATGCATCACTGGAATAAAAGCATAAAAATCGTCTTTGAGCTTCTCATACAACTGTTTCGCGTTCTCTTTCATCGCTTCCCCACCGCGCTCTTCGTAGCCGAACACTAAAATTATTTTTTTATTATCAAAGGTAGTATTTTTCACTGCCTCTACTGTCGGAATCAAAGTTTCGAGACCTTCATTGTAAGCCACCATGATCACCGCATGATAAATATCTCCTGGTTTTGGAAATTCCACCTTCAGCACCTTGCCATTTTCGTCTAGCATTTTTTCCGACACCACTAAATCACGGCCGGTCGCCAACATCTTCAAATTTCTCACGTGCTTATCGAAACCAAATTCAGTACTTTTTTTGCGATGATACTTTTCATAAGCCGCATGTGGATCATATAAATCCAAAAATCTCTGGTGCCAGTCCACTTTTTCTGAAGCTTTCGAAGCCTGATACCCCTGTACAGTACGAAAAGTAATTCCCACTGCCTTTACCAAGGTCGTAGCAATAATAAATAACAGATAATAAGACCCCAGCACTGGACTAATCAGCGAAAATACCACCAAAAGAATCAAAATCATATATGAAGTAAAGCCTGGTAGAATCTCAAAGAAACGATAAAGCTTCGTACGTTTCCCCTGTGGCAAATCCAAACTATCCCAAACCGATTTCTGCATATTTTGTTGCGTCTTTTTCTGCACTTTTTGCTGTTTCTTCATCATCACTATATCCGAATTAATTAACTTTCACCCAGTAATCTGATGAAGACCAAAAAGCCTAGCACTAAAATACCGAGTGAAATACAAATAAACATTTTTGCCACCGCCGCGCCCTTTTTCTCAAAAATTCGCAGTGCCAACAGATTATGTAATACCCCCAAAGTTAAAGCTAAAATCGGAAAAATCAACATCGCCTGCCAAGATCCATCATGATAACCCCCGGAATTCGCCATCGAAGACCATTCCCCACCTTGATAACGCCCGACATCCCCATAGCTAATTTTTACAATTGAGGCATTTGGCTGTAAATTCAATGCCGAAAAAATCAGAAAAGCCAGAGATAAAATCAGAAGTATTACCTGAAAAATTACCAGGCTACGTTCCTTCTGATAGGCTTCTTTAAAAGTCGCAATTAATTCTTTCATTCCTCTTATTATACCATTTTTATTTATCAAGCAATTTACAAATCAAATTCAACATCAATTCTTTCTCTTCCGGCTGGCTTTCCGCAATCAAAAGCACCAAAGCCGTCAAAGCTCGATCAGAAAGTTTCGTCTCTCCCTGTTCATTCAATTGAAAGAAATTCACCGACAAATAAACCACAAAAAGTAACGCCCCAATTTGTTGATTTCCTTCCAAAAACGGCTTCTCATGTACGATAAAATAAAGTAACTTCGCCGCTCGCCTAGCCACCGAATCACTTCTTTCGAACAAATTTTGTACTCGGGCTGAAATTAGTGTTTCACCTCTGTTATTTTCCGCCAGCACCCCGAAATTTTCACCTTCATTCAGTCTTTCACGTAGATCTGAAACATAATTTTCAATCTCCACTTCGCTCAAATCTCTTCTCGCCCTGGTGTCCACCGAAAAAATAATTTTATTGTTCAGATATTCCGAAATCGTGGCAAAACTATCCGCATATTTCGTTACCACCTCAAGCACTCCATTCGCTTCATTCGCACTCAAGCTAGTTTCCGTCAACATCCTGCGCACAATCCCCAGCGTCTCCTCTAGATTCTGCAGTTTTTCACTTCCGTCCGGCAACTTCTTCACCAAATCATAATTAACCGCCACCCCCTCCGTCATATAACGCTTAATAATCGAGGAAGCCCAAATACGAAACTTCGTGGCTTTTTTCGAATTCACTCGGTACCCCACCGAGATAATCACGTCCAAATTATATTTCTTAATCTTACGCGCAATCCGACGACCACCCTCAAGTCGCTCTTCTACCTCTTCCTTCACACATTTTTCCGCATCCAGCTCCTCATCAGCAAAAATATTACGTAAATGTCTGGAAATTACCGTGCGATCCACCTCAAAAAGCTCTGCAATCTTTCCCTGTTCCGCCCAAATCGTCTGGTTCATTTCGTCCACATCGAAAAAAACCTCCCCCTCCGCACCTTGATAAATTTCCAGCTTCATCGTCATAGTTCTCCGAGATTCTGCCCCGCCGTCACTTCCACCTTGAGCTTAATCTTCAATTCTGGCGCCACCCCTTCCATCTCTTTTTGCAAAATCATTTTTACCGCCTCTTCATCAGCCTGATCACATTCCACCACCAAAGAATCATGAATTTGTAACACCAATTTCGCCCCCTCCGGCAACTTCCTATCCACCGCAATCATCGCTCGCTTCATCAAATCCGCCTCGGTTCCCTGAATCGGCATATTCTGTGCCGCTCGTTCTGCCGCATTACGAATAATAAAATTCGAGGATTTCACATCTGGTGTCGGGCGTTTACGGCCATAAAAAGTCCTCACTTCACCCGTTTCTCGCGCCTCTTCCAGCGTGTGATTCAAATACGCGTAAATCTTCTGGCGCACCTTGAAGTATTCATCAATAAATCGCTTCGCCTCGAAGAAATTCATCTCCGTCGCATCGCTCAGGCCCTTCGGACTCATGCCGTACATAATACCAAAATTAATCACCTTGGCCACGCGACGTTGTAGCTTCGTCACCTCTTCCATCGGAATCTGATAAACTTCCGCCGCCGTCTTCGTATGAATATCAATATCTTGATTAAAATCCGAAACCAAAGCTTCGTCTCCCGCGAGCACTGCCGCGAGCCTCAATTCGAACTGTGAGTAATCTGCTGAAACCAGAATCTTCCCCTCTGGCGCCACGAATCCCCGGCGAATACGTTTCCCCTCTTCGCTCCGTACCGGAATATTCTGCAAATTCGGATTCAAACTCGAAAGTCGCCCCGTCGCCGTCACGTTCTGCGTAAACGTCGAATGAATGCGTCCATCTGCCGCCACCTGTTCAATCAGCGGTGCGATATAGGTCGATAATAGCTTCATCGTTTCTCGATAATGAATAATTTCTTTAATTACCGGATGCTCATCTTTGAGCTTTTCTAGCTCTTTCGCCCCTGTCGAATAACCTCGCGAGGTCTTTTTAATACCTTTTACCGGCAGTCCCAACTTTTCGAACAAAATTTGTGACATTTGAAGTGGCGAATTGACATTAAATTGTTCGCCCGAAAGCTCATAAATTTTTTGTTCAATTTCTGCCACTTTCCCCTCGAATTCCGTCTTCAAACCCTCGAAATATTCCTGGTCTAACAAAATTCCCGTCGCTTCCATCTTATAGAGAATCGGCACTACCGGCATATCAAAATCCGTAAAAATTGTGTTCAATTTTTCATCCTTCGAAAAAGCCAAATATTGTTCACTAAATTTGTTCAATGTCGTTTCCGTATACACACCAGTCAACGCCTCTTCCATCGTACCAACTCCATCCACCCCTGTACGGCGCAATGGATTTAACAGAAAATCTGCTTGATCCAAATCCCAAAGTCTCTTCGCCTGAAAAACTCGCTCACGAAACTCGGCATTTTCATGCATCAAGTCCTTAATATTGCTCGCGACCAGCATCCCTTCCGGAATTTCTACTCGCGACACCACTTCTTCTGCGGGCTCAGTCTCTATCTCCGAAAGCCCATTTTCAATTTTCAGTTTTTTCAGCAAATTATTGAACTCTAAACGCTTAAATACCTCTGATATACGCGAAAAATCTAGTTTCAAAGCCGGAACATCCGAAAGTTTCACCGGTGCGTCCGTCATAATTTTCGCAAGCTTTAGGGACATCTCAGCCGACTCGCGTCCATCAATCAATTTCTTCTGTGTCGCCCCCGAAATTTCCTCAATATGGGCATAAATCCCCTCCAAGCTACCATACTCATTTAAGAGTTTCACTGCGGTTTTTTCACCAATCCCCGGTACGCCTGGAATATTGTCCGAATTATCCCCTTTCAGCGCCTTAAGATCCAAAAATTGCGATTTCAAAATCCCATATTTTTCTTCCACCGCTGGAATATCCATCTCTTCGAGATCCGAAAATCCCCGCAGAATTCGGTACATCTTGGTGTTTTCATCTACGATTTGCAGCATATCAAGGTCCGAAGACACAATATAAGTCATATAATCCCCCGCCTCATCCGCTTGCCGCGCCAAGGTACCAATAATATCATCCGCCTCATATTCATCCGCCTCCATAAAGCCCCATGAAAGTGCCGAAATCAATTCCCGAAGCAAAGGAATCTGTGCATAAAAATCCTCTGGTGGCCTTACTCGTCCAGCTTTATAATCCTTAAAAATTGCGAGTCGCTTCGCCGTCGAAGTGCGTGCCTTATCCCACGCCACCACCACCTGGTCCGGCTGGATATTACGCACAATTTCCATCGCAATCACCGCAAATCCATACACTCCCGAAGTCGGCTCTCCCTTCGAGGTCGCCAAATTTCCCATCGCGTAGTAACCACGATAAAAAACACTTTTCCCATCAATGATTACTAATTTTTTCATTAAAATTCCATCCTCGTTAAAATTTCTGCCATTTTTTCGTTCATTTCTGCCACACTGCCGTCATTCAAAATATAATAATCCGCCATCGCAATCGGCCCACCTTTTTCGATATTTTCCACCTCTGTATAATCTCGTTCCTGAATTTCCTTCAAAGTAAACGGTCGCTCCTCGCGCTTCCCCACTCGGAAATGTCTCAGTGCTTTCGGCACCACAATCGCCACCACCGTCAAAAGCCCCGGATATTTACTCTTAAGTTCCTTATATTCCGTCCAAGAATATAGCCCATCCAGCACAATTCGCTTTTGTCCCGAAGCAATCAAATTATCAATCTCCCCCATCACCTGACGCACCACCCAATCTTTCCCCTCAGTTTCACGAATCATCTCTCGAAATTGTCGTTCACTCGAACCATCCGCTGTACGCTGAATTCCACGGCGTTCCATTTCTTTATAAATCATTCCCCCGAAATAAACTTTTGGCACGCCTTTTTTGGTCAAAAAATCCACCACCACCGATTTACCCGAACCGCTCATCCCCACTACCGCTAAAATTTTCACCTCACTTTTTTCGCTCATTTTTGCTCCCAGTTATTAAAAAATTCTACAAATCGCTCTCGCATTTTCGCCTGACTCATATAAATCAGCACCGGATTTCCCTCCACATCCGTCAAAGTCCCCAAACTTTCACTCGGCACATAAAAAGTCGTGCGATGCTTTGCCGAAAGTCGCATCAAAATCCGCTCATACCATTTCTCTGTCTGGTCATAAATCTCGAAACGCTCGATAAATCTGCGATATTTTTTCTTCGCAAAATCCTTTGGATAAAATACGAACACTTCACCAAATCGTGTCAAATCTGCATCCACTTTCATCAGCACCAAACACTGAATTTCCGAACTAAAGCCGATCAAAAGATTCGTATAGATCGCTTCCGTCACCGTACGAGTCGCGAGCTCCTCGTTCTCATCATAAAATTCCCGCGTCTTGGTATCCTCATCAATGTGATAGCCAACTACCAATAAAAATTGTTCCGGCAAAAGCACCCGCTCCGCCGTTTCACTAACCGGGCGCTTCATCCCATCGTCAAACGCCGCACCACGCTCGTCGAGCTCTCCCCCCAATTTCTCAGCGCCGCTCTCCAGGTTATATTTCTCCAGCCCCGCCATAAAAAGTCGCGCCATTTTCAACTGATTTTCCGCCACCCATTCCCTATCCACTTCTGGTTGACTTTTGGCAAAGAAAAATTCAAAAATCCCCCGACCTTTGTTTGTTTTTACACCTAATTGCACCATTACTTTTATCTTATCACAGGTTAAGACGGAATAAAACTCACACCCCTACGGTTTTCGCGTAAAGTAACCCTTCACCCCGGCACGATCAATCCGTAATCCATCAAAATTCGCATCACCTGGATTAGTCCAATACGACCCCATTGCTCCGCGCAGTAATGGTTGTTTATGAAAAATATCCAAATTCGAAGTAGGATTACTTACCTTATAAATCTTCGCACTAGTCAAATCAAAATCATTATTCACATAGATTTTTTCTAGCATTCCCACACCCGAAGCACAACCAAACACCGAAAACATTGCATCAAAATCATTCACTTTCGCCGTATCGAATATTGCTCCCGAAAGATCCAATTCCCGCATGTTACAAAGCGTACCAAACATACCATACATATCTGTTACATTCTTTGTATTAAAACTACTACCGAATTTAATACTCGTCACCGATTCCAAATAACCGAACATTTCACGCATATTTGTCACCTTTTCCGTATTGAACATCGACACGTCCAAGCTCGTTAAACTTTTCGAATTATAGAACATATACCCCATATCAGTTACGTTCGAAGTGTCAAAGGTCGCAGGCAGTTGTAATTGTTTTAGCTTATGCATACTCGAAAACATATGATTCATGTTCGTCACGTTACGCGTATCAAAATTCGACACATTAATATTCTCGATATTCACCATACCGTAAAATAGCGAATCCATGTTCGTCACTTTCGAAGTGTCAAAAGAGCCAATATTCAAGCTCGTCAGACTCGACAATCCATAAAACATCTTGTCCATATTCGTCAAACTCCGTGTATCAAAATTCGATAAATCAAGTGAGACCAATTTTTCATCACCAAAAAACATATTCCCCATCCCCTTAACTTTCGAAGTATCAAAACTCGAAACATCTAAAGAAATTAAATTCACTAGGCTATGGAACATTGCATTACTGTCATCATTCAAAATAATCTTCCCTGCTTCCACATAGTAATGTACCGTCTTCGTTGCTGCATCATACCAAGCCTTAATTTCATAATCCGAATTAACCCCATCTTCAAGACTTACGGTGTTTATGCCAGAGCTCGGGGCTGTCACACTTCGCGAAATATGCTCAATCCTATTTCCACCAGTTTCAAGGGTTTTAATTTTTGTATTAAAATCAATCCCCGTCGTCATCAAGGCATGCATGGGGTATGGGTTCGAAACAAAAGATATAATTAATTTATTCTGGTAATTTCCGGATTCAAGATTATCAGCTAATTTCATGCCAATACTCAGTTGACTTGATTCATTTCCATTAGTCTTTCCTGCAGTTTGGAGAATTTGAGTCGGCGTAGATAAAGCTGGAATCGGTGAAAAATTCGTGTTTGAGCCGAACTTAAAGCCCCAAGTATTATTCGGTAAATTATTTAGCGTCAAATCCGTACTAACCGAATCAATTTTCGCTCCCACAGCAGAACTCACATTAGTTAACGCGGTATTTTCGGTTTCAGCACTAAGTGTAGCCGTATAGCCCGTGCGGTTATTCGTATTTACCACAAAGTTAAACGGAATCTCTGTAGTTTTATCAGTGGAATTTATCACTTGATTTCCGTTCACTTGCAGATTTGCTTGATCAACAGAAGCCGAAAGCGTCGGAGTGTATAAAGCAAATGTTCTGTTACTAAAAACCAAATTCAAAAAAGAAACTAACGCCAAAAATAAACCGAGAAACTTTAGTTCCCGTTTAAACCACCCCCCCCCGTGAGGGTGGGGCAAATGTGATTTTTGGCCTTGCATATAATCTTATTTTACCATAAACACAAAAAGGAATAACGTATTATTTTTTAATTATTCAAAGAGGGAATGCCGCTTACCTCTGACGGAGCATAAGCTTGGCCGAGCGGCCTAGAGCGTCTCCGGAATGGGGTATGCGGCATTCTCCCCTCTTGAGCGGTCCGAAAAAAGGCATGCGACATTCTTCACCGCTTACGCTATAATATATTTATGAACGAAAACTCCACCTCACTTTATGACGTCGCCATTATCGGCGCTGGTATCGCTGGCATGACTGCCGCCCTTTATCTTTTGCGTAACCATCAAAAAGTCCTTTTACTCGAAAATGCCGGCTACGGTGGACAAATCCTCGAAGCCCCCGTCGTCGAAAATTATCCCGGTTTCGCCAAAGTTAGTGGCCCTGAACTTTCCGAACAAATTTATCAACAATTAAAATCCCTCGGTCTTTCTCTTACTTACGATAAAATTAATTACCTCGAAAAAACCGCCACTCATTTCACTTTAACCGGCGACCAAACTTATACCGCTAAATCCGTGATTCTCGCTACCGGCACCACCCCACGTCGCCTCAATCTCATCAACGAATCTGAACTCATCGGCCATGGTATTTCCTATTGTGCCACTTGTGACGGCGCCTTTTACCAAAATCAGACTGTCGCTGTCGTAGGTGGCGGTAATTCCGCCCTTCTCGCCGCTTCCTATCTCTCTAATATTGCGCAAAAAGTTTTCCTCATTCATCGCCGTTCCCATTTTACCGCTGAAAAAGCCCTAGTTTCACAAATTAAAAATTCCGCCAATATCGAAATTCTTTATAACCAAGAAATTCTCGCCTGTCACAGTAGTCAAGACAATCACCTTGATTCTCTTATTCTAAAAAATCAACAAGTTCTGCCAGTCTCCAGTCTCTTCGTCGAAATTGGTCGCCTCTCTTCTCTCACTGAAATTTTCCAAAATAGCAATCTCAAAAGCCTCCTACTTTTCGATCAATCTGGTTTCATTATCACTGATGATTCATGTGCCACCAATCTCGCTGGGCTCTTTGCCGCCGGCGATTGTCGTTCCAAAAATTTCCGTCAACTCGTCACCGCCTCTTCCGACGGCGCCATTGCCGCCAATTCTGCCATTGAATTTCTTTCGCAGATTTAAAATTTTTTATCAATAAAAAACTGGCACACGCCAGATAAAAAATGGAGCCATTGGCAGGGATCGAACCTGTGACCTGCTCGTTACGAATGAGCTGCTCTACCGACTGAGCTACAATGGCATAGAGACATTATACATTATTTTTTCTTTAATGTATAATGAGGTTATGAAGAGCCTCATCTCGGATCTCATCGCTCATCGCGGCATGCACGGGACTTATCAAGGCGCCAAGAATTTTCCGGAAAATTCTCTTTCCGCATTTAAGCGTGCCCTGCTCGCGAATTATGCTATCGAACTGGATATTCATCTCACCAAAGACCACCAGCTCGCGGTTTTTCATGACCACGACACTCTGCGGATGACTAAAAAATCTTACAATCTTGAAGATACCGGTCTTTATATTCTTAAAAAACTTCCACTGATTAATTCCGATGGTGTTTCCACTAATCAAACTATCCCCGAACTTTCCGAGGTATTAGATTTAATTCACGCCAAAGTTCCCATCCTAATCGAGCTAAAAACCACCGAGCATTCTAACATTTCCCTATTCAGCAAAACCGTCCTCACTGCACTCGAAAAATATCTCAAAAGTTATCGTGACCCGAAAATTTATCTCCAAAGCTTTGACCCGCGCATCGTCTACTGGATTAAACACCATCACCCAAAAATTCCCGCCGGACTTCTCCTCTCTGACGATTCTGACCTTGCTAAAAAATATGATTTCTTTGTTAATAACCCTCTAATTTGGCGCCTCGTCAAACCAGATTTCCTTAGCGTTAATCAAACTATGTTAAACCGACCTGCCATCCAAAAATTCAAAGTCAATCATCCAGTTCTTTGCTATACTATCGACGATGAAAAAACTCTGGGCGAATTAAAACCTCTCGCCACTCAATTCATTGTCGAAAAAATTCTCTAAATTAATTAAAAACCAAAACCGTATCTAAAAAACTCACCACCACCTAAATTTCACCAAGTCCTATTTTCAAACCACAAAAAATAGCCCGAAGGGCTCTATTCTGGCGGATCCGACGAGACTCGAACTCGCGACCTCTGCCGTGACAGGGCAGCGCTCTAACCAACTGAGCTACGAATCCACTACTTGATATTATAACTTGATTCCCCTGTTTGTGCAAGAGTTTTTTCTTTTTAAAGTTCCAAAATCGATTTTAAAACTAAAACTCTTTTTTTGGTTACAAATTTCATATTTCAAACCATATCGCTTCAATAAATTTTTTACAATGTAAAGACCCAAACCACTTCCACTCTGCTCATTGGTGCCCGCTCTATAAGAATTTTTAATTTCTAGTACTCCATCTCGCATCTGCACTGAAATCTTACCACCTTCTTCCGCATACTTCACTGCATTTCCGATTAAATTCGCTAACACCATCGATAAAGCCATCCGATTCAACCAAATTTTTTGCTCCCCCACCTCAATTCGTATTTGCAGATTTTTCTCCGCAATCATAATTTGATTTCGCCTCAAGGCTTCCTCAACTACTTCCGAAATTTTTATCCATTCGCGCTGTTCAAAACTATCCATTTTAGACATCAAAAGTAACTCTCGAATTCCCGCATCAAGTTCGTCCACCATTTCCCCACATTTTTCCAAATAAAGATCCCGGTCCTTATATTTTCCTACTTTAAATTGCATATTTTCCAAAACAATCTTCAGGCTGGTCAGTGGCGTTTTTAATTCATGTGAAGCCCCACGCAAAAATTCAAAATTCACTTGCTTCATTCTCAGAGTTTCCTGTCTCGCATAAAACCCCGCCGCCACCAGCGATAACACCACCGATCCCAGTAATGTAACCGGCAAAAACTTCAAGCTCAAATCAATCGCATCCTTTTCTAAATTTGCCGTCGAAACAAACTGCACCAAAGCCTCTTCTTCGTTTAAGAGCTTCACGCTTTTTTCTTCAATAATCACCGAATTATTTTCACTCGTCCGATCCACTGGTAGCAGCTCTGAAACTTTCATCTCGTTCTCCGCATTTTGCGATTTCAGATAAGCTTTAATCTCCCCACTCCTTGAATAAAAATCCAAAGCCTGTTCCACGTACTCACGATTTTTGCCGGCTAAATTTTTCGTCACATCCGAAGCCGTCTGCCTAATTTCTTTTGTTTTTTCTTCCAAATAAGATTTCGGCAGCGCGAAAAATATCCCACCATGAATGATTGTCACTACCCCAAACAGTAATATCAAGACTCTGAAAAATCCCTTCCAAAAAATTCCTCTCATCCTCGCTCCAATTTATACCCCACCCCGCGCACCGTATAAATACAATCCAGTTTTAATTTTTTTCTTAGCTCTTTAACATAAACATCAATCACTCGATCAAATGGAATTTCTTCACTTTCCTTCCAAACATTTTCGATAATTTGCTCCCTCATCAGAACTCGCCCCTCATTCAAAAACAAATATTTTAAAATCTCCAGTTCCTTCGGTTTCACTTCTACTGGTTGCCCTGCTACTTCAGCTCGAAAACTCACAAAATCGATTTTTGTTTCTTGATAACTAAATTCTCTTAGATCTTCACCTAAAGTCTTCTTCAGTAATGCTTCCACTCGCGCCTTCAGAACTGGCAAAGAAAACGGTTTTTCCATAAAACCATCCGCCAAATTCGAAAAGGCCATAATCTGCGATTCTTCGTCCGAAAATGCCGTCATTATCAAAACTGGTACTCGACTTTTTTCACGAATTTTTCTTAAAACTTCTAGTCCACTCATCGACGGCAATTTGATATCTAAAATTACCAAATTAATTTCGTGATTAAATTTTTTCAGCGCCTCCACCCCGTCGCCTGCCTCGACCATCTCGTATTTAAATTCCCGCAAAAATTCTACCACCCCTTCCCGAATCATTCGGTCATCCTCTACGATCAATATTTTCATTAATCTAAATATACCAAATTTAAAGCTCTGTCAAAAGTTCCTTTGGATTCTTTTTTAAATTTCGATAACTTATTATCCCAAGCGAAACCAGCATAATGACCAACATAAAAACCACCGTGATCGCCACTGCCGTAATCGCCATCTTTGCATCAATGGCCGAAAGCGTTTTAGTAAAACCTTCCATTTCTGCACCTCCGCCCAACTGCGTCGCCCCAGCCTGTTTCGCCATTTGTTTTGTCACCCCAGTTGTGACATTTTTTAAAATATCATTTCCCATTATTTTCGCAAATTTTCCTGCCAAAACATAAGCCCCTATGAATGCCGGTAGGCTCACCATCAAAAGTTCCATCACAAACTGTCCGAAAATCTGCCCCTTTTCCAAACCTAACGCCAGTAAAATTGCAATCTCCTTTTTTCTCGCGTTCATCCAAAGTAGTAAAACTAGAGCCACTACAATTCCCGCAAAAATTAGTGAACCGAAAAACATTTGGTTAGCCACTCCATACATTCCCGAAATTGATCGTTCCAAAGCCGGATAGTTTGAGGCGCTTTTTATCAAATTATACTCGCGCCAATTCACATCCAATTTCTTCACCGCAGCCATCACTTGGTCCAGATTTTTCTCGCCCTTCACGAAAAATGTTGCATCCTGATATACCGCCGTATCCTCATCATTGCCATAAACTTTTGCCGCTGTAGAAACGTCTGTCACTAAAGTATTTTCATAAAGTTCCTGAGCCGCCGTCACTCCCCCCGTATTTTTCCCTGCAAATAAACCTTTAATCGTTACTTCAATAGTTTCATTTGCCGCCTTTTCATTATCCGCATCAAATAAATTTGATTTAATTTTTACCTTATCCCCCACTTTCAAATTATTTTTCTTCGCCAAATCTTCGTGCATCAAAATTTGATATTTATCGTCATTTTTTAGATGCTCTCCCGAAACCAATTTATAGGCCCCCGAAACAAATTTCGTTTCCCTCGCCGAATCATTTACGCCAGTCAGCATCACCGTGCGCTTAAAATTTTTCGCTCGTTCTGCCGACATGCCGCGCAACGTTTCTGGTGTCTCGATAATATCTTTACCCACCAAATCTGCCACACTATTAATTCTTTTCACCGTATATTCAATTTCCGGTGACTCAGAAATTTTTTTAATATCCGTTCCCTTCACATTGCCCCCACCCCTCGGCGTACCCTGGTTTACCTGACGATTAATTTCCATTGAAAAACTATTAGTTACTCCCGAAAAAGCTTCCTTAGCCGCCTTACTTGTCGCATCCTGAATCGCCAGACTGATCATCCCTAGTGCCGCCATTATTAGCACCACAGAAAAAATCACCAAACTTTTTAACTTTTTGCGCGTTACATATAAAAATGCATTTTTCAACATTATTTCAATTTCCTTCCCTTTAATTCCAAGACTACATCTGCCGAATCCGCCACCCTTTTACTATGCGTCACCACAATCACACATTTATTGCGTTCTTTTGCCAACTTTTTCAAAACTTCAATAATTTCTTCCGCCGTATTTTCATCCAAATTCCCCGTCGGCTCATCCGCCAAAATAATCGGCGCTTCCGAAACCAACGCCCGCGCGATTGCCACTCGTTGTTGCTGTCCGCCCGAAAGCTTCATCACATTTCGATTTATTTGATCCTTATCTAATCCTAGCTTCACCAAAATCTCATCCGTCGCCTCCCGATTCACCAGTCTGATATTTTCTAGCGGCGTTAAATAATCAATCAAATTATAGTTCTGAAAAACCAGAGCGATGTGATTTTTGCGATGATAGCTATAACCGTACTTACCAATCTTTTCATCCTCAAACAAGATTTCACCACTCTTCGGTTCATCTAATCCCGCAAGCAGTGAAAGCAATGTAGATTTTCCCGCCCCCGATTTTCCAATAATCGCATAAAATTTTCCCCTCTCAAATTTCTGATCCACTCCTTCTAAAATATTTTCCCGATTCCCTGCGTAAGCATATGAAACATTTTTAATTTTTAGTACACTCATTTTTCCTCCTAACTTATTTTCGCTAAAATTTCTTTCGGTTTTTTCACTAGAATCATCCACGACGCCGCTATCACTGCTAGAACAATAATTAAAATCAAAAGCCCGTAGCTCATCGCAAAAATATCCATTCCCCCACCCGTCGTAAAACTACTTAAATCTAAATTATCTAACCCCTCTTTCTGTAAAATCGCACCCAGAATCCATCCTACAAAAATTCTTCCCAGCATCGCCGCCAAAATCATTGCCGGCAGCGAAGTTAATACCAACTCCAAGATAAATTGACCCATAATTTTCATTTTACTGCATCCAATCGCCAGCAATATCCCAATTTCATACATCCTTTCCCGCACCCAAAGAATTAGAACCAAGGACAATACAATTATTCCCGCCCCGATCACCGCCATAATCATCGTGAAAATCATTTGCCTCACCATATTTAAAGATTCTACCATCTCCGAAAATTGGTTTTCTTCTTCAACCACTTCATAATCATCCGGCTGAACATTTTTTTTATTCAGTTCCGTTTTTAATGCCGCCAACTTTTCGGAATCAGATACCAATATTTTTAGACTCGTCACCAGTTTTTTCTTGCCAAAAATTTGCACCATCGTCGTGTAGTCCGTGAACATCATATTCTCACTAAAATCCGAAGACATCCCGGTATATTTTTCTTGCTTTTTCCCAGTAAAAATCCCTTGAATTAAAAGTTCTAATTCCTTCTCTTCCCCTAAAACTTTTAGACTCACCTTATCACCGATTTTCCACTGGTTCTTCTTCGCCAGTGCTTCATGCACCAAAACCTTTCCAGTTTCTTCACGCGAAATATTTTTCCCTTCAATCAACTTAAATACTTCACTCCGAAATAACGGGTCTTTCTTCACATCACTTATAGCCTGAAGCATAACCGCGTTTCCCAAGTAACCTGGCAAATCTTCTCGCATCACCATTTGTTCACCCGTCACTACCTTACCATTTTTGAGTTCTGCTATACCTTCATATTGATAAATTTTTTCCGCACCAAGTTCCTTACCTACCGACTCAAAGCCTTCCGCATCAAAAGTTTCAGATTTTAATGATCTAATTTTTACACCGAAATCGTTTGCGCTATTTATCGCGCTCGTCATTTTCTCGCTAGTTTTCATTATTGAAAACCCCGCATAAATCACCGCCAGAATTAAAGTTAAAATCAAAAATACCAACATCGTACGCGTGCGTTTTCGAAAAACATAAGCTACCGCATTTTTAATCATTCTTCCTCCATATTTTTATTTTAAATTTTAATTATGAAGCCACTGTGAATTTTTCGAAATTCTTCTTAATTTCCGAAAATCCCTCTCGAATCATGATAAAATAAAATTACGCGAGTGTCGTATAACGGCTATTATATTTCCTTCCCAAGGAAGAGACGAGGGTCCGACTCCCTCCACTCGCACCAAAGAAAATAAAAAATGAGAGCTTGCTCTCTATTTTTTGTTTTATTTGGGGTGAGGCCGAGGGAGATTTTCTCCCATACTCGCACCAGACCATAATAAGAAAGAGCATTCATGCTCTTTATTTTTATGGTCGCCTGTACGAGAAAGGCTACGTAGTAGTCTTACTCGCACTACTCCTCAAGTTAATGATTCTATTTTTTATTTTATTTGGGGTGAGGCCGAGGGAGATTTTCTCCCACGCTCGCACCAGACCATAAAAAAGGGAGCCTCCTGCTCCCTTCAAGCTTTACGCTTCACATTCCACTACAGAAAATCCGTAACCTAGCGCCATCTGGATGCAATTTTCATCATTGAAATGCATACAATAAATCCGCTTTCTTAAATCTTCCGGCACTACCATCGCCAAGTTTCCCACAAATAAATGTGCCCCGTTCGAATTCTTCACCGAAGTCACGTCGATATAAGCCCGCGCGATCTGCACCCCTTCACTCAGAAGATAATGCAAGTTCTTAATTTCCTTCGTATCGCCCGAATAATATACCAGACCATCCTTTGTGGTAAAAATCAGACCGAAACTCATCAGCTCCGCACAATGCCAAGTTTTCACATAACGTACTCCCGAGAAAGTCTTAAACTTCTCATCATACTGCGTATCTTGCACCAGATCATACATCTCTTCTGTACAACCAAAACCCTGCAAAATCTGCTCAATCGTTTTTACGTATTCATCATTATCCGGCAAAATAATTTTCAGCGGTCGATGCAATACAAGATACAAATAAGTCACCAGACTTCCCAGACTGCCGATATGATCCGAATGCGTATGGGTAATCATCAAACTCACTGCCCTCACTCTGCCCAGCAAACTCTTTTGCTTCAACTTCGCGAACACATCCTCTCCGCAATCAATCAGAAACAACTGATCATCCTCGATGAAATACGCTGCCGTATTCCCCTCTTTTACGTTAAATGCCGAGCCTCTGCCCAAAAATTTTAGTTCCATATCCCCCTCCTTCGAATTTTCTAAAGTTTAAAGTACTCGTAATCTTAACTTACGCTTATAGAATATTGTAATAAAAATCACTAAAAAGTCCACCCCTGTTTCCAGAGGTGGATTCCTAATTAGCCTCACTTAAGATTCTTGGCGATCGATTTTGATTAATTCTTTGACCTTCCCAGAATCTCGAATTTCCTTCATTTGCCTATCAAATTCCGTGAACGAAATTTTGATCGAAGTATAATTCACCGTCGAATCAGTTTTCGCCACCAATTTCACAAAATAGAAACCATCCCCCGAGCTAGAAACAAATTTATCCGAAATTTCCCCCGTGTTTAGACTCATCGCCTTTAGTGATCTGCCACCATCCACGTTCATCTTATCGACTAGTCCACCGGTTTCTTCATAAAGCACCTTATCGCCCAGCTCTTCCGAAATTGCCTTCAAATCTTTTCCGGATTTAATCAAAGCTTCTACCTGCGCCGCAAGCTGCACGGCATTCGTATCAATTGCCTGCGAAACTTTTTCTTTCACTAATGACAGATAAATCATTCGACGATATTCCTTCATCGTCAAACCAAAATTATCTTCCAAAATCTTCTTAAATCCTTCTTCACTGCGTTCCACCCCACCAATTTTTCGGTGTTCCAAAATCGTTTCATCCACTTCCTTATCCGTCACCGTCAAATCATTTTCTTTCGCCAATTTCAAGGCCCAAGCATAATTCTCTGCCTCATCCAGCGCCAAGCGCTTATAATGCTGCTCCATAAAATCATTATCTTTCGCATTATCTAGCTTACCCTGTTGTTTTTCAATCGGCGTAATCGTACTATGATAAATCAAAAGATAATCCGAATAACGCACATCCGCGCCGTTTACATTGGCCACCGATACTGGCAAAAGTTGAGTCAAACGATAAAGAATCGGATTCGTACTTTGCCATTTATAAAGCATAAAATAACCTGCCCCCGAAGCCAAAACCACCGCCATCACTGACAAAATAATCGTCACTGTCACCACGCGATATTTCGCATATTGCATTGGATATTTGAACTTACGTCCCTTTGAAAGCACCTCTTCACGGCGCTCTTCCACCTTTTCTAATTCTGTCTTGTTCTTGAATTCTTCAATCTTTTTTTGTTCGCGTTTCTGCTTCATTTTCGCCACGATTGAAAGTCTCTTCTCTTTTACAGCGTCGGTTTCGTTTATTATCGTTTTATCCACTTCGTTTTCTAATTTAGCTTTGCTCATTTCCTATTTCTCATTAATTAGATTTTGTAAATCGTTATAAATTTTTTCCGAATTTTTCACCATCGATATCACCAAATCCCCCACCGCTGTTTGAATTACAATCGTGCCATACCCCATTAGTCCCGCCCGAATGCCACTCACACCATAAGAAATACTTTGAATCTTGTCCAACCCCAAGTCTACCACTGATTTTTTGAACAAACCACGTTGCGAAATCTGACGAATCCGCTGATTAGTCACGATATAAATCGAAAAATACCATAGCATGTAAGAATATAAGAAACCCAAAATCCCCACCAAAATCAACGCCAAGAAAGTCTCAAAAATCATCATATTATTTGGCCAAAGTAAAGTTAACCCCACCCCGATCATAATCATCAAAATTAAAAATATCACACCGGACTTTACCGTTAAAAAATGGCGTCGGAACACAAACTGCACCTCTTCGCCTTCTCTCTGACCATCAAAAATCATTTTTCTCATACGTATTTGGTGACCCGGGCGGGAGTCGAACTCGCAACCTTCTCCTTAGGACGGAGCCGCTCTATCCATTGAGCTACCAGGCCATACCTAAATTATACCATATTCGACCTCACGACTATTTTTGATAACCATAGAGATTAACTAAGACTTTTTAGTAAAATAACCTAGGAATTGTTATATAACTTCATAGTTTAGTTGTTATGAGGAACATCGTTTTCCAAAAATGGATTAACTAAATCCATCCACTCCAAAGGCAAATAAATAGATAGATAACCATGATTATATCCTTTCGCTTCATACAAAGTACAATTGGGATGCATTTTTTGAAATAGCTTAGCCGATTCCTTAACGCAGCCCATTTCTTTTTCACCATAAATATATAGAACCTGCGCTTTACTTTCTGCAATAGAATGTTTAAGCCTATATTCTCCCATATATGTTTGATATATCGTCACCAATGTTTTAATCGGCGTCCTTGGCATATCCTCCATATAATGGTCTTCTATTTCTTTCGGATAAGCCATATTGGGATACATTTTTTTCATTAAACTCAACTGGATTTTACATGCGTATTTGCTAAACATAAGTTTTCCAAATAATTTTACAATAATCGTACTAACTCTTGCCAGCCTGGGTTGAGGAATACAAATACTACCATCTATTATTGCTTTCTGAGCTATATCGCTTTTTAGTGATAATAACTCAATAGCAATTTGACCTCCCAAAGAAACACCTCCCACAGCAAACAATTTTCCATCGCAATTATTTTTTATATAGTCCATAATTTGATGTGCGGAATTTTCAGTTGAAATATACTCTTTTTGATATTCTTCTCCATGACCATCAAGTGTTGGTAAGATCACATGATATTTATCGGATAACATACGAGCTTGCCGAAGATAATTCCACCAGGAATTACCTCCGCCGTGTATCAATAATATATGTGGAAATTTTTTATCACCAAATTCATGAAATATCATATTCAAAAACCTCTACAAACTCAAATCTGTTAACTAATAAGTTTACTCGCTAACTTATACACTTGATTTATTTCTTTGCTTTCTAACTTCCAGTTGCAGAGTTCAGCTTTAATTAACTCTGGAAATTTTTTACTAATATCTCTTAAAGCATTCCCTACCGATTTTCTGACATATTCACTCGTATCTTCTTTTAATGCCGCAATTCGCCTGATAGCTTCATTCGGATTATCTTTGAAATATGGTCTGTTCGTCCATATTCTTAGTCCTTCTATAACTGCTCTCCTTGTATTAGGATTATTATTTTTTAACCATTCATTAATTATTGGAAGTGCTTTTTCATATCCTATTTTCTTGCAAAATTCATCAAATGCCTTTGCCAATACTTCTTGAACTCTCCAATTATCATCTTTGGAAACTTCATCTCTCATAAATGCTAAAACATCATTTTGTTCTGATAAATACCCACAGAGAAATATACTGTACATTCTAACTTGATACACATTAGATTTATAGGCTAGAAATGCCAATTTCTTAACATATTCATTATCATTTGATTTATAATCTGTTAAAGCTCTTTTTTCTTCCTCTTTGAAACCATTTTCTATTAAAGAAAATTCTTTTTCCAAACTTAAAATATATTCTTTCATATAGACTCGCCTCCCCTCAAAACCTCCACCACTTTCGCCAACAGAAACGCCATCACATTAAAAATTACAATCGTCGCGCCGGTCGGCGTGGCCACAAAATACGAAAAGATAATTCCCATTACCATACAGAATACCGAAACGACCACTGAGCTAAAAACTACCGCCTTAAAACTTTTCACCACCTGCATCGCCGTCACCGTCGGGAAAATAATTAAACTCGAAATCAGAAGCGCCCCCACCAGTCGCATTCCCAGCACCACTATCACCGCACATAAAGTCGCAAAAATTGTATTTAATCGCTCAGTCTTCAGTCCAATCGATTTAGCAAAATTCTCATCAAACGTCATCGCGAAAATCTCATGATATTTCACGATAAAGAATAAAATCACCACAATCGAGAAAATCACTCCCACCACCACATCGAGATCATCCAGTGCCAGAATACTGCCAAATAAATAATTATTAATATCTGTATTCACCCCCTTTACCACCGAGATTACCAAAGTTCCCACCGCCAGCGCCCCTGCCGAAAGCATCGCAATTAAAGCATCCGCGTCCACCTTACTTTTCTGATTCACTTGCAAAATCAAAATCGCCGCCAAAATCACTATCGGCAACGCAAACTGTAGCGGCATCACGCCAATCACCGTCGCAATCGCAAACGCGCCGAACCCCACATGTGAAAGCCCATCACCAATCATCGCCTTTCGTCTCAAAACCAAGGACACCCCGATCAGTCCTGCCGTCACCGCCAGCACTACCCCCACCACCAAAGCTTTCACCATAAACTGGTACTGCCACATTTCCAGAAACTTTTCCAAAATTCCGTTCATCACCACCTCCTATTTCCCCTCACCTTCGCTATGGTCATGGCGATGAATTCTTTTCACATATTCTTCCGTAGTTTCCATCGTCGCCACCCCGTCCGCTAGCGCCAAAATTTTATTCCCCACCAAATTCTGATGATCGAGATCGTGCGTAATCATCACCACTGTAATTCCCTGCGCATTTAATTTCAAAAGCTCTGCGTATAATTCCTTCTTCGATTTCGAATCCAAATTATTTCCCGGCTCATCCAAAATCAATAATTTCTTCGTTGCTACCACCGCCCGTGCTAGCCAAATTTTCTGTCTCTGTCCACCCGAAAGCTCCGCAAAATGTTTCTTCAACAATTTTTTCATACCAAATTTCGCGAGCGCTTCCTCGCATTTTTTCTTATCACTCTTCGTATAGAAAATTCCCCGCTTTTGATTCAAAAGCCCACTTAAAACAATCTCTTCCACTGTCGCCGGAAAATTTGCCATCGTCACTGTTTCCTGCGAAATGTAGCCAATCTCTTTGCGACTCATCCCAAGAAATTCCACACTTCCAAAACTCGGCTCTATTAATCCCAAAATCGTCTTAATTAAAGTGGTTTTCCCGGCCCCATTACAGCCAACCAAGCAGATAAAATCTTCCGCCAAAATTTCAAAATTAATCTTCCGAAACACCGGCGTTTTCGCGTATTCTACGCTCAAGTTTTTTACTACAATGATTGGCTGTTTTTCCATAAAAATCCTATTTACTTAGAGCCAATAGATTACGCTTCATCAAATCTACGTAAGTCACACCTTTCGAAAAATCATCCGCCGTCACATTATGTGCCGAATGTAATTCCAAAACTTCCGCGCCCGTATCTTTACTTACGGTTTCTGCAATCTTACCATTCGAAAGTTCAATCTTGTAAATTTTCTTAATCTTATCTTGCTTCACTTTGTTAATCAAAAAACTAATCGTCTTTGCACTTGCCTCAGTTTGTTCTGAACAACCCGAAAAAGCTGCCGCATACTTCAAGCCGAATTCATCAGCAAAATAACGGAATGGAAAACGATCCGCCACCACGATTTCTGAGATTTTACCATCAATCGCTTGATGTAAATCCTTATCTACCTGCGCAATTTCCGCCACATATTTTTCGGCATTATCGTCAATCTTATTTTTCTCCGCAACATCAATTTCGGAAGCCACTTCTGCGATTTTCTTCACGATTTCCATCGCCTTTTTCGGACTCGTCCAAACATGCTCGTCAATTTCTGGACCCTCTTCTTCTTCGTCATGGTCATGCTTATGCGCATGCGACCCGTGATCGTGGTCATGTTTATGGTCGTGATCATGGTCGTGGTCGTGGTCGTGGTCGTGATCGTGATCGTGTTTTACATGATCGTGGTCGTGGTCATGCTCATGCTCATCCTCATCTTCCATTCCTTCCACGATTTCTTCTTCCACCGTTGACACAAGATCAACTAATTTCACCACATGGGTCTTTTTCGTATCTACGTCCTTCAAAATCTTTTTTACCCAAGTATCTGAATCTCCCCCCACATAGATAAACATATCCGCATTCTTAATATCGATAATATCCTGCGGTGTTGGCTCATAGGTATGGGTTTCCGCTCCTGGCTTCACCAACATTTTTGTACTGATATTCGTATTTTTTGTCACCGCCCTGGCAAAATCATATCCCGGAAAACTCGTCGATACGACTGAATACTTTTTTTGTTCAAACTTTTCTCGGTTTAATACCAAGAAAGCCAATAATCCCACCACCAAAACTAGGCCAAAAATCGCCCATAACTTTTTCAAATTTTTCATTTTTACTCCTTATTCTACTATTAAAAATCTGAGTAAAAAATTTAATTAATCAAACAATTCCCCCGTGAAATTTCATTCACTCCACGTTTATCTAAAAGTCTCAAATGAAAAATCCGAAACAAACATCGTGCACAAATCGAAAACCTTGGCAAAGCACTGAAAATACGGGAAGCTTCTTTTTTACTCCCGCATTCCACCGCATGTCCGCAAATTCGACAATGGTGCATTTTAGCCTCTTGGTGGTTCGCCTTCCGGCTCGTTTAGTAATTTCTTTGACTTAATTTCGTAGCGCTTACCGTTAATTGGTGAAACATAATAATCTTCATTCAAAAGATTCACAAACATCGTCAAATCCTTATCATCCATCATGATAATTGCACCATCATCGTCAGTCATCAGTTCCAACTTCATTTCATCGGCGTAATCTACTAGTTGCTCTTGCGACATTTGCTCCTCGATATCCATATCTTGTAGCTTCTTCACTAATGGTTTCTTGTCCATCAAAAGTGCATTCAAAGTCAAACCTTCCGCAAAAGAAAGTTTATATTTCTCTTCAATCTCTTTTGCCTTTGCCTCGGCTAACATTTGTGACTTAAAATCATACTGGAACAAATTTTCGAACTTCGTCTGATTAAAAATCACCACCGATCCATCGACAAAGGCCACCTGATTATCATCTGGCATCTTCAAGGCCACCTCCGCAGAGAACGGCTCAAAGCTTTCCCCATTCAATTCCCAAGAAGTCTTCGCATTTAAGGCTGAAGCCGCAGAAATTCCTTTCGCAATATAGAAAACTTTCGTTCCATCATCACCACCTGGATAAGAAAACTTCGCGATAATTCCCTTCATCTTCTTAAATTGGTGTTCATTATCCGTGAAATAATCGATGTCCTTATATTCTTTTTCAATTAAATTAAGCAGACTCTCGGCGCGCACCACTTTCGAAAGATCCGTACGATAGATCACCTTATCTTCACCGTCCGATTTTTCGTACTCACGGCATTCCAAACCTTTTTCCGCCCCCGAAATCACGTAAGCAATCGCTTCACCCATAAACATTTGCTTCACCGAATTAGTTAATTTTTCAGAATAGCGAATCTTAAACGGTGTGTAGTTTTTATTGAACAAAAAAAGTTCACACGACACATTATTTTTTACTTCATCAAGTTCATTCGCCCACAAAAATACATCAAAATCATTCAATTTTCGAATTTCAGAGTTCGTAATTTCAGTCTTTTCGGAATCCATATCACCTCACTATTTTTCTATTAGTTTAGCACACTTTTACTTCGCTGTTTCGCCGTAAGTATCTTTTACTACCAAATCCGGCAAAATATTTAAGTCCATCATCAAAACTTCGATGCGGTTTCGTATTTCTTCGGCCTCTGATTCATTTTCCAAAACCGCCTCGAACTTAATATAAGATTTGCGGCCATGCTCGATTTGGTCAAGATAAATCGTAATCCCGTTATCTAGCACCACTTCTTGACGTGTTCTCGAAACTTCTGATTGAATAATTAGTCCCATCTGCAACAAAATATTCGCCGCTTCTGCATAACTTGAAACCAAAGTTTCATGCACCAAATCAATCTTCGTTTTTTCGAGATGCCTCTTACAAATCAGGCTATAACGCGCCGGGCGATCCACTGCCTTCACGTCCATCCTTAGAATCATTCTGGCAAAATTATTGTGTTCTTCGTAATTTCGTGGCACAAAAATTCGCGAGTGTTGCCAGTACATTGGATCAAAATCATAACCCAAATTCATCAAGCGATTCTCTAACTTATCGACGTCCTTAACTTCTGCTTTAACAATAATTTTTTTCATTCTTCACTCGTTTCCACCGTTAAAATTTCTAGACCCGGAAAGTTTTGGTTTTCTCGTGCTTTGTTCGCCCATTCGTCAGCCAACTCATTTTCCGCCGTACCGTTATGCCCGCGCACCCAGACCAATTTCGCATTTGCTTCCCTGTAAGCTTTGAACACTTTTTTTACTAAACCTAAATTTTTAATTGGACCGCTCTTCTTTTTCCAACCATTCTTTTCCCAAGACGGCGCCCATTTTGTTAGCACATTAATCCAAAATTCTGAGTCAGTCCAAATTTCCGCTTCCTCACCCGCTAATACCTTAAGCGCTTCCAGAATTGCCGAACCTTCCATTCGAATATTTGTCGTCAAATCTTCTCGCCCCATCGCTACCGGTTTTTTGTCTTCAATTACAGAAAATCCCCCCGGTCCCGGATTCGGTGACGCACTTCCATCTGTCCATAATTTTCTCATTTTGCCTCTATTTCTGAATTTGCGACACCAATTGATAAATTGGCATAAGCACACCTGCAATAATCACCGCCACCATCAAAGCCATGATCACCAACATAATTGGTTCAATCAATGTCGAAATTGTATTAATTTGCTGATCTAATTCGTCTTCATAGACGTTCGCTGCCTTACCCAGCATTTCATCAATTTTACCAGATTCTTCACCAATTGCCGCCATTTGTGGCAGTAATGGCAAAATATAATCTAGTTCCTTCAGCGATGCCGATAGTGTCTTACCCTGCTTCACTTTTTCCGAAACTTCCTTGATTTCTTCTTCCATCACCAAGTTATTAATTGCTTCTGCTGAAATTGCCAAAGTATCCTGAATCGACACGCCCGTCGAAAGCAAGTTTTCCGCCGTGCGCGCAAAACGTCCATTATACAGACGCCAAAACATCGATTTAAAAACCGGAATATTTAATTTAATCCTCGCCAAAATATGTCGTCCGCTATCCGTACGCACGAATTGGAAGACAAAGTAAATCATAAGGCCAATCACAATCGTCACCAGCCACCACATATTCACCAAGAAGTTCGTTTGCTCCACCAATAACTTGGTAATCAACGGCAAATCCTTCCCCAGGTCATGATAAAGTTGTTGCACCTGTGGCACCACTGCAATCACCATGAAGATTAACACCGCAATAATTACCGCCAGCACAATCGCCGGATAAGTCAAAGAGTTTTTAATTCGCATCACCATCGCATGGTCTTTTTCTTGCTGGTCAGCTAGTCGCCTCAGAGATTTATCCAGCGTACCAGAAGATTCACCAGCTTTTAAAAGTGCCAAATAAATTCGGTTAAATACCTCGGGAAATTTCCCACAGGCCTGCGTCAAACTTTTACCCGCTTCCACGTCCGCCAAAATTGATTCCGTCACCCGGCGCATTGGCTTACTCTCCGTTTGCTCAATCAAAACTCTTAAAGAGTTCGAAAGTGGCAAACCTGCCCCAATCAAAGTCGAAAATTGTCTCGTGAAAACGATTTTATCCTTCGTGGTAACTTTGTTTTTAAATTTATCAAAAAAACTATCACCCGAAGTATCTTCCGTCACCGTGTCAGGCGTGTAGCCGCGCTCAATCAAGAGCTTACCAGCCGCACGTTCATTCTCTGCCTGAATTACACCCTTAATAATTGCACCCGACTTACTATCGCGGGCCTTATAAATATATCGGTTCATTAGGCGCCTTTCACAATCCTTTCAAATTCACGTACGTCCACCGCATATTCTCTTGCACTATCATAAGTCACCGTTCCCTGTTGGACTAATTTCGCCAAGGTGCGATCCATGGTTTGCATCCCCTCGGAGGCACCAGTTTGAATTGCCGTATCCAGTTGGTGAGTTTTACCTTCACGAATAATTGAACGAATTGCTGTGTTCGCCACCATAATTTCTGCCGCACAAACACGACCACCACCAATCGCTGGCACTAGACGCTGCGAACAAACCGCCATCAAAATCCCCGCCAGCTGTGAACGAATTTGCGGTTGTTGTTCTGCTGGGAACACGTCAATCATACGATCCACCGATTGCGCCGCTGAGTTGGTATGTAGTGTCGCGAACACCAAGTGACCAGTTTCTGCAATTGTAATCGCCGCACTAATCGTTTCAAGGTCACGCATCTCACCGAGTAGCACCACATCTGGGTCTTCACGTAGAGCCGATTTTAATGCCCGACTAAACGAGTATGTATCGTAATGCACTTCACGTTGTGCCACCAAACTTCGCTTCGATTTATGTGTAAACTCAATCGGATCTTCAATTGTCAAAATATGCACCGATTTTTCACTATTGATCTTATTAATAATTGCTGCCAGTGTGGTCGATTTACCAGAACCAGTTGGCCCTGTCACTAAGACCAAACCACGTGGATAATCCGCAAAACCCGAAATCACCTGTGGCATACCCAATTCTTCAATCGTTGGCATCTTGGTCGGAATCAAACGAAATGCTGCCGCGAGGTGTCCTTTTTCATTAAAAGCGTTCACACGAAAACGTGCAATCTCTCCAAAAGCAAATGAATAATCAAATTCCTTATCTTTCGCCAAAGTTTCACGTTGCATCGAGTCCAAAGTCGAGAAAATCAAAGTGTCGACAATTTCCGTCGTTAAAATTGGCGTATTTGGAATTGGCACCAGTGAACCATCAATACGTAAGATTGGTGGCAATCCCACCTGAATATGCAAATCTGAAGCCCCGTGCTTAATACAAGCCTCTAATAATGTTTCAATTTTCACCGAAGTTGGCACGGCAGTTGGTGATGAAGCGGCTGCGGCTGCCTGTGCTGCGGCTGCTGAGCGTACGCTCGTCTGTGCTTGATTTTCTTGCATATTTACCTCTTATCTTTATTTTACCATAAACTTTTTTATCTTCACTACGCCAAATCTGATGCTACGCGGTTCACCTCACTTACGGTCGTCACTCCGGTCAGCGCCTTCAGCATTCCATCTTGTCGCATCGTCAAAGTCCCTTTCTCCTTCGCTAGTTGCATAATTTCCGAGGACGTTGCGCGTTTCACAATCATTTTCTGAATATCATCATCAATTTCAATCGTTTCATAAAGACCCGCACGCCCCTTATATCCGCCTGGTGTTTCCCTTTCATCAATTCCCCGCATCATCGAGTAACCATTCGGATTCACCACCGGCAGTCCCGGATAACCCAAATCTTCCGAAACCATCGCCACTTGTTCTTGGCTCTGTGGTAATAATTTTGCCACCAAATCATTAATCTGCTTAGTTTCCATTTCTGTCGAATGCACCACTTCTCGTTTCGGCGCCACACGCCTCACTAGACGCTGACCGATTACCGTGTTTAAGGTCGAAGCTAAAAGAAATGGCTCAATCCCCATATCCAGAAGCCTTGGCAAAATACCTGCCGCCGAGTTGGTGTGCAAAGTCGAAAATACTAAGTGTCCAGTTAGCGAGGCCTGCACCGCCAAGTTCGCTGTTTCCGCATCACGAATTTCCCCCACCATTACTACATCTGGGTCTTGACGCAAAATACTACGCAAGCCCGCCGCAAAAGTCAGACCCGCATCCACATTCACCTGAATTTGGTTCACCCCGTCCATCTTATATTCGACCGGATCTTCTAGGGTCACGATATTAATTTTGTCGGATTTAATTCTTTTAATCAAAGCATAAAGTGTGGTCGACTTACCAGAACCGGTCGGACCAGAAGTCAAAATCATACCATTCGGACGTTCGATTCCCCGCTGCACCATCGCCAGCGCATGCCCCGTCATACCCATCTGTTCAATGTCGAGCGTCGTGCCACTCTTATCCAAAATACGAATCACTACCTGCTCACCCCAAATCACCGGTGAAACCGCGATACGCAAATCGATTTCCGTACCTTCCACCGACACTGTAAACTGACCGTCTTGTGGTACGCGGTGTTCATCAATTTTCAAGTTCGCTAAAATCTTAATTCTTGAAACCAAAGCCGGCTCAATCGATTTCGGCAATTCCATCACCTTACGCAACACACCATCGATACGACAACGTACTACTAGTGCCGCCTCTAGTGGTTCGATGTGAATATCCGAAGCCTTTGTCTTCGTCGCATAATCTAAAATTGTAGTCAAAGCTTTCGAAATTGGTGAATCCTGCGTAATAGTTTTTACACTCGAAGAATTCGCATCTTCCTCGTCGCTACTTTTAACCGCTTTTTCTACCGCGCGAAAATCCCCCTGATACTGAGAAATCGCACTTTTAATCCCCGCTTCACTGGCCACCATGCCGCGAATTTGCTTCTGCGTCAAAGTCGAAAGATAATCAATCTGCTGCACGTTCGACACATCCAGCATCGCCACATAAAGCACCCCGTTCTTCTCCCCTAGCGGCACCACCATTAATCTCGAAACTACATCATAAGGCAGCAAAGTCAAAATCTCGCGATCCATTTTCACGTTATGCAAACTCACATACGGCACATTCATAATTACCGCCGTCGCATGCGAAATTGTTTCCGCGTCGCAAATTTTTTGTGCTACCAAATTAGCCAGTAGTGGCTGCTTACGTTTTTCTGCCTCTTCTACTACCCTTTTTACATCCGACTCAAAAACCAACCCTTCTTTAATCAAGAGCTGAATTACCTTTTCTTGCGAGTCATGTGTAAACAAAATCTTTTCCTTTAATTTTCTTTCTTAGTTTCCGAAGTTTTATCCGTCGAAGTTGAACTATTTCCGGAAGTTTTATCTGAAGCTTCATTTTTCGATTTATTTTCGCCCTCAGAGGTTTTATCTGAATCTGCCTTCGTCTTAGAATCTTCATTTTCATCGTCAGAAGTTTTTTCGGTTTCTTCTTTTTTCTTCTCTTCGGCTTTTTCTTTCTTTTCTTCCTCTGCCGCAGTTTCTGGTGTAGCACGACCACAAGCCACTAATTCGGCGCGGTCCAAAATTCCGTTACGGTCCACATCTTCACAACTACCCACGTAAACTTCTACCGTTGGATTAATCGCATCCACATTGAAGACTTCCGGATCAGGACTTGTCAAATCTGCCGTAATTTTACCAATCGTCTTATGTTTCAAATAACGCGTATCTGGATCGCCCAGCAAGAAACTACAAGCGATAAATGTTAGTAAGACCCCCACGCTAGCTACAAAAGTTACCGTGAAGATGTCTGAACGTCTCATTTCTCGTCCTCCTTTTCCTGCTTTTTCTTTTCTTCTTCCGCCTGCTTCTTGGCTTTCTCTTCTGCCTTCTTCTTTGCTGCCGCGTCTGCCTTATCTTTCGATTCCTGCGTACGAGCCTTACCCGAAGCATAAACTGTCGAATCTTTTTCACGCACCGCCGCACCCTTCGTATAGTAAGCTGCGCCTTGAGCAGTTAATTCAAGTCTCGAAGATTTGGTGGTTAAATTCGAACTCCATTTAATCTGTGCACTTTCAATATTGAATGAACGAATTGATTTTTCCAAGTTCGCGAGCACTTTCATCGTATCTTTTTCGTCTTTCTTTACCGAAATCGAAACTGGAATGGTTGAGACACCGACAATTCCACTATTCTTATAAGAATTTCCTGGCGACAATTGTTCTGGTTCAAATCCTGATAGTAAGAAAATCTGGTTAATTGAAGCTAAAAGTGCCTCATCATTTTTCTGTGCTGGCAACGCATCAGGAATTACCCTTAGAGCCGAACACATCTTAATCATATTGAGATTGTAAGCTTTTTCGTTATCGGTTTTTGAATTCAAATACAGTTTCGAATAATCGATACGATTTTTATTTTCATCAAAACAGCTCTTCTGGCCATCCCTAGCAATCGATTCCAAATTCGTATTATTCGCCATTGTCACCAAAGCGTTGTAACGCAAAGTATTAGCTAATTTCGAAACGTCCACCTTGTTTGGATCACATTTCGCCAGTTCTTTGTCGTTATATTTACCATCCTTATCCGTATCTTCACAAATACCGACATTCTTAATCGTCTGGTAATAATTATTGATGGAAGTATCTCGCGCCGCAATTACCTTGCCATTAAAACTCATGTATTTAATGAAGTAAACTGAAAGCACCAAGCAAACCCCGAAACAGACCGAAGCTGCCAAAACAATCAAGGTAATTTGTTGCCTAATTTTATTAATTCGTACGCGTTTTGTTAAAATTAATTCACTCATTTTTACCTTCTTTAATTGTTTGTTCCTGCTGAAGTTTTTTGCCCCACACATTCCGCATCATCTTTTGCACAATCCTTCGCTGGTGCTGCGAACATACCTTCCACTTGGAGATAAGAGTCGGTTACGTTTTGACCTGAAGGGCCGAATGTCAAAATGTGTTTATTAGTAAACTTGAAAAGTTCTGGGTCCACATTAATAATTGTCGAGAAGCGCAAAACTAGATTAGAGCTTGAATCACGACCGTTCGAAGAATCCGTCACACGAATACCGTTTGGCACCATCTTACATTTATTTTCCGCTGACCATTTCACATTATCACCGTTCTTTTCGCCCTTATAAGTAATACAGCTACTTTCGAAGTGAGGCACGCTAGAAATTTTACCGTCCAATCCCATCGAAGGTGTATAGATGTAATTTTTCACATTCTTAATTTTTTGCGTGCGAGTCTTCACACCATTCACTTCTGATTCCGAAACTTCTGCGTTAGTATCAAGCGTATCTTGAATTCCGTCATCCGCCGTACGCATTTTTTCGTGCTTATACCAAAGATCAAATAGTGGGCTACGCCAAATCTTTTCGTCTGGAATAATCGTCTGAATATCTGTCTTGACCACATCGCCATTATTCTCTACATTGCCACTCTTTTCCGTATTTTCCACATGCTCGACGTCGTCCGAAACATTTGATTTGGCTTTTACTTTACCAAAATCACTCTTTAAGTTTGTGTTCGAAACGTTCGAATTATTATTTGACTGAGTCAAAGCTGATTTCTTTTGATGATCATTTCGTGAAGGATCACAATCTGTTAGACCGCGCTTCCAAATCGCATAAGTATTGCCATTATCGGTCAAAATATTACCCGCCGCATCCGTTTCCTCGATACAACGTGATGGAATCAAATTCCCCTGTGCATCCACGTAACGACCATAATCATATTTCATCAAATTCACTGATTTCTTAAATGATTCCAGTACGCGGTAATCAATGTATGGTTCTTCCCCCGCATTTGCTTGCGCATCAAAATTTATCGTCGAAGTCGAAAGATTTACATTCAAATCCGAAATTTTAATCGTGTCTTTATTGGTTGGAAAAAGATTTTTTAACACCGGAAAAACTCGCGATAACACTGAACGATTATCGTTAATCGATTTCAATTTTGCTAATTGATCTTGGATATTTAAGAAATCTGGTAATTCTGAATATTGGTTAATTGTATTTGAAAGATTCTCGATGTGCTTTCCCTGACTTGCAATTGTCAAATCCTGGGCGCCCTTAAAAATCGCCAAAAACGCCGTAAACACCGATGAAGCAATAATCACCACCACACAACCAAACACAATCATGTTGCGTAGCTTCATTAACTTCAACATATCCGTCTTGATATCTGGCACCAAGTTAATTTCATATTTACCAGTTTGCCCCGTCATCATTTCATTATCGGTTTCACCAGTAAAAATACTTTTAATGACATCAGGAATATCAGAAAGATGCATGGTTTTAAAATCGATTTTTTTCATTAGTCATTGCTCCTTTCTGCCAGACCGATCGCCACTCCGAATTCCGAGGCTACTGGAAGTAGTAATTTTTGTTGCTGCTCATTAACACGTACATATTGCCATGGATTACCCTGAATCGTCGAAATACCCGTCTTCGCTTCAATATATTCTGCCATAAGCGGAATAATTCCCGCATATCCCGAAAGAATAATTCCGCCAAATTGCGCACCAGTATATTTGTTCTGAAAGAAACGCACCGACTTCACTAATTCCATCGTAAAGCCTTCCAAGTTACTCGAAAGCGTTTGATAAATTTTCCCCTCGAATTGATCCTGCAAAAGTCCATACTGCAAAATAAACTGTTTTGCCTGTGCTTCCGAAATCGACAGTCCATTCGCTACAGTTTTAATAAAAGCCGAAAGTCCACCGGGAATCGAGCGCACTAATCTTGGTGCTCCTAGATACATCACTACGAGATCCGTCGAATTTTCTCCAAAATCGATAATCATCCGCGCATCTTCCACCCCAATCTGCGCCAACGCTCTCACCATCGCAATTGGTTCTGGCTCCTGCGCAATCACATTTAACCCCAACATTTCGATATCTTCGAGTCTTTCTTCTGCGTAGGCGCGATCTGTGGATGAAATCAAAATTTCCGCCTTCGTATTATCGTTAGGCGATACTCCAAGCACGGCAAAATCAATCTTCGCATCATCCACTGCCATCGGAATATACTGGTCAGCTTCGTACTTTACGGTTTTCGCTAATTCTTTCTCTGGTGCATTTGGTACTTCAATAATTGCTGTGTAAGTTTTACGCGCCGGCAAGCCAATTGCGATATTTTTGGTAGTAATACCCGCCTGCTTTTTTGCACCCAAAATCGTTTCGGCCAGTTTTCTACGACCCTGTTCCGAATCATCCATCGTAATTTTTTTATCCACCGGCACATAAGCAAACTTTTCCAGTGCCCAACCCTTCTCAACATCGCCCGATAATTGAATCATGCGAATTGAGTTGGTTCCAATATCCAATGCGAAGAAATCGCCCACACCACGTAATAGACTCATATAGCCTTATTATAACATAAGCGAAATAGAAATTTTTATTTTTTCCTACAAGATTTCAATTGTTTTGTCACTCTTCGAAAAACTAATTTCCTGCACTACTAAATCTTTATATTCCCCCTCCGATTGAATAAAAATTCTCTGTTTTTCCTCAAAATGAATCGTCTTTTCTTTTAATTTCCTACCCGGAATTCCGCTAAACATTGCCTGCAACATAAAAAACACCATGGCAAAAAAATTATTCAAACGCTGTTCCGTATAGAGAAAAGTTTCCCCCAAATAATATTCCCCACCTTTCATCAATCTCGCCACGTTTTTCCCGTTCACCACCAAAATATCCGAATATTTTTGACCATCGATCGTAATGTAATCTTTTTTACGATTCACAAAAAACCACATCAAAAGTGTCTTCAAAGAAAAGATTAAATTAAATTTCGATTTTCTTAATTTCCTACGCACTTTTTCGTCATCAAAAATTTTCGTCGATTCCGCCATCATCCCCACCGTAAAATACGCCAAAGCGTAACGAAAATACTTCCCATCCACCAAGGCTTCAATCGGATAAACTTTTTTACCCGAATTTGATCGTAAAATCTGAATAATATCATTAAAATTCCCGTACGGAATCACATAGAATTTCGCATCCTTACCAGATTGCATAATTCCGTTCACCCCAATTCCTGCCGTGCCATCACCACCAGCCACTAGCACCACGTCTCCATCCCCAATTAGATTCGCCAGTCTCTTCGCATTTTCTTCCAAAGTCGGCGACTCCACATCGAAGCGCAAAAAAGTAATTCCCTTCTGCTGCAAAATGAATTCTCGAAGTGTTGTCACCACTTCTTTTTCCACGCGTTTATAACCGGTACTTTTACGGTTACAAACTAAAATCACTCGCGTTCTCGTCCCCGCGAGCGCAGCCAAACGTTCTCTAATATGTTCCAGATCGGCTTTTTTCGACATTTTAATTCCCGTTGCCGTAGATACCACCAGGCAATAGGAAGTTCAAAATTCCCCACATCAAAGCATAAACCAAAAGTCCAATCACAATTTGCATTGCGCGATCCTTCGCTGTTTTGATTTTTCCTGGATCATTTTGTGAAGTCATATAAAGAAAACCGACATAGGTAAAACCCGCTACTGCACCCACGCCAACCCCGTAAGTTAGAATATTCACTACGCTACCAATAATCGAAAAGAAAGCCTCTTCGCTGTCCGAAGTTCCACATTTAATAATCGCGGTTGGCACACCACAGTCTTCTCCCTCCGCGAATACTCTAGTCACCGGCAAAAAAGCCACCATTGACACGCAAAAAATCGCGAGAACTGGTAGCAAATTTAATAATTTTTGACAAAAATTTTTCATTACTTTCATTATAGCGTATCTTGTGATTTTCGCACAGTTTCCCGTCCGAAAATCACCCGCTCCCCTATTTTAATGTAAATATTCGTGCAATTTTTTCGTATCTTTGTGCTTACGAAGCTTAGACAAAGCCTTCGCCTCAATCTGACGAATACGTTCACGCGTCACAGAAAATTCCGCGCCTACTTCTTCCAAAGTATGTGGACGACCCCCACCGATACCGAAACGTAGTTTCACTACTTTTTGTTCACGTTCCGAAAGGCTGGAAAGAATTTCCGCAATTTGCTCTTTCAACATCTGTGCGGCTGCTGCATCTTCCGGTGACACGCGACCTTCATCTTCGATAAAATCACCGAGTACCGAGTCTTCGCCATCACCATCGCGACCTACCGTCGCATCAAGCGAAGCAATATCTTGCTTAATCTTCATCACGTAGTCGACTTTTTCTGGTTCCATGCCCATTTCTTTGGCAATTTCTTCTACTGACGGCTCACGGTTCAGTTCATTCGTTAACTTACGAGTCGCACGCAGCACCTTGTTAATCGTTTCCACCATATGTACTGGAATACGAATCGTTCTCGCTTGATCAGCAATCGCACGCGTAATCGCTTGGCGAATCCACCAAGTTGCATAAGTCGAAAACTTGAAACCCTTATCCGGATCAAACTTCTCTACCGCACGCAAAAGCCCCGTGTTTCCCTCTTGAATCAAATCCAAAAAGTCCAAACCGCGACCCGAATAACGTTTCGCAATCGAAACCACTAGACGCATATTGGCTTCCACCATTTTATCTTTGGCTTTTTTCTCACCTTTCACGATACGATAAGCTAAATCCACTTCTTCTTCATTTGAAAGTAGTGGAATCTTACCAATTTCACGCAAATATAAACGCACCGAGTCATCCGCGAACTGGTCTACGTTCTCTGCTGTAATCTCGAGATCTTCATCCGTCAGATCATCTTCCGAGACTAAATCATCATATTCTGGCTCTGGCGCACCATCCAAGCTAAAGGAGTTGAGGAGCTCTTCTTCCTCATTAATCTTGTTCTTATCTTTTTCCACGACATTTTTTCCCATTGCACCAATTTATATCACAAAAAATCAAACACGTCAAAATCTCTCCCTTGATTTTCTGTTTCTTCCCCTTTCTTTATTTTTTCAATATTTTACTAGCCTTACTTAATGCCATACGTGCGTGAGTTAGGGCTATATTATACGGATTTCTCATTTCTCCTTTAACCTTCTTAAGGAAAAGATACCTATTCGCATTCTTCCTTTCACTCTCTGGCACCGAAGCGATTTCCTCATTGGAATATTTTTCACCCACATGCGAGCCAATATTTTCTAAGAAGCCTTCCTTTACCTGGTCGAGCATTTCCAATTCTTTCATGGCTTTTTGTCTCTCTTCTTCGCTACTTCTCTTACTATCAATAATTTTCTGTAGTTCATTTCTTGAAACATCGATACGATAAAGTCCAATACCAAATTCTTTTGCCACATTACCGGTATACACCGCACGTCCGACATCAAGTTTAATTTGATCCAAATCAAACTTTTTCTCAAAAGCCTTCATCTTCTCAATTGATTCATTGTGCAACTTATTTCGTTCATCAAAAGATGCAAAATCTGGGTCGTTCGCTTCTGGTTTTTTTAATGGCATCAAGAAGTTTCGATTATCCATCTCTTTATAGCCATTCGCCGCCATTGCCCCACCGAGAGTTTTTAAGTTTTCCTGGAAAAATTTATCCTCTGCTTGCTTCAATACCTCTTTTTGCGTCACGTTTAAAGTTTCGGTTTTAGCCCCAGCCGACTCAGCCGACCCCGATGCCGAACCTTCTCCCGACTTACCGCCAGCCGTACTATTTTCAGTCGTTGTATTTCCAGCTGTACTGTTTTCAGCCTTACTGTTTTCGGACGTGCCATTTCCGGTCGTACTATTCTCGACCGTCTTATTTACCTTTACCATTGGAGCACTCGCCCCAGAGTAAAACATTGGGCCACCCACTCCGCCAGTCCAAGAAAAAGTACTGGTTGGTTTTTTCTCTGGAGCTTCAGATTTATCAGTCTTGCCTTCAGTTTTCTCTTCAGTCTGACTCTCAGTTTTATTTTCGATCTTTTCCTCGGTATTTTCCTCGGACTTATCTTCGGTTTTTCCCTCGACCGTATCTTCGGTTTTTTCTTCGGTTTCTTTTTCAGTCTTTTTTTCGGCCTGTCCCTCAGTCTTTTCTTTAGTCTCGGTCTTCGGCTTTTCCTCGCTCGGTTTACCACCAAATAACTGGTAGACTCGCTCATCCATTTCCCGAGCCTTCTTTATTTCTTCTATTTTATCGGAACTCTCGACTAGACGCTGCGAAAAACTCTCCATTAGCTTCATTTTTTCGCCTCGTGGCAGTTCTTTGTCTTGGCTAAGCTTTCTTAAAGAATCCTTATTCTCTTCGAGGTGACGATTTTGAATCTCAAGCTCTTTCTCACGCTCCGCCTCGTTCACCTCGCGATTTTCATAAATATTATAAAGCTTCGTCAATTTAGTTTCGACTAAATCCAGCGCCTGCTTCTTAGTTTTATAATCATCAAAACCAAGTTTCCCCTCCATTTTCATCTGCTCAATCATATCACGACGGTCCGCGATTTGATGCATCTTCATCTCAAAAATTTCCGCCCCAGTTTTTGGCTTTTCTGAATTTTTCTCTGCCTCAAAATTCTTCACCGGATTTTGCTCCGCTGTAAAGTTACTAGTTTTTTCTGCCCCACCCACTGGGGCGGCACTACCTAATTTATTTGGATTCATTGTTATTTTAGTCCCTCAAATTAGATTAAGTATAACGCTTATTCTAATCTTAATCAACCAGCCAGCCCCAAAAAACTAACACTTTAATTCAAAATTATTCCCCAAAATTTATCTATCCTAACCGTTCAATTTCCTTCAAAATCTCCGTCATCCGCTCTTCGTCTTCACAAGATTCAAGCTCTAAAATCAATTGTTTCTTTTTCTCTTTATTACGTTCTACCTCGTAACGTTGACGAAGTTCCTGACTTAATTTCAAAAGTTCTGTTTCACCTTTTTTCGCAAATTTTTCCTCAAAAATCAGCGACAATTCTTCCAGTTTTACTTCATCGGTTGGAATTTCCAAATCAATTTCCGCTCCTGCTGTTCCCCCGTAAACCAAAATCGCCAGTAAATCATTTTCTAGCACCTTCAAAATACTCGGCGTTACCGTCTCGTTCACCTCTTTCACTGGTTTAAGCCTCACAGTTTCCACTTGCACCTTTTTCTCTTTCAGGTCCTCCACCGTCACTTCCAATTTTCGCGCCACCATCTGCTCATAATGTTTGCGCTCCACCGGATCCTGAATCTCCACAATTAATTTCATTGCCAGATCCGAATATTGCTTCTTCCCCATTCCGGTACGTAAGTTATATTTAATTTCATATTTGCCCAACACCCAGTCAATCGCTGGCACTGGTTTCATTACACATTCACGCCATTTTTCTGGCGCCGAACGAATTAATTCATCCGGATCTTTCGCCTTACCATAATCCGATACCACCGACAAAGAAATCCCCAATTTACTTGCCATCAAAATCGCGCGCTCCGTCGCTGCTACACCCGCTGCATCGCCATCATAGGCCAAACGAATATCTGAAGTTAACCGCGATAAAATCTTCAAATGATTTTCTGTCATTGCCGTACCCGAAGTCGCCACCGCCTCCTGCACCCCCGCCTGATGCGACGAAATCACGTCCATATTCCCCTCTACAATCACACAAAAACCATTTTCCCTAATCGCTTTTTTCGCCAAATTTAAACCAAAAATAAATCGACCCTTATTAAAGAGCAATGTTTCCGAAGTATTCAAGTATTTTGGCTCACCCGCCTCCGTAATTCGCCCTGTAAAACCAATCACATTATCGGAACTTGCATCAATAAACGGAATCATCATCCTACCACGGAAAAAATCTCCCCCAAAGCGATTCATTAATCCCGCCTCTTTAATTTCCGCTTCCTTATAGCCACGTTTTTTCAAAAAATTTACCAAAAAATCTTTTCCACTCGGTGCATAACCAATCCGAAAATTCAAAATTGAATTACGATCCAAGTTTCTCTGATAAAACGCATAATCTCGAATTTTTTCATTTTTCACTAGGCACGCTTGATAAAATTTCGTCGCCAGTTCCAAAATTTCCCGCATTTTCATCTTCGTACGCGATACTTGCATATCTCCGCTCGAATATTTTTTTAGTTCCACCCCCGCTTTCGCCGCTAATTTTTCCAAAGCTTCCGGGAAACTAATTCCCTCCACCTCCATCACAAACGAGAAAATATCCCCACCTTTATTTGCCGAGAAATCATGCCAAATCCCCTTATCTGGCGACACCATAAAGGAAGGCGTTTTATCCACACCCCATGGCGAGTGACCTTTCAAAGTCGCACCACTTCGCTTCAGCTCAATATATTCCGATACCACATCTTCGATCGGCAGCCTGGCTCGAATTTCCTCCTTCGCATCTTGCATAACTCAATTATAACAAACCTCTATGCTATAATTAAAGCATGGACAATATGGCTTATCTTCAACAAATCGCCTCTAATTCTTCCAAGCCGAATTCAGGCAAAAAGAGTTCTCCTTTTGGTTTTCTCGATAAAATCATACCTTATCTTACCCTGCGCAATATATCTATCGCTCTCGGGGCTATTTTCATCTTGATTCTTTTTAGTGTTTTTTCTGGCACCAAAAAAATTGTCGAAAACCGTGATCGCGATAATTTAGTTTCGAGCTTCTATCTTGCCAAATATATGAACGAGGAACTTATCGACAAATACAAGGACTACATGCAATCCTCTGACGTTCGCGGTATTACCGCCTCGCTTCAAGCCGTGCTTGCCGAACTTGAATTAAATGAAAAAAATCTTCTAAACTCCGAATTTGGTATTCCTGAATTAGAATCCACTTATGACGAATCTAATCTCGCTACTACTCAAAAAGAAACCGTCGCCAAAATCGCTGAACAATTCGAAAATGGTCGCATCTCCGCTCGCCTCGACCGCTTCGCTTTACGTGAATTTCCTCTACTTCTTGCCTATTTGATCAATTATCAGACCGAAGCCGAAACTCGTACCACCAATCAAAAAGTCAAAGCTAACACTATCGAACGTGTGAAAAATCTCGAAAATATTAAAGCTCAATACGAAAATTTCAAATCTTCCGCTATCTAAAATTACAAAAAATTTTTTCCAAAATCCATTTCATAAAACTTGAGAAGCCATCTCGTGAAACTCTTAAATCACGACATAAAAATAAGTCGCTCATCGCGCCCTATTTTTATCAAAACTTATTTCTGATGCTTGCGAATATCTTTCAAGACTTCGATTATTTCTGGTGCTTACGAATATCTTTCAAGACTTCGATTATTTCTGGTGCTTACGAATATCCTTCAAAACTTCGAGGATTTGTTCATCAGTAGTTGGCTCGGCTTTTTCTTCTTCATCTTTCTTGAAGTTCTTAGAGAATTTATTTACCAACTTGACAATAATGAACACACAGAAAGCGATGATAATAAAATCCACCATATTCTGCAAGAAGCTACCGTAGTGAATATGCGCAGCCGAATCTTGTCCGAAGAAGTTTGGAATTGTGATTTCCAAATTACGGAAATCCACCCCACCGACAATCAAGCTCACTACTGGCATGATAATATCATTTACCAGTGATGAAATAATTTTCTGGAATGCACCACCGATAATCACACCGACGGCTAAATCGAGTACGTTACCGCGATTAATGAATTCCTTAAATTCTGTCATAAAGTTCGATTTACTCACTTTTTCGACATTCTTTTTGAGTTTTTTCAATTCTTTTTTCATAGGCTCATTATATGGAAAATTTTTCGTTCTGGCAAATTATTCTAGATAAAAATAGATCTCTCGACCTATTTTATTATCCTGGAATTCTAATCCGTCATTTCCTTAGTCAGATTATAACTTAGTCGTACCAAGTCCTCGATTTTATCTTCTTCCACTTGGCCACTCAGCACAATTTCTACCCCCCCCACACCGAAATAACGCGAAGTCATCACCGATTCGAATTCTTCTTTTAAAAGCTTCGATAGATTTCGGTCGCATCGCACTTCTAAAGTATTTTTTCGTTCCACCAAAAATACTTTTCCATTCGGCGCCAAATAAATATATTCTTCTAAATTCGGATTTTTCGTATCTGCGTGAATATCAAAAAATCTTTCTTTTTTATATTCACCAATTCCGCTAACTTTTTCTATTTCAAACATCTTATTTCTTTATATATTTACTATAATATTTTAATTCTTCGATCGACCCCAAAATATCATCCAGCGCCAAATGCATTTCTCTTTTGGTAAATTTTTTCTTCATTACATTTTCGAAATACAGTTTAAATGCCGACACATCAAGCATTCGATAATGTAATCGCTCATTTAATTTCGGCCACTCTTTCACGATAAATCTTTTATCCTGATGAATCGAATTTCCTGCTAAATATACTTCATCGCCGAAATGATCATCGATGAATTTTAATAGCATTTCTTCCACCTCATTCACTGGAAGTCCAGTTTTATTTTGTTCACAAAGTTTTTGATAAGTCTCTTCGTGTTTTTCCCAGAACTCCCCCACCATGCGTTCTTTAATCAATTTTTCCGAAACTTTCACCGTCGCCGTCATTTGCGCCATCAGAGTAAGTTCCCAATCCGTCGCAATTACCGCCACTTCCAAAATCTTATCTTTTTCTGGATCCAGGCCCGTCATTTCAAGGTCCATCCAGAGTAATTTCGCTTTTTTCGGCATTACATTTGCTCCGGCACTTCAATACCCAGTAAGTTCAAACCGTGAGTCAAAACCTTTAAGTAAACTAAAATAATTTTACCTCGTTCTAACTCAAATTCTGAACCCGCCACCTGCACATGTTCATAAAAACGACTAAATTCTTGAGCTAATTCATAAAGATAAGTACAAATCTTATTTGGCAAAAGTTCACGTACCGTTTCCTTCAGAACATCTGGATACTGCATCAACTTTTTCATCAAATTACGTTCGTATATCGAGATATCCGCAAGATATTTTGCTTCTTTTTCCGCCGAATCATTTTCTAAAATTAAAGCCTCAGCCTCCGATTCAACTTTATTTAATTCCCCACTAATGCGACCACTGAAAATTTTTCCCAAAATTTTCTTCGCACGCACTGCCGAATATTGTAGATATGGACCAGAATTTCCCGTCATCGAGACTGACTCTTTTATATCAAATATGATATCTCCGCCAATTTTATATTTAGCGAATGCATACTTCAGAGCCCCCATCAAAACCTTCTCGTCACTCGATTCTTCCATCGCCTCGCGTACCATTTCAATCACGTCAATCGCACGCAAGAAATTGCCTTTTCTCGAAGACATTTTTTCATTACCCGGCAATTTCACCTGACCATGTGTAATATGCAAAGTCCTACTCGAAAGTTCCGGTGCATATTGCGAAATCGCCGAAAGCACCACCTTCATGTATTCGATAATATCGTTACCAGTAATAATAATCGATTTATCAAAATGAAAATCTTTATATTTCTCAAAAATCAAACCAGTATCTTTGGCTTCGTAAGTTGGCAAACCATTATTATTAATAAACACCCTGGTATGAAGTCCATGCTTATCGCCACGGTAAACCACCGCTCCATCCGACATTTCATACACCCCGTTCTTAAGCTCGCGACGCACAGTATCTAAACCAGTCTTCGCCACCGTCGATTCAGGGTAATATTTATCAAATTTTACCTGCAAACGCTTATAAAAATTCTCAAAATATTGGTAACTATTCTTGCGACCCCAGAAATAAAGTTCCGCCACTCTGGCACGTTCCGGGTCTCCGCTATAATCCGCACCTTCGCCTGCTTCCGCGATTTCGAAAATCATCTTATTTAGTTTCACAATTTCCGCGTGCGCCCCTGCATCATCCTCATCCGCCCTGGTGCCAAATACATAACATTCTGCCAGTAAATCCGCCACCTTTTCTGGTGTTAAATCCGTCGGAATCTGGTCAATTTTACGTAGCATTCCATACATATTTCTTGCTACATGCAGACCGATATCCCCACCGAAATTTGCGCGCACCACTTTACCACCAGCATATTCAATTACGCGTGAAATCGCTTCCCCTACAATCGAAGTATAAAGATGGCCGACATGTAACACCTTAAATGGGTTCGGATCGGAAAATTCACAAATCACGGTCTGACCAGAATATTCGTCTGATGATATATTTTTTGTAAAATCTTTTTCGAACTTATCGATATTTTTTAGAAGATTTTTATTGCTTAATTTGAAATTCAAAAACCCAGGCCGTGCGATTTCCACTTCCAAATCCGTCTCGCCGAGTTTACGCACGATTTCTTCTGCGATTTCCATCGGATTTTTCTTTAATGTTTTCGCTAATAACATCGCCACATTGGTCGCGAAGTCGCAACCAGTATTTTCTGGTGCGGGCGTCAAAACTACATCCATTTCTACGGAGTATAGTTCGACGATCGTCTTTTTTAGGGTATTTTGAATTTCTTCCATAACTCTATTTTATCACAATTTTAATTACACAACATTTTTCAAAAAAATACAAAAAGTGCATAATGAAATCAACTAAAATTTCCCAACCTGGAATTTATTTTTAAAATTTATCAAACCCAAAAAACTACAAGCTTTTGATGAATTCCATAAATAATGGATGCACGTGTAATGGTCTCGATTTGAATTCTGGGTGTGCTTGCGTCGCCACAAAGAATTTCTTTCCTGGTGCTTCCACAAATTCCACCAACTTTCCATCCGGTGAAGTTCCCGAAACCACCACACCACCTTTTTCGATTTCTTTCAAGAATTTTTGATTTACTTCATAACGGTGACGATGACGTTCAACAATATTGGTTTTGCCATAAATTTTTGCCGTCTGACTTCCCTTCACTAATTTCGCCGGAAAATCTCCGAGACGCATACTACCACCGGTCGACTCCTTCCCCTCTTGGCCATTCATTAAATAAATCACATTTTCTTTCGTCTCTTTATCAAATTCTTCCGAATTCGCTTGCGTTAGTCCTGCTCTTCTCGCGCTCGCGATACAAGCCACTTGCATCCCTAAACATAATCCGAGGTAAGGCACGTCGTGATCCAAAGCGTAATTTGCTGCCGCAATTTTCCCCTCCACCCCACGGTTACCGAAACCACCTGGCACCACTAGACCATCGACTTCCGACAACATTTTTTCATCGACTTTTTCTGCGTTAATCCACCTAAGATCCAAATTCACATCATTCCAAGCCGCTGCCGCCTTCAAGGCTTCCGTCACACAAATGTAGGTATCTTCATTCCCGACATATTTCGCCACCAACCCCACCTTCACGGTTCGCGCGTTTTTCTGAGCTCGCTTCTTCGAAAATTCTTCCCAAGCAGACATATCCGGCTCTTTGTCATCCCCCACAAAATCATTCAAAATCTCTAGCACCCCAGATTTCAAAACATTAAATGGTACATCGTATACCGAATCAATATCTGGTAGGTTCAAGACTGCTTCATCTGGAATTCCCGAAAATCTAGCAATTTTTTCACAAATTTCGCGTGGCGCTGGTTTTTCCGTACGACAAACCACCACATCTGGAATGATCCCAAATCCACGTAAATCTTTTAACGCATTTTGTGCTGGTTTACTCTTCAATTCTTTCGAAGTATTAATCCATGGCACATAAACTACATTTACGTAAAGACAATTTCGACGCCCCACCTTATTTCCGAACAATCTGATCGCTTCAATAAACGACAGACCCTCATAGTCACCGACTGTACCACCAATTTCTACGATATGAATATCCGAATTTTTCGAAGCATTCATAATTTTTTCTTGTACTAATTCCGTAAAATGCGGCACCAACTGTACGGTTTTACCATGAAAACCTCCGGCGCGTTCTTTTTCAATCAATTCTTTAAAAATCGAACCCGAAAGCGTAATCGAATAACGGTTCGTTTCAAAATCCAAGAAGCGTTCATAGTGGCCGAGATCAAGATCGGTTTCCACCCCATCATGGGTCACATAACATTCACCATGTTCCACCGGATTCAAAAGTCCCGCATCCACGTTTAGATATGGATCGCACTTTTGCATCGTCACATTATAGCCCTTGGCTTTCAAAATAGCACCAATCGAAGCCGCCGTAATTCCCTTTCCCACCCCCGAAAGTACTCCGCCAGTCACGAAGATATATTTACATTTATTCTTCTCTTTTTGTTTTTCGTCTTTATTTTTCATGGGACACCTCTCCTTTCGCCCACTCCATTAACTTTTACATACCTTCATATTAGCATAAACATTAAATAAAAATAGTCTATTTTCTCAGACTTTTCTTCATTTTCTCCCTAAATTCTGTTATAATATAGAAAATTGTTGGAAGTGTGTCCGAGTGGTTTAAGGAGCACGCCTGGAACGCGTGTATGCGGGGAACCGTATCGGAGGTTCGAATCCTCTCGCTTCCGCCAAGTTTATAAAAAGACTAGTTTACTAGTCCTTTTTTAAACCTTGCGAGAGGATGAGAACCGTAGGTTAGACCGGACGACGAAGCGAGTGAAAGACAAAAAGCTTGCTTTTTTCTTTCTGAGCAAGGAGGAACGGAAAGATTTCGCGAAGCGAAATTTTAATCCTCTCGCTTCCGCCATTAAAATAAAATAGACCCAGAGGGTCTTATTTTATTTTAATAATTTTTAGCGATTCCCTTTGTTGTGCAAGAAATACACCAACGCCGAAACAAAAGCTCCCAGTGTTACCATGCTACCCACTGCCATAGTCGCTATCATTGTTGCAGATATACTTAGTTCCGTCATATAATTCATGCGATCATAAATAAACAATGCCGACTCACTATTCGTTACATCTTCCGTTTTCTTTTCTTCGGAATTTTCACAAAGCCAAGCGTTTTTTAATACCAACTTCTCATGCTTTTCAGTTCCATCATGACAAATTGCTGGCACATTAGTCACATCTGCCCCTGAGTTCATTGCCTTCTTGATACCTGTAACACTCCAGACCGTCAAAACCCCAGACACAACGCCTAAAATTAATAGTAAAGCCGTATTTAATCCTACAAATCGTTTTTTATTTTCTCTTCCCGCCATTTATTCTCCTTACGGTTAGTTTTTATATCTTTATTCTAAAACAAAAATTATATTTTATAAATACTTATTAAGAATAATATGCTAAAATTACATCAGCTATGGTTGTTTAATATTTTAAAGGGGGATAATCAAATGAGAAGAAGATTTTCGTTTTTTCTTGCACTTTTAATTTTTGTATTCACAGTGGCATTCACAGCATCCGCGAATGAAAATGTAACTGTATATACGTATTATACAGACACGGTAAATATGGGTCGCCACAATGGAAGAGAAATCACCATTGCTATGTACAATAATAGCTGGGGAGTAACCAATGATGTTAGGATGCTCGATCGGAATGGTAATGTTGTATAGGAAGAAATGTCTGCGATAGGAGCAGATGGCGTTAGAACGTTCTGGTGTGGACCTGATGTAAGAAAGATACAGGTTAAAGTACGTAGAACTTCAATATTTGCCTATTTCGTATCACGATGCTCATGTAACGTGTACAGTTAATTACATTAAACAACTCAAAAACAAGCAACCATAGCATTCATTGCTCGACTATCAATGTCGAGCTTTTTTATTTTCCGTTTTAATTTCTTTCGGCACCACAATCTGGCTACGCAGATACTTCTGAAAATTCGTGTAATTATATAGCGACCCCTCCGAATAAGTTGAACCACCCGCTGGAATTACCACACTTGATAAGCCAATTCTTCCCGTACCAAATTGATCAACCGTCGAAATCGGTTGAATTCCCCCTTTTAGTTTTGTGCCAAAATCAATCAAAGTTCTTACTTCTGACATCACAATATTAGTTCGCAGATTATCCCCCAGACCGTCAATAATACTCATTACTTGACCCGGATTCATCAAGATTCCGATACTACTCACCTTATTTTTAATCGCATTCATAATTCTCTGCTGATTAATCTCGCGGTCAAAATTACTCCTCGAAAGACCATAATCCCCTGGCGCACAGGCTGCATTGCGGGCTCTCGCCAATTTTATCGCGAGATCACCGTTCATGTTGTAATACATGCCTTTTTTCAAATCAATGTTTTGGCAGGAATCATGGATTCCATCTTCGTCGTCCGCATAAACATCCACATCGATTCCCCCAATTTTATCCACAATCATTTTTACCGCACTCCAGTCCGCCGCCACATAGTAATGCATCGAAAAACCCGTCACCTCAGAGATTTTTTTCGCAAAATATAGTGATGCCGCATCCTTCGCATTACTTACACTCATCGAATTCTTATATTCTTCTAATGCGCAAAGATAGGTCGCATTAATCTTTCCCCTGTCTCCCACTGTGCAGCTCATTGGTTCACTGCCAGGCACCGAATAATTCACCCATAAATCTCGTGGTACACTAAAAACTTTTGCCGTTTTATATTCCTGATTAATCGAAGCCACCAAAATCGAATCAGTTAATTCTTGACCACCATGACCCTTCGCATCTTCCGAAGTACCAAAAATCAAAAAATTCGTCTGTCCATTTTCATCCTTCTTTAATTCTGAACTAATCAGAATATCCATCGGATTTCCCTTAAATACCGCCGTGGAATGTGAAAGTAACATATAAACCAAAGTGATTGCCGCAATAATCAAAACTAAAATTACCGACAAGGCAATCATCACAATTTTTGCCCAAAGCGGTACTTTATTTTTGTCTGATTTTTTCGTCTTTTGCTTTTTCGATTTATCAGGAATTTCCGCTTCCGCTTTTTCTGATTCTGCTTCCACTTTTCCGGAAGTCGCTTCTGCTTTATTAAATTTCGATTCTACATTTTCTGAAACCGTTTCCGCTTTTTTCAATTCCGCTTTTGCTATTTTTTCAGTTTCCTTTTTTGATGTCTCATTTAATTCAACTTCATTCAAAACCGCTTCTGCTTTTTCTACCGAATTTTTAACCTCAGAAAAATCCTTCACAGCAATTTGTTTCTTACTGTGATTATGATTTTTCTTTTGATTTACCCCACTTTTCTTCGACTTTTTTTTCTTTGCCATAAAAACCCGATAAATTTCTACATAATCATAACATATTTTTCTTTTTAGTTTATAATAAGACTAATGGCACAAGAGGTAAATAATCAACAAACATCCCCAAACAACTTGATTGAACTTCATGATATTAATCGTGTTTTCGGCATCGGCGAAGCGGAATCTTACGCTTTGCAAAATTTTTATTTGCAGGTCAAACCTGGCGAATTTATCATGATTATGGGTCCATCCGGTTGTGGTAAAACCACGTTACTTAATATTCTCAGTTTTCTCGATCACCCCACCTCTGGTCAATATTTCTTAAACCAAACTCCGACCTCTCATTTTAGCAGTCGTCGTCTCGCCAAACTTCGTTCCCAAAAAATTGGTATTATTTTCCAGGAATATAACCTCATTCCTACCCTCACGGTTCTTGAGAACGTCGCTCTTCCTCTTATTTACTCCGGCGTCAGTCATACCAAAGCCATCATTAAGGCTTCCGAAACTCTGAAAAATTTCGATCTCCAAACTAAAGAATATTATTACCCGTACCAACTCTCCGGTGGTCAAAAGCAACGCGTCGCCATTGCTCGCGCCCTGGTCGCCAATCCGGAAATTATTCTCGCCGATGAGCCGACCGGCAGTCTCGATACGAAGAGCTCCGAAGCTGTTATGCAGGAACTTCACCGTGTCCACCAAGCCGGTAATACTATTATTATGGTGACTCACAACCCAGCCCTTACCAAGTACGCCACTCGTGTCCTTCATATGATTGATGGCTCGATTGACCGTGACTTCAAATTCGTCGCCGACCATAATCTCCCAGAACGTATCGATATTCATTTCAATCCTAAAACTGCTAAATCCGAAACCACACCAGTTTCTTCTTGCTCTGAAGAAATTCCTGTTACTAATAAATCCGAAATTCCACGTATTATTAAATCGGAAACTCCACGCATTGTTAAACCAGAAACTCCACGTATCACATCAGAATCAAAACCTACTTCAATGCGTCCGAAAATTACTCGCGCCCCTGAACCATCCGCCAATCCTTTTGAGCCAAAATTTATTCCAAATACTCCAGAAAAACCTACTGAAAAATCCGTCGAGAAACCTCTTTCCTACAATCTAGGCACGGTTTCCGAACTCCCAACTTCCTCCAAAAAACCGGTTTCTACCCCTGTCAAGGAATATTTCCCACCAGTAAAATCCAAGACCGAAGAAACTAAACCAGAAACTCCTAAAAAAGAAACCGAGGAAGTCGAACCAGTCTCTCAAATCGCCACCATTACTCCAATCAAGCGTAATAAATCTAATTCCACCCTCAAATTTAATCTTAATTTTAACAAAAAATCTAAGTCTCACACTAAAAAATCCACAAAAAAGAAAGGTCACAAATAATGTCATTGTTGCTTCGCACGAATTACGCCATCGCCCGCTCTTCTTTGAAGCGCCAAAAATTGCGTACCTTTCTCACCTCTATTGGTATTGCTATCGGTATCGCCAGCATCGTCTATACTTTTGGCATTATCGGCAGCTTCAAAAATCTTGTTAAGGCCGAGACTAACGACGCCCTCCTCGTGCTCCAACAAAAATCCGATGAAGCCACCGATATTTCCTCCATCCTCACTGCCAAACCCCTCATCTCTTCCCCTTTTAATAAAGAAACTGTTGAACTTGTCCAAAAATCTATCAATACCACTGCCGCTATCTCACCTTTTGCCCCTATCACCTGTAATCTTTCCGGTGATAATCTTGTCGCCAATGGCAATATCATTGGCCTCTACGAATCTGCTCTCAAAACCCTCGGCCTTAAAGTTAAAACTGGCTCTTTCCAGAGTGATGCCAGCCTCAAAACTATCGTCCTGGGTCACAATCTCTCCCTTCAACTTTTTGGCACCGCCGAAAGTATCGGTAAAACCGTCAACATTAAGGGCGAACGCTACATTGTCACTGGTGTTCTTGAAAATCAAGACAATCCGCGTAATTTTACTCGCTTTAATTTCAACCAAGTCGGCCTAGTGAATTTTGATCAACTAGCTACTTTGAATCCTATTATCGAAAAAGTGCTTATTCAATTACCAGATCATAACACTATGCTTTCTGTCAAAGATTCTCTAAATAAAAAACTTTCCGAAAATCCTAACCTCGCCGGCGCCTTTCAACTCGCATCCGAAGAACAAATTTCACATCCCGCTTCTTCCAATATTAAACTTATCACCGTCTTACTTTCTATTATCGCAATTATCTCTATTATTGTCGGCTCGATTAGTATTACCAGTATTATGATCGCCACGGTCACCGAACGCACCCACGAAATTGGCGTCCGAAAAGCCATCGGTGCCACTCACTTTAATATTTTCCTACAATTTATTTTCGAATCCATCCTGCTCAATATCTCTGGCGCCGTACTCGGTTTTATTATCGGTTATGCCGCACTTCTCGTCACCGCCTTTCTCACTGAATTCAAAATTTACTTCTCACCAGAAATTCCTGCCATCGCTCTCGGTGTCACCATTTTCACCGGCTTTATTTCTGGTACTATTCCGTCACTCAAAGCCGCCGGTAAGAATCCTATCGATTCCATCAAACAGCCAAATCGCTAATATTACATCATTTAGCTCATGCTCGCTTCATCTAGTTCATTCTTTCATTCGACTCCCGCTCTAGGCCATTTTTCTCTGTTCGTGATATAATTTACTCATGAAAATTTTGGGTATCGAAACTTCTTGTGACGAAACTGCCGCTGCCATTGTTGAAAATGGTGATCAAATTTTGAGCAATGTTGTAGTTTCTCAAATCAATATCTTCGCAAATTACGGTGGTGTGATTCCTGAAATTGCCGCCCGCTCCCATCTCGAAGCCATCCAGCCGGTCATCCACCAGGCTTTCACTGAAGCCGGTCTAAAACCGAACGACTGGTCACAAATTGACGCCATTGCCGTCACCCACACTCCGGGCCTACTTGGCTCACTTCTCATTGGCACACTTTCCGCTCGCACTATTAGCATTTTGCATCATATTCCATTTTATCCAGTGCATCATCTTAAATCTCATATTTATGCCAACTGGCTCACCGAAAAACCCGAATTTCCTCTCCTTGCCCTCGTCATTTCCGGTGGTCATACTCAAATCATCCGCATGTCCTCTCATAATCATTTTGAAATTATCGCCTCTACCCGTGATGATGCGGTCGGCGAATGCTTCGATAAAATCGCCAAGATTCTTGGTCTTCCCTATCCGGGTGGCCCAGCCATTTCCCATCTCGCTAAATCCGGTGACTCTCATCGTTTCACTTTTCCTCATCCACTCGCCAATTCTCTCGATTTTTCTTTCTCCGGTCTCAAAACCGCCTTCCTTCGCACCGTCCAAAATCTAGTCAACGTCCCGATTTCCTATCCTTCCTCCAAGCTCGCCGACCTACTCGACGATACCACCAAGGCCGATCTCGCCGCCTCTTTCGATCAGGCTGTCACTGATATTCTCCTTGAAAAAATCACTGCCGCCATTAAACAAAATCCCGAAACTAAATCTCTCGTCATTGCTGGTGGTGTTTCTGCCAATCAAACTCTTCGTGAAGATGCCAAAAAACTTGAATCAAAATTCAAAAATCTCAAATGTTATTTCCCACTACCTAAATTCTCCGGCGATAACGCCGCCATGGTCGCCTCCGCCGCTTACTACGAAATTCAATCCGGCATCAAACCCTCCGACCCTTACAAACTCAACATCCTTCCCCGCTCCGAGATTAAATAATCACCAAATTTACCACCTAAATACCCCCGATACAGGGGATATTTTTTAATCTCAATCTCTTTTTTCATTTGAAAATCCGATCAGTTTCATATATAATTAAGCATAATTAGTTTATTGGAGGTTTATTTGTGTTGAGACTTTTAGGTCTTAACCGAATTAATTTTTTGGTTAAGAGAAGTTTAGTTCTGCTTACCCTTCTTGGGTCGGTTTTTATTACCTTTAATTCCCCAACATCGGTTCATGCTGAAGAACCTTATGGCGCTTCACTCACCGTAACCGGTAATTTTGATCTCGATCTTACGCCACAAGGTACCGAGCAGGTAGTTTTACGTGCTACCGGTTTTTCTGCCACAGTTAAGACTAATAGTATTGCAGGGTATTCCCTATACATGTCTGGCGGAGATAGTAATGGTAATTTTACCAACCCTCAAGCACCAAATGCCGTTCTAAAACCTCTCAATCATTACACCTATTATAATTTCGCTGAAGACCAAATTAATATGTGGGGAATCTGTAGTCAGTATTATAGTAGTACAACAAAATGTGATAGTAGCTACTATCCACTAGGAAACGCCAGTAATCCAACTCTAATTAAAAAATCTGATGGAGCAGCTCCAACCGAAGGTTACACTTATAAAGCCAACCTATTTGCTCGCGCCAATAAGGATATTATCTCCGGTCGTTATAACGGTGACATAACTTTCTCTTTAATCGTTAACGAAGAAATCTCCTCAACTCTAGTCACTGGTCGTGAATTCAATAAGCTACTCCGTGAAGCCGTCAATACTACAGACCCTACTATTCTTAATGATCCAAAATCTGAACTACCAGTTTATATAAATAGCTTAACTTTTGCAAAAACTGAACCAACCAGTACTCCAAAAAAGACCGTTAAAATCTCTACTGAAAATTCCGAAGAACCAGTCTATCTTACCGCCGTTCAATCTTCAACCAATAGCTACGCCTTAACTATCTGGTCCAATTCCCATCATATTTACACTAACGCCGACTCTTCCTATATGTTCTCTGGGCTCAATAATGTTTCTACTGCACTCTTTTATAATTGGCCAAATGATTCACAAATAAGTTTTTCAAAAACTAAAGATTTTTCCTATATGTTCTATAAATTAGGTAATGTGAATGAATCTGCATATTACGATATTAAATACTCGTCCAATATGGTTAATTCAATCGCAAAAGCAAATCCTACTAATCTTGATTCAATGTTCGAATTTTCCAATCTTCAACCATACGTCACCATTAACACAACTGGTCCAGTCTCAACAAATTCTATGTTTAAAAATAATGGCAAGAGAAAATATTCCGTCTCTCTTACCGGCAACTTCCTTGAGAATAGTTCAGATATGACATCCTTCTTTGAAGGTAGTATCATCGAATTTTCATACGGCATTCGCACGGCTACCGAAAACTTCGGAAAATATACAACTTCAACTAACTCGATGTACAAAAATTCCGAATCCAATATGATCGACTTTGGAAAAGCCACTTTCTCTGTACTAGATGACACCGAAAGTATGTTTGAAAGTTATGGCGGTTATTACAATTCAATTCGTTACTTGCCAAATAAGTCCAACGTCTCCAGGCTTACAAAAATGAAAAACATGTTCAAAAACCTTAAAACCGGTAGTTATAATTATCTCAATTTGTCATCTTTTAATACCGAAAATGTTACCGATATGAGCTATCTTTTTGGTACTGACACCGAAAATAGCAGTAAACAAATAGATTCCTTAACCTTAGGTTCAAATTTTGACACCAAAAACGTCACTAATATGGAAGGTATGTTCTCTAGAATTTATAATTTAAGAAACCTAGATCTTGGTGACAAATTTGACACCAGTAAAGTAACTAATATGGCTAAAATGTTCTACGCTAACAGTGTTGAAACCTTTAAGATTGGTAATAAATTCAATACCGAAAATGTCACAGATATGAATATGATGTTTGCAGGTTGTAGTAATATGAAAGACTTTGACCTAAGCGGTTTTAATACTAAAAACGTCACCAATATGTATGGTATGTTCTCAAATGCAGGCAGTCTTCGAAATTTTATTAACACTTCCGGCTTTAATACTGAAAAAGTTACCAATATGAGCTATATGTTTAATGGAACTAGATTTGAAAAATTAGATCTTTCAAGTTTCATCACCAAAAACGTCACTGACATGTCTTATATGTTTAATGATTATTTCAACTACAGTCCTGTTATTACCTATCCAGCCGTTTTTGACACCAGTAAAGTTACCAATATGGCCTACATGTTTAACAAATCCTATATTAGAAATCTACCTTCCGCTGGGTTTGATACTCGTTCCGTCACTAATATGAATCACATGTTCAGTGAATCTCTCGTTAATGGCTTACCATCATCCGGCTTTAACACTTCGGCTGTCACTGATATGGGATTCATGTTCTATAAAGCGAAATATATGCAGGGTCCACAAGTTTTCAATTTTAATACAAGAAATGTTACCAATATGGAAAGCATGTTCGATCAAGCCTTTACCGAAAGGCCAAGCCAAGAAGCTATTTTCGGCGCAGATTTTAATACCGAAAAAGTTACCAACGTTGTAAATATGTTTAGAGCCGCCAAAATTGGAAAAGCAGATCTCACCAATTTCGTAGGCCTCCCTGAAGCTACCTCACTTCAATCCTTCTTTGATAGTGTTCCAGTTACCGAACTCATCTTGCCAAATCCATTCAATACATCCAAGGTTACTACTATGGAGCGTGCCTTCTTTGGTCTTTCCTCTTTACCAGACAATTACACTCTTAATATGCCTCTCACAACCGAAAATGTTACTAACATGGCGTATATGTTTACAGGCTGCTATGCCGGAAATATTAATCTTTCTAGCTTTAATACTGAAAAAGTTACAGATTTTAAGTATATGTTCGATGGAAATAGATTTAAGACCTTAGATATCAACAATTTCAATCTTGAAAAAGCAGAGAATATTAACTATATGTTTAATGGTTCTCAACTTCTCACCGAATTAGATTTAAGTCATGTCAAGACGACCAATACTCTTAAAACTATGTATTATACCTTCCATAAAATGAAAAAAGTTGTCACTATCTCCATTCCTGGATTTGACACTTCCGGTACTACCGATATGTACGGCGCATTCTATGAAAACCCGGAACTCACTACAATCTATACATCAGAAAAATTCGTTCCAGCTGTTTATGGCGTAACCTATTACAACTCCACCGATTATCTATTTACCGATACACCAAAACTAGTTGGTGGTGCTGGCACTCATCAAAGTAACTACGATAATTTCCGTACCTATGCCCGTGTCGACGACCCATCTAACAGCAAGCCTGGCTACTTCACCTACAAGGCCGCACCATAGTTTCAGCCCTATTCCCGAACATTTGATCATACATTTATGTACACCCCCTCAGCCTCCCCGTGAGGATGAACTGATAATCCCCTCTTCCCTCTCTCACTCTCCGAGAAAATTCAGCACGCAAAAAAGACTCGTCCTCCGCGAGTCTTTTTGGTTGAACAAAATTCTACCTGCAAAATTATTCAGCAGCATCATCATCAAAAATCTCAATATCTTCCACCAGTACCGGAATCGCCTGCTGGAAAATCTGATAGATCTGATTAGCAATTTTCCGAATTTCTGGATGCGCCATTCTTGAACCACGTAATTTCAAAAAATGTCGCCATTCTCTAAAATTCGCCGTCATCATCAGTTCGGTTTTTAGGCAAAGCGGCAACACATCCCGCGCCTTTTCCGGCTTCACGCCAGCATCAATTTGATGTAGGTACGTCCTCTCCGACATCTCCATTAAATTCAGCCATTCCCTCGCCTCATTTTCCGCCAGGCCACTCAACTCAATCACTGTAATCTCCCTTGCAAATTTCCCATTCGCATAATTACAATACCTCGTAGATTCCTGAGAATAAGACGCCAAACGATGTCTCACAATTTCCTGTGAAATTGCCCGATCCGTCACAATTTTGAACGTACAACTTCCATGCTCCAATGGTGACTCATGCCCATTTTTGATCAGCATCCGAACAAACTTCTCGGTGCTCCCCTCCGGATCTTTCGGCTCACTCAGATAGCAGATTCTGCCACATTTTTCTACATGTCTTAACAACATTTGCAGATAAAATTCATCCGAAAGCTCATCCAAAAATGGATTCAACAATCTTGCACTTGTTTCCATGATTCTCATTTCAACCTCCTAATGTACTAAACCAACGTTTCTCTGTCGAATAATAATTCAAGCTAATTCAAATCATATCAATAATTCTAAATTTTTCAAGCATAAACAAAATTAGTAAAAACTAAAAAAACAAAAAACTAAAATTATCAGTCAAAATAAAACTACTCCAAAGACCAAACCAATCTAAGTCAAAATAAATCTACCCTAAAGACCAAATCCAGTACCAATAAATCGAAAAACCACATCAAAAATAAACCTCATTGCAGTGGCTAATCAAAATTCTTGACGGCAATCCATCAAAAATAAATAAAATTTAGTTATTTTTAACCGCACCTATTAAACCGCTCTTCAAACAAATTTAAAAATCAATCAAAAATAACCTTAATTTGCGATCATCTAATCAGAAAAGCCTGCGCTTCCCTGCATCAATAATATCTTGGGCCTTTCTTAGAAGTTTCGTCAGCCCGAGTTCCGAGTTACTTGAACCCACATGAACCAGTTTCACAACCTTGCCATGCTCTTTATAGCAAACTTGCACCCCGGTCGCACCTGAAGCTGTCTTAAATTTTCTAATATATGCCACAACCACATTTTAACATAACCTTCTTCCCTTTTCCATCCAACCTCAATATTTTCCAATCTACCTCAAAAACATTATCAGCCCAACCCGTGCATTTTTTGCACTAGTTCCCTACTTGAATATTCCTATATATCCTAGACCAATAAACAAACCCAAGCCCGAATATCCCAACCCGTGCATTTTTTACACAAGTTCCCTTTTTATATAAATCCACATAATGCTCATAGGTAGGCTTTTTCCACCATTATTCCCCCAACTTTTCCAGAAAGTGCATAAGTTTATTTCAAATCTTCCCTATATTTAGAACCCACTTGACTTAGCAACCCGCTCACGCTAATATAGACATAACAATTATCGAATTTTTTTAACGGAACACATAATTTTAAATACGATAGCGCCTCGGTAATTGGGTCATATAAGAACAGATCAGTACCTTATTAGGAAATGTTTATGCTTATTTGTCAAGCATATAACATTAGCATTTTACATTATGCAAGATTTTTCATGTGCTTAACAGGGAAGCATTGTATTTTCACGCCATTTTTCACAATAGGTAAGGGAATTATATAACCTATAAAAAGCGCATAGTATTTTTGTGCCAAAAATTTTTATTAAATAAGAAAATACTCTTATTAGGATGCTAAAAAACTAAATTTATCATTAAGATTATATCTGGGATGCTAAATGACCTCTGTAAATTAAAGCTGGAAGAGAACTACTCTAATTATTTTGCACATAAAGACACAGATACGCATTAGGCTTAAATCTCAGCCTCTATATCAAATATCACAAAAAACTTCGGTTTATCACCGAAGTTTTTTAATCTTTATACAACTTCCAGTACATTCTAACAGGGAAGCGCCGGACTTTTTTAGACTACATTATAGCAGGGGAAACACTGAACTCTTTAGATTACATTTAGCTGCATCTTCATTTCTTCGATCAGGTTTTCTTTTTCTGCAATCAGATTACGCGTCTCTCGCACTAATTCCGCTGGGGCTCTTTCCACGTAACTTGGGTTCATCATACGAGAATTTAGCCCATCGAGTTCTCGACCTACTGCTAAAATCTTCTCCGTCAGTTCATCCTTATACTTAGCTACCACCTCAGCTGTCACATCGAGGTATAATTCGTGGTTTGCGATCGCTAACTTCAGACCCCTCGGCGTACCGTTTGTCGAAGAAATATAAGGCACGTGTGATAAGAATTTCAAAAGCAAGGTATTTTCGATCGCCATTACATCCTCACCGAAGAGCAAGCCAAATTTCTTATTATTATTTAGAAGCGACAGGGAATTATTCGTCGCACGAATCTTCGTCACCACCTCAATCATCCGTTCGAAATTCATCGCTGAAATCTCGTCGAACTTCATAGTTTCAGGCCAACCCGCGTCGATCACCATACCGGAAGTCCAAGAAAGATTTTGCCAAATCACCTCTGTAACGAAAGGCGCAAAAGGATGCATCATCATCAAAACATTCTCTAAAGTCTTCTTAAGAAGTGGAATATTCTTGAAAATCTTCTGACTCTCCAGGAACCAGTCCGCATATTTATCCCAGACCAAGCTATAGACAATTTCCACCGCCTCAGAGAAACGATATTCACTCATCGCCTGTTCAAGCATCGAGCTAGCCCGGTTAATTTCATGACAAATCCAGTCTTCACCTGCATTTTCCGTTGTATATTCTACAACGCTTGTCTCTGTTGAATCCGCCGCAGATTCATCCACCATTCCTTGCACGAAACGTGAAATATTCCACAATTTATTACAAAGATTACGACTCGAAATCACTGAATTCTCTGAGAAAGCTTGATTTAATCCCGCTGAGCGGCCACGTAAAATCCCCATACGGAAAGCATCGGAACCATATTTTTCAATCATCTCCATCGGGTTAATCACATTCCCCTTAGATTTAGACATCTTTTTACCCTTAGCGTCGAGCACCAAGCCATGTAGGTACACTTCACGGAATGGTACTTCGCCCGTCACGTAAACCCCCATCATAATCATTCTAGCCACCCAAGCAAACAAAATATCTGCCCCGGTCTCCATTACATTTAACGGATAGAATTCATTTTTGAAGCCCTCTTCCCAGTTCGTACAAACAATTGGCCAGTGCGAAGAAGAGAACCATGTATCAAAAGTATCTTCATCGCGACGATATTTTACACCGCCGATTTCGATCTCAAACAGATGAGTTCTGGTATCGAACACCCATTCTTCACCTTCCGCATTTGGATCAATCTTATGGAACATCGGAATTGCAATCCCCCAAGGAATCTGACGTGAAATATTCCAATCTTTCAGCCCCTCGAGATAATTAATCAAAACCTTCTGTTTATTCTCTGGATAAAACTTAATTTCATTATTATTTAAGCGCTCAATCGCCATCTTTGCTAGCTTCGAAGTATCAATAAACCACTGTTCTTTCAGCATCGGCTCGATCACCGTACCACACTTATAACAGTGCGCCACAGAATGTTGCATTTTCTTCTCGCCCACGAGTAATCCCGCCGCATCGAGCATTTTTACCGTCTTCTTACGTGCTTCTTCGACAGTCAATCCAGCAATTTCTTCACCACAGACAGGCAACATCTTACCATCGAATCCAATCACCTGAATTCTCGGTAGATCATGTCGCAATCCCACCTCAAAATCATCATTATCATGTGCCGGCGTAATCTTCACTACCCCTGTACCAAAGCTCATCTCTGCATGTTCATCCAATACTACCGGAATTTCACGACCCGTCAGCGGTAAAATTAAAGTCTTACCATGCAAAAATTCATAACGCTTGTCGTTTGGATTGATCGCCACCGCCGTATCGCCGAATAAAGTCTCTGGACGCGTAGTTGAAACTACCACACCCCCCTCAATTACTCTCTCGACTTCACCATTTTCATCTAAAAGTTCCACCTTAGCGTCACTGTCCACGCCCGGCCCGAATGGATATTTAATCTCATAGAGAATACCTTTTTCATCCTTGTATTCCACCTCAATATCCGCGAAAGCCGTCTGATGTTTCGTACAATAATTTACCAATTTCTCCCCACGATAAATCAAACCATCCTTCCACATCTGTTCGAAAGTCTTATAGGTACGGCGCACTACATTTTCATCCAGGGTAAAAGTAAGGTCCTGCCATGAACAAGATGCTCCAAGCGCACGCAACTGCAGTTCCATATCGCCGCGTTTACTCTGTACAAAATTCCAAACTTCGCTATAAATTTCATCACGACTCATCGAGAAACGGGAACGACCCGATTTTTCCAGTTCACGTTCATAAACCACCCAGGTTTCAAAACCAGCATGGTCCGCCCCTGGCACGTACCAAGTCCTACGTCCGCGCAATCTGTTATAACGGGTCAGGGAATCTTCCACTGCCACTGTTAAACCGTGGCCAATATGCAAATTTCCGTTCGCATTTGGTGGTGGCATTACAATCGAATAACGCTTTGCTTTCTTGCCATCCGCCCGAGTTTCATCTTTTTTTGGCAAAAACTTACCCGCCGCTTCCCAAGCCGCGTAGATATCCGCTTCAAAATCCGCCGGATTATATGCCGGAGCAAATTTCATTAGTTCTCCTCACTTTCTAAGAATAATTTTTCTCTAATTTCAGCCATTTCCGCCTCGGAAACTTCCACCACCTGGCCATATTTATAATTTGGATCAAAAGTCACTAGGTGTACATGCGCATGTGGCACATCCGTACCGATCACCTTAATCAAAGTCCTCTCCCCCAAAACTTTTTCCATATTTGAAGCCAATTTCTTCACGGTTTTCATCACCGCAAGATAGTAATCTTCTGGCAAATCGTAAAGTTTATCGACTTCAAGTTTCGGCACCACTAAGGTGTGACCTTTAGTTTCTGGGTGAATATCCAAAAAAGCCAAGGTTTTCTCATCCTCGTAAATTTTGTAACATGGAATCTCACCTGCAATAATTTTTGAAAAAATACTTGCTATTTTGCCTTCCTTCACCCCACCATCCAATTAATTTTCTCTCTTGATTATACTAAATTTCTCCCCTGATTTCCACCTGTAACGCCAAAAATCTTAAAATTAACCCAAACCAAAATATCTCATATATGATATATTTTATTATCAAATAATTTTATATTTTCTGCAATCATAAGCATTAACAGGGGTAATTTTTTTATTTAATCTGTAAAATCTGAATATTTATGTTACAATAAATTCAATATGTCAAATCATCGTCGTGTTGAGTTATTTACCGCTAATCTTTTTGCCATTACTATTTCTTTTTTAATTACCTACTTTTATCGCTTCGGCTGGGAGCCTAACGATATCGCCTTTTACAACATTCGCACCGTCTCTATTTATCTTTATCTTCTTCTTTCATATCTAATTGTTTTTACTTTCTATCACAGTAATCCTGACACCAAAAAACGTGGTATTCTTCGCCATGCTAAATCCGCTCTTCTCACTAATCTGTTTATGGCCATTATTTTTTCCGCCATTGTTTATCTCACTCATACAAGCAATAGTATTCCACGACTCTTCTTCGGCACTTTTTTCTCAGTTAATTTCATAGTTTCTTTTATTACGCTTTATTTAATTCATTTTCTAAAACGCGAATACCTCGGACATCATACCAAAAAGACTGTAATTTTTACTGATAGTTGCAACCTTCGTAATGTAATTAGTAAAATCCAAAAACTTGACGCTGAAGATTGTGAAATTATTGGTGTTAGTTCACTCTCTGGTAAATGTAAAGATCTTTTTTATAAATTAAAACCCCTCACCAAAAATAAACTTACTCCTGAAGCTATTACTAATCCAGCCGAAGCTTACGATTTAAAAGAGCTCACCACCCCGGCCATTGAATATCTCAAACGTCATCAGGTCGACTTTGTAATTTTTAGTGTTGCTCATACTGATCGCGAAAAGATCCGCGAATTAATCGAACTAGTTAGTAAAATGGGGATCGATTCACTAATCACAATCGATAGTTTTGCGATTGAAACCCTTGAAACTAAACTCGAAGACTTCGGCACCTCCAGCGTAATTCGCCTTTCACCTCGTATCTTTACCGATGGGGAATTAATCGTCAAACGCCTCATGGATATTCTTGGTGCCTTAGTCGGATGTCTAATTTGTATTCTTTTTGGTATTATTGTCGCACCATTGATTTATCTAGAAGATCCAGGACCTATTATTTTCAAACAAAAACGCGTAGGCCGTAATGGTAAATTCTTCAACATTTACAAATTCCGCTCCATGTATCAAAATGCCGAAGAACGTCTCAAAGATTTGCAAGAGCAAAACGAAATGCAAGGTTTTATGTTTAAGATGAAGAATGATCCACGCATTACTAAAATCGGTAAGATTCTTCGCAAAACCAGCATCGACGAATTACCTCAATTCTTTAACGTACTCGGAGGCAGCATGTCACTCGTTGGTACTCGTCCACCAACAGTGAACGAATATAATCAGTATGCCGCCCACCATAAACGTCGTATTAGTATCAAACCTGGCATTACTGGACTCTGGCAAGTTTCCGGCCGCAGTGAAATTACCGACTTTGAGAAAATCGTTCGTCTCGACTGTTACTACATTGACCATTGGAGTGTCACCTACGATATTAAAATTCTCATCAAAACTGTCGCTGCCGTTTTTACCGGCAAGGGAAGCGAATAAAAAATAAGGATCTACATGATCCTTATTTTTAACTTAAAAAGAAAAAGACTCTATAGAGTCTTTTTGGTTCCGTCATTTATGGCGGAAGCGAGAGGATTAGACTTTTGCTTCGCAAAAGCCTTCCGTTCCTCCTCACTCGGAAAATTTGGATTCGCCTTCAAGGAGGAGTTCGCAAAAGTGCTTGCATTTTTGAGACGACGACGCAGAAGATCGAGAATCCTCCTTTTTAAGTTTCAACTTAAAAAGATAAAAAGACTCTATAGAGTCTTTTTCGATTCCGACATTTATGGCGGAAGCGAGAGGATTCGAACCTCCGAGACCTTTCGGCCCACACGATTTCGAGTCGTGCGCCTTCAACCACTCGGCCACGCTTCCACCTCTTATTTTAACAAAAATTACTCTTAACTACAACAGATTAAGAGCCAACAAAAAATTCCATCATTATTCAATTCTTTTTTACTTAAAAAGCTTATTCATAAAAACTTTACCGCGTCAAAATTTTTCACACAAAAAAAATCAGCTCCGGAAGGGAACTGATTTTCTCATAATTTCATTTGGTACACCCGACAGGATTCGAACCTACGACCTTTTGCTCCGCAAGCAAACGCTCTATCCAGCTGAGCTACGGGTGCATGTGTGAATACCACATAAAGTAATATTCACCTAGAAATTAAATGAGCATCGTATTACTACGACACTCATATTATAACATATTTCCTTTTTGATTTGTACCCCTGAAATTTAGATTTTTTTAATTTCACAACCAATCAAATTAAACTAAATACGTAATCTTTTTACCAACTTATCTAGTAAATCCAACTCCACCGGCTCCATTGGTAATTTCGCCCCAAACATATCGACAATCCCTTCGCCCTTATTCTCCGGGAAGTAAATTGTCACCGCAGGCGATAAGCGTTTTCTCGGTGTCAAAACAATCGCAAAATGCACATCATCCTGTAAAATCCCAAAAGATTTAAACTCAGAAAACGCATAAAATTTATCACCTTCCGTAAAACCCTTATCAGTTAAAGTGTAAGAAATTTTTCTGGCTGGTCTCACCGCTAAAATCAACAGCGTCAAAGCCGACACAATCACTAAAGCCAAAAAAGTCCACCACTGCAAATAAAATGAAAGCAAGCTCAAAGCTAAGGTCACTGAAAATAACCCCACATACCACCCCGCTCCGTTATTATGTGAAATATATTCTTCACCTTCCCACTTTACAATTTTTTCGTCCATATTAGCACCTTTTAACTATTAACATTATAACATATTAATATTTTTTTGAGACGACGACGCAGAAGACAGAGAATCGCATTATTCTAAAAAGAATTTTTAGAATAATAAAAGACCCTTTCAAGGGTCTTTTCCAATCGACGTCATGTAATGGCGGAGAGTGGGAGATTCGAACTCCCGCTGCAGGTCTCCCCACACTAGCGATTTAGCAAACCGCCCCCTTCAGCCACTTGGGTAACTCTCCGTCTACCTCTATCTTATCATAAATTCACCACATCTCTAATAGTTTTTCCAAATATTCCTCAAATATCTCTACTATTAAAATTTTTTACCCCATCTACGTAACACCTTGTAAGGTAAATTCAGGCGATTCATTGCTTTTTCGCATATCTGTGTTAAAATAATATTGTCGAATTTAACCGCGAGATTCTATATTTCATGAAAAAAATTACCAAAATTATTACACAAACTTTTACCGGCCTCGGTGCTTTTGCTTGCCTCTTTTCTAGCCGTCTCTTAGCTTCTGCTACTAGTGTCCAAGAAGGTGCAAATGCTGCCCGTGCTGATGGTATGCCTACCGAACTCATCGGCGACAACGGCGTTTTCAGTCGCATCACTAATACCGTCTTACTCATTGTCGGCCTCATCTCGGTCATCATGCTAGTTTACGGTGGTCTCCGTTACATTCTCTCTGGTGGTGATTCTAAAAAGGTTACAGATGCTAAAAACACCATTCTTTATGCCATTATCGGCCTCATTATCTCAATGCTCGCTTACGCCATCGTTCATTTCGTCCTCAACTCCGTAATCGGTGTCGGTACCACCAACTAATTAACGTTCTTTCATTAATACTGCAGCCCACACTTGACCGGCCTGCAGTATTTTTTTCGCCGCCGCAAGGGAAGCACCCGTCGTCGTTACATCATCCACCAATATATAAAGTGTATTCATATCTAATTTTACTCCTTCACAAATTCCATACGCTTTTTCCGCCTGCTTCACACGTTCTTTCTTTTCTTTTCCCACCTGCACTGTCTTATTTTTTCTAACTAAAAAACTCTGATATTCCACACTTATTCCAAAATCGTCTAATCTTTTCTGTAAAAAATTTTCCAACTCAAAACATAATCTTAAAGTATGATCGAACCCTCTCTCCCGAATATGTTTTCGAATCGTCGGCAAGGGAACTAAAACAATTTTTCGAATTTCTTGTATCTCAGCATCCATCATTCTTGATACCTCAACCGGTACATCACCCGACTTACCACTCGTCCTATCATCAAGCTTCATTCTCTCAACTTCACTCGACCTATCATCAAGCTTCATTCTCTTAACTTCACCAAAAATCACCTCCCCCAACTTCTCCGCCAAAAACTCTCCATAATCTCGCCTCCCCTTATATTTAAAATCTCGCACCATCCTCTCAAACCACCCCTCCTTCAGTCCCGCTACCAATAATTTTTCAAACCCATACATATCATTCATCACATAGCCCGGATTGATTATGCTTATATATTTTTTACAACGGTCACAAAATATTCCGCCCTCTCTCTGGCATCGCACACATCTGTTTGGCAAAACCATATCTAAAATAAATTTTTCTATTGTAATTTTTACACGATAAAGCTGTTTACTCTTGATTTTTAACATAACCACTCTTATAATAATTAAGAACAATAGTTAATGTGGAGGAATACAAGCAATGGCTCGTACTAATGACGAAGACATGCTTATGGAAGATGAACTCGCGGCCGCTTTTCTGGATAATGATGGCCTAGACTCTGAACCAGTTTCAGCTCTAGAAGAACAACCGAGTCCACTTCCAGCAGAAGAAGATCCAGAGGCGTGGGAAGAAGAACCTGGTGATTTTCCAGGACAATTAGCAGTGGATGTATACGAAACTGCCGACAAGTTAGTTATCAAAGCTCGCACCGCAGGCATCTCCAAAGGGGACCTCGATGTTACCATTTCTGACAATATCTTAACCATCTCCGGTGTCCTTAGCGGCGGCGAAGATGAACAAACCACTCGTTGGCACATCCAAGAGTGTTATTGGGGAGAATTTTCTCGTACAATCGCCCTTCCAGTCCAAGTTCGCGAAGACGAAGGTAGCGTAAAAGCAGAATTAAAAGACGGCGTGCTCACCATTTCTTTCGAAAAAGAAAAGACCGAAGCACCTATTCGCATCCCAATCGCATAACTCATTGTCTAAAAATAAATATACCGTGAATTCGGTATATTTTTTCGAATTCACTAATTTCACTATATGCCGTTTCTCAAATACCGCAAGCATGAGGGAATTAAATATCAATTAAATCTAGCCAAAAATCTAAACTCAAAAATCACCAGACTATTAAAAAAGACCTCTATTATAGAGGTCTTTTCTAGGAATTTATCTTAAATTTTTATTCCACTATTCATTACGAAGTTTACGATTGCGTAAGCCAGCATCACTAAGATTACACCGATAATCGAATAGGTAACTACATCTTTTCCGCGTTTGATTTTGGCCGGATCACCTTGTGCGGTGAGTAACATAAATCCACCATAGATTATCATACCAACCGCAAGAAAACCCATCACTGAAGCAAACACATTAATTAACATGCTTACATTCGACATCAGTGATTTATCGCCATCGGTTTTTTCTACGTTACACTCTGAAAGTGCCGATACAGATTCACCCACACGTACCGTTTTGTCTGGGCAAGTAAAAGCTGAAACTGGTTTCACTAAACTGGCAAACACCAGACAAGTAATAAATAGTAGGGAATAGATGATATTTTTTAAACTATTTTTAATCATGGCGCTGTAGTTGTGGTAGTACTATTTTGGGCTGCTGGCGCGCTCATCGTACTACTTAAGACAAAGTTAATAATCGACCAAGATAATAACGCAATTATCAAACCGATAATACCCCAAGTAATCGAATCCTTGCCCTTTTTAATCTTACCTGGATCACCCTGGGCAGTCAGAAAGAGGAAGCCACCATAAATCACCACCGCTACCGCGACCACACCAAGCACACCAAGCACAACATTTATAATCTTACTCGTATCACTAATTAGGTCATCACCATTATGTGCAGGATCAATATTACATGCCGCAATATTCGCTGCACCTGGATTTTTCGACCCCGGAGGACAAATACCACTAGACCCACCAGAACCGGAGTCACTAGAACTACCTGCACTAGCACCACCTGTAGCCGATTTTGGTGTTTTAGCAAACACTGAACCGCCAAATAACCCACTAGTAATTACACTAGCAATCATAAACATAGCTAGATATTTTTTAAAATTCTTTTTCATTTACTCTTTTCTCTAAAATTAAATCTTAAAAATACCCCCTTAGGGGTATTTTATTAATTAACCCTTAAAAACGTTAGCAAGCACGAAGTTCACGATTGCGTAAGCAAGCATAGAAACCACAAGACCAATAATTCCGTAGAGAATAGTATCCTTAGCTTTCTTCACCTTACCTGGATCGCCCGCAGAAGTCGTATACTGCACACCACCGAAGATAATGAAAGCCACAGCCACAAAACCAATCACACCAATCACCACGTTAATAATAGTGTTAGCTTGTGCCATTAAATCATTCTGATTTGAACTACCTTTTAAACCACCACATTCAGTTAAGCTATTTCCAGTAGCATCTTTACCATCAGGACACTTCACCTTACCAGCAAAAGTATTGACGGAGTTACCTAGAACTGCCACTACGCTCGTGCCACCCATTGCCAAAGCTTTTAGTTTATTCGAAATTTTCATATTATTCCTTTAATATTAATTTACCAAAATTATAACATATCTTCTGGAAAAACAGAAACATTTCTCTCTGGAATTAATCTGTAATTATTTCAAATTCTTCGTCACAAAAATCACAATACCATAAGCTAAAAATGCCACCACTAGCGCCACCACCGCATAAACTACCATATCTTTACCGCGCTTAATTTTCGCTGGGTCAGATTGCGCGGTAATATAAGTGAAACCACCGTAAATAATTGAAAATACCGCCAGCATACCAACCAAAGAGATCACCACATTCACAGCACTTTGCACAATTCCTACGACATCCTTATTTTTTCCGGTAGGCTCATCACAGCCCGCGATTTTTTTCACATCTTCATCCTCGATATCGTCACAAACCCCGTAAAAATTCTCACGCGAAGAATCCGCATATACATGATTAGAAAATACTAAGCTAAATAAAAACCCGAAGCACCCCACAAAAAGCATCAAACCCATCACTATTTTTTTCATACCTTGCTTCATCTTTGATTCCTATTCTTAACTAATTTACTTATATTTAATTAATTCAATGCGGTTAAAGCAAAATTCGTCACTGCAGCAGCTAGCACCACAATAATCAAACCAATCACTGCAAAAACAATTGTATTTTTTGCCTTTGTCACCTTACCCACGTCCCCATGCGCTGTCGCAAAATTCACCGCTGCCAGCACGATATAAAATACCGCCACTAGACCGATTAAAGCATAAATATAATTCAAAATCGTGGTTAGCGTAAAATTACCTTCTTTATTTGGTAATCTATTTAAACCTTCATTTAGGGAATCAATATTCTCTAGATCCACTGTCGCTAAATATTTCATAATACTCCTTAGGTTGCACTAATAATTACACTAATAATCGTATTCGTAATTACCGAAGCGAAGATCGTCAAAATCAAACCAATCACCGCACCCTGAATAATATTCTTACCCTTCGCTGCCTTATTTGGGTCACCTTCACTCATTACATAAGAAAGCCCACCATAAATAATAAACCCAGTTGCAGTTAGACCCGCCACCAGGGAAATATCATAAATAATATTCATTACTACTACCCAAACAAAAGGTGCCCAGTTCGTCGTACCACTATCTGAGGTAGCTGGTTTGCCAATCACACATTTATCATTATCATCACGCGTAGCTAAACCCTTATACCAAGGGCGAAATCCCAAGAAAACGTTCGCTTCGCAGCTTTCATCTACGTCACCGTCAATCACTGCACCTACCTGAGTCAAAACTTGTTGACCTGAAGCCCCTAAATCATTCAAGCTTAAGGCACTCACAGAATCACTTGTCGTAAGTCCTAAAAATCCGGCTAATACCAGAGAAAAAACCCCTAAATTCTTCAAAAATTTTACACCTAGCTGTCGATTGACCTTTTTCATACATATATTATATCATGAGTATAGATTTTTCTGCTTTTTATTATTCGGTCGTTTCAGTGGTCAATGTTGACGACATTACCGTTATGTGATATAATAATAAGCATTAATTGAGTTATTTTTTATGAATAAGGGAATCAACCATAGAGGAAAATTCAGCACGGCAATTTTTGTCTTGTTTTTTACCTTGTTTTCTCTCTTTTCTCCTTTAACCACTCTAAATACTTACGCCGCCCCAAATAATTCAAATAATTCTTCTAACTCATCCGAAAATTCTTCCCGAGAAACTACCGATTCTGAAAGCAACGATTCCGACGAAACCGACTCTGAAAAAGCTGAAACTCAAACTCAAAATCAAAACCAGAACCAAAACCAGAACCAAACCAACACCTCTAATAACTCTGAGGGGAACACTAATTCCGAAAACCCAGATTCCAAGGAGCAAAACGAACTCAGTTGTTCTGAACAAATCGGCATTCTTTCTTTTATCGTCTGTCCGACTACCGGTCTCCTCGCGAAGGGAATCGATGCACTTTATTCTACCATTGAAAATTTCCTCGTTATCAAGCCAATTACCACCGATAATAAATCCCCGATTTACATCATCTGGTCATACGTTCGCAATATCGCTAATATTATTTTCATTATCTTCTTGCTTTTAATTGTTTACTCTCAGGTTACTGGCCTGGGTTTTTCTAATTACAATATCAAGAAGATGTTACCAAAGCTCATCATCGCCGCTATTTTGGTTAACTTTAGCTATCTGATTTGTCAGGTTCTCGTCGATGTTAGTAATATTATTGGTAACGCCCTCAAATCTTTCCTTGAAGGCATCGCCACCACTGCTATTCAAAGCCAACATCCCGAAGCCAAGCTCGACGAACCTCTCAATCTTTATGATATTTTCCTTGCCATTGCCGGCGGTACTTCACTCACCATTCTCGGTGGTGTCGGTATCGCCACCGCCGTTGCTGCCTCTGGTGGTTTACTTAGCGCCCTCTTTACACTCATCCCAATCGTCCTCGCTGGTTTTATCGCCGTCGTTATCGGTCTCATTACTATTTCACTTCGCCAAGCCGTAGTTATTCTACTTACCATTACTTCACCACTCATCTTTGCACTCTACGTCTTGCCAAATACTCATAAGTATTATCTAAAATGGAAATCGATTTTTGCTCAAATGCTAGTCTTCTTCCCAGCCTTTAGCTTCCTTTTTGGTGTTTCCAAGGTTCTCGGCTACCTCTTTATTTTCAGCTCTGAGACCCCCTTTGGTGTAATTATTGGTATTGCCGTCCAAGTCTTACCAATTATGTTTGCCGTCAAAATGCTCAGTATGTCCAAATCTGTTCTTGGTGACGTTAACCAGGCGCTTAGTGGTATTGGTAGTAAACTTAATAACTCCGTATCCAAAGAATTTTCTACCGCTGCCAATCTCGCTCGTACCAACTACCAAAAACGTGCCCTCGAGGGTAAAGGTGGCGCTCTTCGTCCAGACATGACTATTAGTCGTATTGCTATGCAAAATCAAGCCTTCCGCGAACATAGAGCAAAGCGTAATGAAGAAGATCAAAAACTCTTACTAACTGAGCAACTTTTGGCCCGCCAAAATAACACGCCAATTATTGGCTATCACAAAAACGGCAAACCAATTTACTCCAAAGCCGACCCAATCAAGAAAAACTCCGAAATGTTGGACGAATATCGCCACCGTGAACTTAAATACCGTACTGAAAACGCTAATAAACGTGTTGAAAATTTCATGAGCAACATGGGCGACTATATCGATAAGCATGGCTACCAAAACAGGGAATTAAAAGATCTCGCCAAGCGTCAGACCCAAAATTTCCTCGAGCAAAAGACTGTCGATCGCGAAATCCATAACAATGATGTTGCTTCCGATAAATTCTATCTCAATAAGATGAAGGAAATTAACGAGAAATATATCGATTCGCATTCTGAAAACAGTGCTAAACGTTTCAATCTCACCGAAGCCGAAATTGCTAAGAACGATAAAGAATATCAAAAATATATTGTACGCGCCGCTGGTACCAGTGCCTGGGATTATGATCCAGCTCTTAATATTAAAAATCCTAAGCATGTCATTGATGCCATCGATAGTGTATTAGGTGATATTTCCGTCGATTATGACAGGGAATATCAAGCCAGCCTCAACCGCCGCACCACCTATTACAGCCGTATTCATTCCGGTGTACTTAATAACGACTTCAAGAAAGCCATTAATGACGCCGACTTCGAACGCGTGATTGCTACGATGCGTGTCATGGCTACTCGTGGTGACTACGATAAAGTTCTTGAAGGCATCATCGATCTTTCAGATAATGGCAAAATCATTGCTGGTACTGAAAATGCCAACGTTCTCTTCAAGGAATTAATGGCCTTTAAGGATGCCGACCCAGTCCTTGGTCGCTTTGGTAAGTTCGGTAATATTGAAACCGCTGCCTGGAGTACTGGTAAACGTCAAGATAATCGTATTACCTTCGAGCAGTTTGCTACTGGTAAACTTAAAGACCTCGATGGCGAGGAAAAGACTACTAAATTTAATCTTGCTCAAGCTCTCAAAGGTACTTCTCTCGTTAAAGCCGAACGTACCGTCTTCGGTGAAATTAATAACGTTTCTCAAAAATACGGTGTCGACCTCTTCGATGCTACACTTTCCAATGTCTCCAGTGCTGCTCTTAACTTCCAATCTGGTGGTGATCAAATGTACTCTCTCATTAATATGATTACCGGCCTTGATGCTGCCGACTGGAATAACGCCGATACTCGCGACGATAAGGTTCTCGAGCTCACTCAGGATCCTAAGAAGAGTAATATTCTCGAAACTGGTCTCAAGAAAGCCACTACCTTCCTCTCCAAGCAGAAGGCTGCCAATATTATTTCTATGAAGTCTGATGTCTTTAATGGTATTATGCAGCTCTTCACTGCTAAATCCTTCAAGGATCTCACCGCCGATGAATCTGAAATCCCTACTGACCCTATCGAGAAGCAGAAATACTACGAAGAAAAACTTGCCGAAGCTAAGAATGCCGCCAAAGAAATCTTCGTCAAGCAAATTGAAAGCTCTGATGCTCGTAATGTTATTCTCTCCAGCCAGAAGAGTGGTGCTATTGCTCAAATGGATAACAATGTCCGTGCGCTCGTCTTCTCCGATGAACATGGTAGTTTAGCTGAAAAAATTAAGACCATGAAAAATAGGGAAGAAGGCCGTCTCGAGCAAGACGCTAAAAAATATAATCACAAAAAATCTTCAAAGTAATCCCTAAATTAACTCTAGCCTTTTATGCTAAAATAGTATTATGGCTACATATAAGGTCCCACAAGATGTTGAGGCGGAGGATAGACTCCTTGGCCCCTTCACTTTTCGTCAATTCGTTTATCTTTTAATTGCCGCAATTGCTGGTGCCTTAGCTGCTGCTCTCTTTCAAATTTTCCCGTTACTTGCGATTTTACCGCTACCAGTCATTATCTTCTTTTTAATCCTGGCCCTACCTCTGAAAAAAGACCAGCCGATGGAAACCTATCTTGCTGCCATCGTAAGTTTTTATATGAAACCCAACAAGCGCTTCTGGCGTCCTGGCCAAGGTGAAACCACCATCCAAATCACTGCGCCTAAAATTGTCGAAAAATCTCGCACTCGCGATATCAGTGAGGAAGAAGCCAGTCATCGTCTGAGTTTTCTTTCTAACCTTGTCGATTCCGAAGGTTATGCTATTCGTGGTAATCATAATGGTAATTTTACCGAGAATTTTATCGCTGACACTGAAGATGTCAATGATTTTATGGATGATAGCCAAAATCAAAATCTAATTAATCTTATGCAAAAAGAAAAAGTCGCTCGTCATGCTGAAATTATCAATCAAATGAAAGCCGCTATTAATAACACCGAAAACGCCGTGGGTCCCGCCACGATTTCTTCACATCAAGCCACCCTCGGTTCTAATCCCTTCAGTCAAAATCAAACCACACAGAATCCTTTTGTTCAAAATCAAACTATACCAAATCAAACCATTCAAAATCCTTCAATTCAAAGCGCTAACACTCTCACCAATCGTAATCAATCAATTCTAAATTCTAATTATCAAAACCTCGCCAATAATCAGAATTTTTCCATTAATACCATTAGTAAAGAGGCGAATCGTTACCGTGAAAATCTTGCGCCAAATTTAGCTCCTCAAACCTTTGTCACCCAAACTCCCTACACTCCGAATTTTAACCAGCCACCGACCAATACCCCTAATATCAATCAAAATCCATTTATTCAACATTAAAGGCACCTATGAATCAAAATAATTTTAACCAAAACCAAACCAATCCCCAAATGAATCAGGGAACCATGCCGGGATATCCGCAGGCTAACAACCCTCAAATGATGAATCCTCAAACCATGGGTTCGATGAGTCAATTTATTCCACAGTCGCCTCAAGCTGCTGCCGCTGCCCCACGTCAAATTGTCGATCCTTCTTCTACTCAATCCACTTTACTTTTTTCCGAACTTCGTGACGGTTTAATTATTATGAAAGATGGCTCTTTCCGTGCCGTCGTCGCCTGTAAATCTATTAACTTCGACCTGATGTCCGAACCAGAACGTGAGGGTGTCGAGTATTCTTATAAGGGTTTTATTAACTCTCTCAATTTCACCACCCAGATTCTTATTCGTTCCCAACGTATCGATATTGCGCCTTATATCGAAAAACTCACCGAAATTCGTAAAAACAATGACAATATGTTACTCGGTGTTTTGATGGATGATTATATCAACTTCATCGACCTACTCTCTCAAGAAGCTAATATTATGGATAAGTCTTTCTTTATTGTCGTGCCATATTTTATCAATAACGACCTCGAAAAAGCTAGCACTCAAACTAAAAATATCTTCAGTAGTTTTTTCGGTGGTAACGACACTAATCTCATTACCAAAATCGATCGCAATACTTATGACAAGGCTACCGCCGAAATCGATAAACGTGTCGAAACCATCGTTAGTGGTCTCTTCAGTATCGGCGTCAACGCTGTTCGCCTTAACACTAAGGAACTTTCTGAGCTCTTCTATAACTTTAATAACCCTGACACTGCCGTTCGTGAGCCATTTATTGATTTTAATAAAATTGGTACCATTTACACCAAGAAAACTCCTAGTCCATATGACCAAAATCCAAGGCCAAACCCAGAAGCACCAAGGCAATTTAATCCTGCCATGAACCAAGCGCCAATGCAAACTCCAGGTCAAATCCAAAATCCAACTCCAATGCAAAATCCAGCTCCAATGCAAAATCCAATGCAAGCTCCAGGTCACGCATTATCCCAAAACCAAGCCCCAATCAATCAAACTTCAGCTAATCCCACCCCCACCAATTACCCAGGGAATCAAGCAAGATAATTTTTAAATAATTTTATAAACATAATAGAGGAAACACATGGCTAAAAAACTTACCGCTGCCGAAATCGCCGCTCAAAAACAATCGATGGAAGAAGCAGAAATTCAACGCGCGTTTGAGCAGGGTATTACCACCCTTCGCGATTTAATTTCTCCATCTTCTATTGAAATTCAATCCGATCATTTCCGTCTCGGCACCAAATACGGTCGCACTATTTATGTCTATGGTTATCCTCGTACTCTTAGTACCGGCTGGCTCAGTCCTCTCATTAATATTGATGAAGTGCTCGATATTTCTATTTACATCTACCCGGTCGATACTACCGTCGTGATGAAAAACTTGCGTAAAAAAGTTACTCAGCTCGAAGCCGACATTTCACTTAATGCTGAAAAAGGCCGCATTCGTAACCCAGAAACTGACGCTGCCATCCAGGATGCCGAAGAGCTTCGTGATCAATTACAGCTCGGTTATGAAAAATTCTTCCGTTTCGGTCTTTACGTCACTCTTTGGGCTGATTCACTCGACGAATTAAATTACGTCCAGCACAAAATCGAAACCATGTTTGGTCAATTAATGATTTTTTCCAAGGTTGCCACTTCTCAACAAGAGCAGGGAATGAATACCACTATGCCGATGGCCACTGACCAACTCCAAATTCGTCGCAACATGAATACTAGTGCCATTTCCACTTCCTTCCCATTTACTTCTGCCGACCTCACTCAGGAACGCGGCATTCTTTATGGCGTCAACATGCACAACCAAGGTTTAGTCATTTTTGACCGTTTCACTCTTGAAAATGCCAACCTCGTGGTCTTTGCTAAATCTGGTGCTGGTAAATCTTTTGCTGTGAAGCTTGAAGCTATTCGCTCCATGATGATGGGTACCGAAATTGTGATTATCGACCCAGAAAATGAATATCAAAAACTTAGCGACGCCGTCGGTGGTTCTTATGTCCGTCTCTCGCTCAATTCCGACGTTCGTATTAATCCTTTCGATCTACCAAAAGTTATCGACTCCGAAGATGCCTCCGACGCCTTGCGTGCTAATCTCGTTACCCTACATGGTCTTTTCCGTCTCATGCTTGGTGGCACCCAAATCGGCCCGAACGGTCAGCCAATCTCTTCACTTTCCGCCAACGAAGAAGCTGATCTTGACCAAGCCCTTATCGATACTTATGCTCGCGCTGGTATTACTTCCGATCCACTCACTCATCAATCCACTCCACCTACCATTATTAATCTTTATGATACTCTCGCTCATATGGGAGGCTCCGGCCCACAACTCGCTCAACGTCTTCGCAAATATGCCACCGGTACTTTCGCGGGTATTTTCTCTCAGCAATCCAATATCGATATCAATAACCAAATGGTTGTTTTCAATATTCGTGACCTCGAAGATGAACTTCGTCCGGTTGCTATGTATATCGTACTTAACCACATCTGGAACATCGTTCGCGCCAAACAAAAGCGCCGCATTCTCATCGTGGATGAGGCTTGGCAGCTCATGAAATATGACGACTCCGCTAACTTCCTTTTCTCCCTCGCCAAGCGTGCCCGTAAATATTACCTCGGTCTCACTACCATCACTCAGGACGTTGAAGACTTCATGAGTAACAAAATGGGTCGTGCTATCGTCATGAACTCTTCCATGCAGTTACTTCTAAAACAATCCGCCGCTGCCGTCGATGTCTTGTCAGATGTTTTCAAACTTACCGAAGAGGAAAGAAAACGTTTATCGAGTTTCCCAATCGGTCACGGTCTTTTCTTTGCTGGTCAAAATCACGTCCATATCCAAATCGTCGCTTCTGATACCGAAACCAGCCTAATTTCCACCAATCCAACACGCTACGATAAAACTAATTAATTATGATTTTCACCAGTCCAACACACTACGATAAAACTAACTAGTCAATCCCCTCAGAATAAAATCTCACCATAATAAAAAATAACTCTGAGAAATGAGTTATTTTTTACCTAAAAATCAACCTAACCCACTCGATTTTTTTCGCAAAATCTCCTATAATATTCTTATGTCAAAGGTCTATTACGGCGAAGATAATATTAAGCCCGATTTTTCCGTGTCGAAAAATTCGGATAATGATTCTGCTGTTTTTAGAAACCAAATTGCCTCTCAAAACACTAGTTCCAGCCAAAACGCCCTACAATCTCTCGAAAATTCTAGCGCTGTCGCGAATTCTGAGACTAATTCTTTAGCCAATCTTCGCGATCTTGAACAAAAATCTTTCTATACCGGCTCTGGTAATTTCCAAAATCAAAATCGACTTTCTAGTAAAGAAAAAGCTAAAAAACTCAAAAAATACGCCCCTCTCATTGGTCTTATCGTCCTCCTTTTTGGTGGACTTTTTAGTGTAATTTTTGGCATCTCTAATATCGCCAATCATATCGAAACTCTTATCACTCGCGCTACTGATACCATGTTCGGTACCTATTCCGCCACTTCTCTCCAAATGACTAAGGAATACATGCAGAAAAAACATGGTAAATTTCCAGATTATCTAAAACAACGTCTCGCTAAAAACGATATTGAAGTTCAGGAAAAATCCAACGAATATGTACTAATCTACAATAATAAAACTATTACCGCTGATAAGCTTAAGGCTGTATATGATTCCGATCAAAAATTTCAATTAGCCTTCACTAAATCCAAGCGAGGTCGCACTGCTAACTTTTTCGACCCAGGTGCCGCTGCTACTTTTAGTTCCATTAAAGTTACTCGAAATCTTTTTAAATCTTTTAAACGCACCGACGATAAAGCTGCTGATGAAAAAGCCTTCCTAGAAACTGATATTGATCAATATAAAGGCCACGGCGCTGAAGGTCGCTATGTCACCGAAGAGGAAAAATCGAAAACCGATGAAGATGGTAATACTAAAACC
>JABCPJ020000005.1 GCA_013333135.2 Candidatus Saccharimonadota bacterium
GAGCTGGTTATAACTTTATAGCTATCCCTCTAGCTGCAGGAATTTTGGCTCCTATTGGTATCACATTAAGCCCTGCATTAGGAGCAATCCTAATGTCTGCGTCAACAGTCATCGTCGCCATTAATGCTATTTTATTAAGTTTGGATCCAAAAAATAACGGTTAACAGATTGAATGGTTGAAAAATCCTAAAAGCCACCTATTTCGATAGTTTTATAGCTTGTTGTTCTATTTTCTTGATAATAATACTACCGTCTCCACATGCGGTGTGTGTGGAAAGAAATTATACCCGGTAACGTCCGTAATTTGATAATTCTGAATAAGACTCTCGAGGTCGCGTACTTGGGTGATAGGGTTGCAGGATAGGTAGACAAGTTTTTCGGGAAGTTTTTGATTAATCGTGTCAATAAGTTTAGAGTCGCAGCCAGAGCGTGGTGGATCAACGATGACGGTTGAGTCATGAGTAATGTGATCGTAGATAGTCTCAGACTTGGCAAGGATACCAGTAATATTTAAATTGCCAGTGCTAGATTTTACGGCTTTAATATTATTTAATAATTCGCCATGAGCAAATTTATCAACTTCAACAAGGGTAAGATTTTTATCTCCAGCAACAGTTAATCCGATGGTGCCAACGCCGGAGTAAAGGTCAACGACTTTGTTTTGGTCTTTGATAAAATCTTTAATTTTTCGTAAAACTTTTTCGTATTCTGGAAGATTGATCTGGAAAAATCCATTCGGAGAGTAGGAAAATTCATAGCCTAAGATTTTGTCAGTAAGATTTTTGAAGGTGGGATGTGGTCGGTAGTTCTCATAGAGTCCACCGCTTACTTCGCTTTGACGATTGCAGCGAAGAAGAAGAGATTGATATTTTCTAGAATCCTCTTGCTTAGCATTTAGCTCCTCGATAATTTCCATAGCACGTTGATAAATGGCTGGATTTTCAAGCGAAGAGGTAAGGATAGGAATTTTGTGATGTGACCCACGACGATGGATGGCTGGATGGATTTTGGCAGTCTCATGATCGTAATAGAGAGAGTACTCCATTTTATTGCGATAGAAATATTCATTATCGCTGGCTTCGGATGCAATTTCTGGTGTTTCAAGTTTAGAGAAAAGTTCCTCGATAATATGTTTTTTGACGGAATTCTCGTAGTTGATATCCAGAATTTGCCATGGCGAATTTGATAGATAATGTTCGTCACGTGGCAATACGCGGTGTGGGTTAGGAGTTTCAATTTTCAGAGCTACAGCTTCAGTGAGATGGGATTTTTGTTTTAAAATTTGATACTCGGTGACTTTTTCTCCCGGCAGAGCGTTCCATAGGAAGATTTTTTTGCCGTCTGAATTGGTCGCAATTCCCTGTCCGGTTGTGGCGAAATTAATAACTTCCAGTGGGGTTTCTGGGGTGATAATTGGATTTTTCTGCTTCATCTTAATATCTAGCATAAAGTAAATATAAAATTTCGCAAGTTTTTAAATATTAGGATTGATAAAATTTCGAGAGTTTATATCTGGTGGTTTGGTGTTTTTAAATTTTTTGATAACTTGCTTATGCTTTTTATGTGGCTTTTTAACAACTTGCTTATGCTTAAGATTTTTTAATCTGTAATTCTTTGTTTTATTCAAAAAATGCTTGCCAAAAAATGAAAGTTTTTTTATGTTGAGCTTGGAGGTTGTAAATGAAAATACGTATAGAAAATTTATTTATGATGAGCCTGATTTTAATTGCGGCTGGGCGAGTGTTTTGTCGGTCTCCTGATTTATTTATTGCCGGTAATGAACCCAAGACGAATTTTATAAGAGCAAGAAACGAAAAGGTGTATACACAGCGAAAATTCGTCGCTTTGTTAAAGGAGAGGCTTTTAAAATATTCCGAGCATGACGAACTGGCCCTTGGTATTAGCTATTTAACTGGAAACAAGGATGAATTAACGGCGCTACAAAAAGATAATATGGTAAATGCTGGAGTAATGCATTTAATTGCGGTTTCTGGGACTCACCTCGCAATAATTGCTGGAATTCTGAGTCTAATTTTTAAGCATTTTTCAATCATTAGTAAAACTTATTTTGTACTAATATTTTGCTTCATCTACGCAATGATGATTGGTGTTGGCCCGTCAATTTTGCGTGCATTAGTCGGATTGGTTTTGATGATGACGATTAAATACTTTGGCCGAAATGTTTCGGTTTATCGAGTTATGGCGATCATAGTGAGTGCTTGCTTAATAATTCGACCAGAATTTGTAAAGCAAATTGGTTTCTGGCTTTCGGTGCTAGCTTATTTTGCCATAGTAAAAATAGTACCATTAGCCACGAGATATTTTTATGGGACAAAGGATGACTTAAAAGATCTTTATCGAAGACCAGGGTTCTTGGCAAAATCTTTAATTTCATCAATTGTAATTTCTGTAATAACATTGCCAATCAGCCTATATTTCTTTGGTAAATTTACTTGGCTTTCGATTCTGGCGAATATAGTACTGTTGCCGAGTTTACCCATTGTTATGGGTTCGGTGGGATTGATTGCGGTATTGGGTGATTTATTGATATTTGGGATCAGTTTAGAAAAAATACTAATTTGGCCATTGAAAATTCATACACACATAATAAATGTTTTGGCTGAACAGGAATCTTCTATTTTAGATTTTCCGAAGAAAAAATGGTGGTATTTTTTGATATGGTTAGTAGTTTTTATATTAATTCGATTTGCTGAGAAGAATATCAAGGTAGGCTACGATAATAGCAAAAAGCAAGAGCGAGGGGCGCACGATGGCGATGAAGTTCAAAAGCTGGATACTTATATCATCAAATGGTATGAGGAGATTGATTTTGGCGGCGCAAATGGAGACCAGAAGCACGGCATAAATCAGGCTCTCAAGAAAACGTAGGATGCCGAAAAGACTGTCTTTATTGGATTTAAAATAAAGGATTAGTGGGAAAAGAAAAACTAGGGAGATGTAAATGGCACTGGAGAGAGTGTTTTCTGGGACGCCGTTTAGGAATTTAGCAAATAATTCGGTTAGATCGTTGCCGAAGGTGCTATAAATGGTGTTACCGGCGATAGTGGCAAGTAGAGCAATGCCAATATGTCGTCTAAGCATAGAGAATAGAATAAAGAGCAAGACGATTAAAAGTAAAATAATCATAAGTTAATTATACTATATGATAGCTTGTTCTGGGATGAAAGAGATATAAAAATCTGACACCTAGAGGTGTCAGATTGGGTTAGGGATTTTAGTTTAGATGCCAACTTTATCTTTAAGAGTGCGGCCTTTTGCATTATGCTCAATATATTTGATGATTGGTAGGGCGACGTTGCGGTTGGTAGCTTTTTCAATACCAAATCCTGGCGAAGCATTAACCTCGAGGATTAATGGACCACGAGCGGAGCGCATGAGGTCAACACCGGCAACATGGAGGCCCATGACTTTGGCGGCTTTAATTGCGAGCTTTTCTTCTTCTGGAGTAAGTTTAATAGCAGTGCCAATGCCACCTTTATGGAGATTGGAACGGAAGTCATCATCAAGAGATTGACGCTTCATTGAGGCAACAACCTTTGAGCCGACCACAAAAGCACGAATATCGGTGCCAGCAGATTCTTTTATGTATTCTTGAATAAGAATGTTGGTACCATCTTCGTTATAGAGGTAGAAAGCCTGCAAGGCAGAGCGGGCAGCTTTCTTGGTTTCGGCTAGAACTACACCATTACCATGTGTACCGGTAGCAAGCTTGATGATAGCTGGAAGACCGATTTGTTCAAGAAGGTCATCAATGTCTGCAGTGTTGCGTGAGACTAAGGTTTTTGGTGAAGCAATGCCAGCTTTGGCGAAAATTTGAGCAGAACGAAGCTTGTCGCGGACACGAGTGATTGAGATCGAACTAGAAAGTGTCCAAGTGTTGCTCATTTCAAATTGGCGAACTACGGCGCAGCCGTAACGGGTGAGACCATTGGCGATACGAGGTAAAATTGCGTCGTAGTGAGGAAGTGCTTCTCCGTTATAGTAAACTACGGGATTATTTTCGGAGAGTGAAAGATAACAATTTTTATACTTAATGATGTCGACCTCATGGCCACGCTTGATAGCTTCTTCGTAGAGACGGGTGGTGGAGTAGTTCTTTGGTCCGTTGGAGAGAATGGCGATTTTCATTTTAGTCTTCCTTGCTGATTAGTTGATTAAGATTTTCTTTGGTTTGGTTGATATAGGATTTTGAAACGTCAACTAGGTACCGTCCTTTTAGGGCATGCTTACCAAGTAATATTGGGTAGCGGTTTTTATGACGACTGCTAAGGGTAAACGAAGTTTCAAATTCGGACCCGTTGATGCTAATTTTTAGGTTGGTTTTATAACGTTTTTGGCCATGACCATTAGAGCTAACGATGGTAATATCTCGATATTTTCCTTTGGGAATAATGACAGTTTTTGAAGTTTTGGATTTTTTAATCTTTTCATTGACTTTAGTGGGCGTATAGTCTGGATGAGCATAATCACGCTTTAATTCCCTTGGAGAAGTTTTGTGTTGATAAAAACTAGGGAGACTTATTACTAAATCGCCATCTTCGTTTACTTTAGCGCTGTTAATATGGAGAGAGCTGCTGTCGGCTCCGGAGTCGATTTTGGCAGGAATATCTAGAAAATTATGGCCATCTGCAAAGATTGAAACCAGGCAGAATTCACCGATAAGTTTAATATTAGATTGTTTCATATAGATTATTCCCACTTAATAATTATCGCTGTATTATAACATGAAAATAGCATTTTGAAAAGTGCTAAAACATAGGTAGCTGATTCTTAGTGAGCAATGGGTGTAGGTTGAGTGGTGCTGGTTATTTATTGGGTGATTTTAATCCAACAAAATCATCAGATAGATTATCGGCGGAAAATGGGTCTTTAAGATTTTTGGTATCTTCGAGAGTCTTTTTGAAATTTTCGCGGAATTCTTCAAGAGTTTTTGAGTCGAGATTGCCGGATTCTGGGAAAGAATAAGTTTTTTCAGGTTGGTCGTCATGTTTGACTTCGTGCTTCTCCGGTAAAAAACCTGGGCGGGAGCGATCTAGATAAATGTCGCCACTATTGTGATAGATAACTAGGGAGATGGTGGTAGTAAGAATGGTAATTAGGGTTGCGATTAAGCCTAAGCGCATAAGATTGCGACCACCAGAGGACATTTTTGGCATAATTATCGTCCCCCCACTTGATTAGCAGGGTTGGTAATGCTTGAAGCTTTGGTAGCGTCGGTTTTTTCGGGAGTAAAACGAATGTTTTCGCCATCAATTTCAATTTTTTTAATCTCTGCAAGGTATTTTTCTGCGGTTTTGGTAAGATCTTCGACTTTTTGGTTTAGCTCCTTGCGGGATTCCCTGGTGACGATCAGCTGATTGTAGAAATCGTCAGGATTTTTTTGGCAATCAATAGAAAGGAGATTTTCAAATTGTTGACTATAAGCAATATAAAGTGAACTAAAGTCATTTTTTTGCAAGACAAAACTACTTTGTAGGTCAGAAAGATCGCCGAGATTCTGGTTATTTTTGACAAGGCGAAGGTTGAAGGGGGTGATGTAAGAATTGAGAATTGTTTGGTAATTAGCCCCAAGTAGAGAGCGGATTTTGGCATCACTAACTTGAAGTTTTTTGAGGCTAGACTTGATTGAACTACAGCTCATAGAAATTTCACCGCGTTGGTCGTCGGTAAGTTTGGCCTTAGGCGTGTCGGCAGAAACGCGAATAGAATTAAAAAGAATAAAAACCAAAAGAAAAGCTACAAGAATCAGAAAAAGATGAGTGAATTTGGATTCTTTGAGCTTAAAGTTTTTGATTTCTTTCATCTGTAAATAATTATAGCATTAAAGTGAATGTACTCGTGCTTAATTTTAGTGCAAAACACGAGTAATTTTATTTAGTGAACAAAAAGTAGGATTAAGATTGGTGACAAAACTGTTACCTAGAGAGTAAACAATAGTTCTAAGATTAACTCCAGAAGCCGCGTTTTTTAGCAGTTTTAAACTCTTCGAGTAATTCTTTTTGCTTCTTGGAAAGGCTGGTCGGGGTGTCAACTATAATATTAATAATATGTGGGCCACGTTCACCGTTGTTCATTGGGACGCCATGTTTAGATAACTTAAATGGAGTACCGGACTGAGTGCCGGCTGGGATTTTCATAGTGACTTTGCCGTCGACAGTTTCGACTTCTACTTCGGTGCCAAGAGCGGCGTCGACCATTGAGATATGTTGTTCAGAGAGAAGAATATATCCCTCACGATTAATGGTTTTGTGTGGTTGAACGCGAATTTGTACTAAGAGGTCACCGTTTTCACCACCTTTTTCAGGAGCAGGACCACCACGTCCACGCAGGCGAATGGCTTGACCATCGTCGATACCGGCAGGAACTTTCAGGGTGATTTCATTGCCTTCGACGGAAATCTTTTTGGTAGTACCAAAAATAGCGTCTTTAAAATCAATTACTAGAGTAGTGCGATAATCAGAACCACGATTCCTGCGAGCACGTCCACCACCAAAACCGAAGAGATTGCTTAGAATATCGTCAAAGCCGTCGGCTCCACCGAAATTGAAATTAAATTCTTGGCCACCATAAGAATAGCCACCGAAAGGATTGCCGCTAGGACCACCAGTGCTACCATTTCCTACTCCAGCATGGCCGAATTGGTCATAGCTTGCACGTTTTTGCTTATCAGAAAGCACCTCATTGGCCTCGGAAGCTTCTTTAAATTTAGCTTCCGCCTCCTTATCTCCTGGATTTCGATCTGGGTGATATTTGAGGGCGAGCTTGCGATAAGCTTTCTTAATTTCATCATCAGAAGCGTTTTTACTAACGCCCAAAACTTCATAATAATCACGTTTTGACATAGCAATATTATATATATTTAGCACTCAAAATGCAAGAGTGCCAGCAATTTTTCTAAATTTTAATTACTATGAGGGTGCTGGCGTCTTTTGGATTTTAATTACAGAAAAATAAAAGAGGTGAGAGTTGGGGTTTTATATCTGGTTTTATGATAGACTAAGATAAAGGAGAAGAAAAAGAATATGGAATCGGAAAGACTGATTTTAATTACCAATCCGGGCAGTAGTTCACGTAAGTACGCGCTCTATAAAGGCATGAAAGAACTTTGTTCTTTACATTTCGAATTTGAAGGTAAAAAAATTGTCTACACTTTGAAATCTGGTGACCAGAAGAAGAAAGTAGTGACGGATTTTAAGGCACTGTCAGAGGTGGCGGGAAATCTGGAAAAAATTTTAATCGAGGAAGAATTTTTAGGTGGCGTTTCGAAGCTGAGTGCGATTTTAGCACGTGTAGTGGCTCCGGGCGCCTATTTTGTCAATGACCACATTGTCGATAAAGAATGTTTTAAAGAATTGGAAATCGCTCGCACTCGTGCGCCGCTTCATGTCCCAGTGGTGATGGATGAAATTATCGAATTAAAGAAACGTTTTGATTCAGTGCCGGTGATTGAAATTTCGGATTCAAATTTCCATAATTCAAGACCAGAATTAGCCAAGGCTTACTGTATTGATCAAAAATTGGCTGAGAAGTTTGATATTAAAAAGTGGGGATTCCATGGTTTGTCGGTTGGCTCGGTAGTACGTTATATGAAGCAAAGCGAAATTTTGCCAGAGAAAGTAGTGGTTTGCCATATTGGTTCGGGGGCTTCGATTACTGCGGTTTATAAGGGTAAATCTCACGATACGACGATGGGTTATACGCCGCTTGAGGGGGTAATGATGGCGACGCGTACAGGTTCAATGGATGTGGCAGCGGCACTGGCAATGAAGCGCGCGTTGAAGATTGAAGATGACGTGGAGCTTGAGCGCTACTTGAATAAGCAGTGTGGTTTGCTTGGCGTATCTGGGGTCTCGGATGATCTTCGTACGGTAATTCAATTACGTGATGAAGGTGATAAGATGGGCTCATTCGCTTATTCACTTTATATCTATCGTTTGCAGGCTTGTATTAGTCAGATGATTGCCTCAATGGGTGGTGTCGATGCGCTGGTCTTTACGGCGACAATTGGCGAACGTTCAGATGATGTACGTAGACAGGTGATTCAGAAGATGAAATATCTTGGCCTTGAGCTTGATGCAGAGAAAAATACTGGTGAAATGTCAAAACGCCATACGCTTATTTCGAAAGATGAATCTAAGCCAATTTATGTGGTGCGCACTGACGAAACTAGTGAAATGATTGAGCGAGCAAATCTGATTTTGGCAGATTAGGATTGAGAAACAAAAAATATAGTGTGATGAGCACTATATTTTTTAGGTTAATTAGTTTTTTGGCTTATGAATTTTCTTCAGAATTAAAATCCTGATCATCAAGTCCGTCAAGTAGCTTAAGGCTCTCGCTGCTTGGTAAGGATTCGACGTTTTTTAGTTTACGCTCGATGACACGAGAGGTAGTAGCGGCAGCATCAATTTTATTGGCGGATTCTTGAAGTTTCTTTTTGGTAGCTTCGAGGAGGTCACCGAATTTACCAAACTGGCTTTTCACGGCGCCAAGAATTTGCCAAACTTCACTACTGCGTTTTTCAATGGCGAGAGTACGGAAGCCCATGAGAAGGCCCGAGAGAATAACCGGTAGAGTACTTGGCGAAGCGATGGTGATGTGAAATTTTTGACGGATTTCATCGTCGAGACCAGGAATGCGGAGAATTTCAGCGTAAAGTGATTCGGTTGGTAAGAACATCATGGCAAATTCGGTGGTGTGTGGTGGGTCGATGTACTTGGTGGAAATTTTCTTGGCCTGCTCTTTAACATCTATAGCTAGAGCTTTTTGGTATTTCTGAATCTCAGTTTTATCGCCCTGTTCATAGGCGGCAATTAGGCGTTGATAATTCTCGACTGGGAATTTACTATCGATTGGTAAGAAAACTTGGGCGGATTCATCTTTGCCAGGCATCTTGACGGCAAATTCGACACGATCACTGGAGCCTTTTTTAGTAGCAATATTTTCACAATATTGGTCTGAACTTAAAGTGTCGCTAATGATGTTGCCAAGTTGGACTTCGCCATAAATACCGCGGGTCTTGACGCCTTCCATAACTTTCTTTAGGTCACCGACGCCGTTGGCGAGAGTTTTCATTTCACCGAGACCTTGGTAGACCTGGGTAAGCTGGGTAGAAATCGTCTTAAAGCTTTCATTGAAGCGTTTTTCGACTGAAGCCTGGAGTTTTTCGTCGACAGTTTGACGCATTTCTTCAAGTTTTTTAGTGTTATGATCTTGAAGTTCACGCACGCGAGTGTCGAGAGTTTTTTGAACTAAACCAAAATTATCCGAAATTTCTTTACGATTTTCGCGAAAGTTCGTGCCGATATCTTTTGTAACGCGGTCCACGTTAGTTTCAATACGAATCATACGTTCATTCATATTGGCAAAAGTCTGTGTGGTCTGGTCCTGAAGAGTGGCGATGCGATTTTTAAGTTCTGGTAGATCGGTGTTTTTCTGATTGGTTTTCGAAAAAACGATAAATAGAATGATTAGGTTGACGACTGAAACGATGAGTAAAATAAGTGTGGTAATATCCATGAAATCCTCTTATGCTAATAAATAAATTATAACACAAAAACAGAGAGAAAAAAATGGCCATAATAAAAATTAGAGATTAGTGCGATTATTTAGAGCGGCGCTCAAAGTGATTTGATCCGCAAAAGACAGATCAACGCCGAGTGGGAGACCGCGAGCTAGACGGGTAATGGTGAGTTCGGGATATTTCTCAGAAAGCATTTTTTGTAAAAGCAGAGCCGTACTCTCACCCTCTACGCTTGGATTGGTGGCGATGATGATTTCTTTGACCTGATCGTTTTGGACACGAGAAATTAGTTCTTTGATATGTAAGACTTCTGGTGTGATGCCGTCAATCGGCGAAATTGCACCGCCAAGCACATGATAGGTGCCACGATATTCTTTAGTCTGCTCAAAAGCATAGATATCTAGTGGTTCTTCGACGACAAGAATGGTGGTCTTATCACGTTCGGGTGAATCATAAAGCGGCGAAGTCTCTTCGTCGGCATTGATTAAAGCGAAAGTGATCGGACAGGTTTTGACCTGTTCGTGTAAATTGCTCAAAGCGTTAATGAGTTGTTCCGAGATTTTGCGATCGCTACGAAAAAGATAGGTCGCATAGCGTTCGGCGGTTTTGTTTCCAACGCCAGGTAATTTGCCAAGGGCGTCAATAGTATCGGTAAGGGCTCTAGGGAGCATTAAGCGCCAAGTCCTAGATTGCCAAGTTGGCCCATCAAAGGCTTCATTTTATCGGCAGCAATTTCTTGGGCTTTAGCGTAGCCATCGCGGAAGCAGTTTTCAATCCAACGTTCGAGTTCGGCAATATCTTCGAGATCGACACGTTCTGGGTCAATGGTAACTTTTTTGACTTTTAATTCACCAGTAATCTGTACTACGACGGCACCGTCGCCGGCTTCTACTTCTACAATTTCATTTTTGAGATCTTTTTGTGCCTTACGAAGTTCATTAAGCATTTTCATCTGGTCAAAGGTAGCACCCATAATTTCTCCTATTATTCTCTATTCTTAATTAATATTTATTATAACATCTCTTACTTCGATTTATAAAGATAGAGACGGTCGGCATTTTGAGATTTTTCGTTGGTCACGATATGTTCGAGTTCATAATTTTCGGTATCGGTAATTTTCTCGAAACTAATAATACTATGCTTCTCAGTATTCTCACTAAGATCTGAGATGTATTGATATTTCGGAGTTTTGTTAAAGATGGTGTATGAGTTAGCTAAATGGACATAAAAATTACGATTTTCTTGATTATCTGGTAGATAGAGTAAATGATTTTTGTAATAACGATTGAGTAGTTTTATGTCGTTAGTGAATTGGTTAGCAACCGGTGCGCTATAGCGATAGCCGTAAATAAAATGATTGAGGTCTGAAACAATAACAATAAGCATAAATAAGCCAATCGGAAGCACGCCAATAACCTTAGCATAGGGGTTATATGGGAAAATACTGGACCATTTGTGTAGAATATATTTCATACCATGTGCAACTAAAATGGCGAGTGGCAAAATGAAAAGAATAATCATTTGTGGATTGAGGCCAGAAATTAATAGGGTAAAAATTGTAAGTAAAAAGGCCATAGAATTTCGTGAGGCAAAGAAGCCCTTGAAGGTCGAGATGAAGCCAATAATGGCTAGAGTAATGGCCGGTAAGCCATAAAGCGGAGCGAGAAAAGTGCTTTCAACCAATCCGTTCCAGGTGATTGCTACCCGTACAGCGTTTCCGAGGTTATGGAGGTAGTTAGTCAAAGAAAAATTCGGCATGAGGAGTAATTCGGTGAAAATTTCTGGATGTTTTAGTCCACGCAAAATTAATATGGTCACTGCGGAAATCACCATTAGACTGAAAATCCCGAGCGGAATTTTCGGCAGATTTTTAAGAGTAAAACGCAGATGTGGATGGACGAAAACGTAGATTAAAATAAAGAAATCCAGGTAAAGCATGTATGGAGTAAAAATACTTAGACACATGAAAATACCAAAGAGGAAGCACCAGCTGGCTTTAGGTTTGTTTTCTCCTTGAACTTTGGAGCCGAGCCAAAGCAAAAGTGTGGTCCAGAATAAAATCATGATTAAGGCAGTGCCACTACCAGAGATAAAAAGAAAGCTGGAAGAAAGCACGGTGATGATGCTGGCCATGATGGCGGTGTTGTTTTTGAACCAGCGGTTAAGCAAAAGAATAATCAAAATACAGGTAATCGCGCCAATAATTACACTCGGTAACATAATTGTATAAGGTGAAACACCAAGAATTTTAAAGATTCCCTTTTGGAGTAAATGATAAGGTAGATCAACAATTACCTCGCGAAAAATGGTGTGACGGTTCAATTCAAAAGTTTTGGTGGTGAAACTAAATTCATCATTCGAGAGGCCGTTCGGGGTGATGAGCGGTAAAAAGAAAAGTAAACCCGTAAAAATTAATCCAAGTAGTAAGTAGCCAAGTTTGAAACGATGGCGAAATAAGAAGTATTTGTTTGGATTGAGTTTACCCACGTTTCTATTATAGCAAATTTGCAGATTTATTCGCGGGTTTTGTCGAGATTCATGAAGCGTAGCAATTCTGGATGGAAATAAAGTTCAATCTTACCGATGGCGCCGTGACGGTGCTTGGCCATCAAAAGTTCGGTAATATTAGTCGGTTCGTAACCCTCTTCCTGGTGGTAATAGTCGACACGGTGCAGGAACATTACAAGGTCAGCATCCTGCTCGATGGAACCGGATTCACGAAGGTCGGAAAGTACTGGTCTTGGATCATCACGGCCAGTGACACCACGAGAGAGCTGAGCGAGAGCAATGACTGGAATTTCTAGTTCACGGGCGAGAATTTTGAGACCACGAGAAATTTCCGTCACCTCTTGCACGCGGTTACCAGCATAGCGGTCGGAACCAGTAATCAGCTGGAGGTAGTCGACGATAATTAAGCCAATATTGTGATCGTGATGGGCGCGACGAGCTTTATTGCGAAGCTCGAGAATAGTCATGGAGCTAGTATCATCTAGATAAAGTGGAATTTCACCCATTTCGCCAAGGGCATCACCAATTTTAGCGAAGTCATCGTTGGAGATATTACCAGTACGGATGCGCCAAGAGTCAACATTAGAAGTGGTGGAAATAATACGATCGACAATTTCATTTTTTGCCATCTCCATAGAAAAGAAAAGTACGCCACATTTGTTAATGCCGGCGACGTTATAGGCCAGGTTTTGGGCAAAAGTGGTTTTACCCATGGCCGGACGCGCACCGATAATAATCAGGTCGCCTTTTTGGAGGCCGGCGGTTTTGTTGTCAAGATCACGGAAGCCAGTCTTAAGGCCACGGAGAGCGCCTTTATTTTTACTGAGCATTTCCATGCGGTCGTAAGCATCGACTAGAAGGTCAGAAAGGGCGGTGTAATCGGTTTTTGTATTGCTATCAGAAACCGCGAAAAGTTCTTTTTCAGCTTGTCCCAGCATGGCGCCCACTTCATTGGCGGAATCGTAGGCCTTGGTAGCAATTTCGGTGCCGGCCTTGATGAGACGGCGACGAATTGAGGCTTGTTCTACGAGATTGGCGTAAGAAAGTGCATTGGCAGCGGTTGGTACGACCATAGTGAGATTAGAAATATAGGTCGCACCACCGACTTCCTTGAGAAGCTTCATGGATTTGAGCTCGGAAGTCAAAGTGACAAGATCGATTGGTTGACTACGTTCATAGAGATTCATCATGGCGCGATAAATATGTCCATGAATTTGGTGATAAAAATCAATAGGTTTAAGTTTTTCAAGAATGTCTGGAAAGGTCGTACTGTCGAGTAGTATGGAGCCAAGGAGAGATTTTTCAGCTTCAATATTCTGAGGTGGAACTTTACCGCCAAAAAGGCTAGGGTCATTTTGAGAAATGGTCGATTTTTGCGACCTTGGTTGAGCTGATTCCGCCATATTACCTCCTAGAATGGACTATCTTCAAGTTCTTGTATGTTACCCATTATATCAGAAATCGCGCTAAGTGAGGTGTCGTCAGTTTTTGGTGTAGCTTCCAATTTTCCGGCACTAAATTGATTAAAATCGACAGCGGTACTGGGAGTTTTATGCTCGTCGGGGTTCATGATGATGATATTGAGGCCATTAATGGCAGTTTTTAGTACTTCAAGGTTGTTCTTACTGTTTAAAATATTGAACCAAACCTTGGCGCTCGGGTAAATTTCTAATAGATTAGATTTGTAGGCAAAATAGGATTTGTTAAGTGGGACAAAAAGAGTTTCGGCGATATTTTTGATGTTTTCGAGAAAACCTTTGGCGCTAAAATCACCAGAACCAGAGACCACGGCCTCTGGAATCGTTATAGCTTCGGCTTGAACTTGCTGATTCTGAATCTCTGCACGCTCCTGGATTTTTTCGGTAATTTTGGATTTAGAAATTTTGACTAGACGTTCGCGGATTTCGGGATTGATCGAAGGCTTAGCGGATTCTTCTTGGGTTGCTGGGGCCGTTGGAGTCACTGGAGTCGCAGGGGCTGCCGGTTCGGCGGCAGGAGATTCCGTAGCTATGGAGGTTTCTGCGGTCGCCTGTGCGCTTGCCACCTCTGGTGTTTGGGCATTTACTGGGGTATTTTTGGCCTGAATTAGTGGAGCTGAGGGGGCGGAAATGGTAATCGGTGCGGCCTTAAAATGATCCAAAATTAGAGCCACGATGAGCTTGGCGCTGGCAAATTCGCCATTGACGGCGTAAAGCTTTTCAATCAGATGGAGATTTTTGGCGGTAGGGTTTTGGACGATGGCCTTAATGAGGCTAGTAGCGATTCCCTCGGCTTTGTTGCCTTGATTAATTAATTCTTCGACGAGACTGCGTATTTGGTTAACATTTTCCTGTTCGTAACTTGTTAATATCTCTTGAATTAGAACCTGCTTAGGTACACCCAAGGCGGAAGAAACTTCTTCGGTAGTAATCAGGGTGGATTTATCAGGATGAAGATTGCTTAACTGATCGAGAATTGATAAAGAATCACGGAAGGAACCGCCACCTTGCTCGATGAGTAGTGAAAGAGCGTCTTTTTCGATGTTGATTCCCTCTTTTTGGCAAATATTTTCGAGGAATGGTTGCATGATAGATTTATCGGCCAGCTTAAAATGGAAAATCTGTACGCGCGAAAGGATGGTGGCAGGGATTTTTTCTGGGTTGGTAGTGGCAAAAATAAAAACAATATGCTCTGGTGGTTCCTCGAGAATTTTTAGAAGCGCATTAAAGGCATTTTTCGAGAGCATATGAATTTCGTCAATGATGTAGACCTTATATTTGCCAGTGGTCGGGGCAAGCATGGCCTTGTCGCGTAATTCACGGATGTTCTCCACCATAGTAAAAACGGCGGCATCGATTTCGATAATGTCGACATAATTATCCTCGAGTTGATAGTCGAAATGATTAATCTCGTGCGCAAAAATACGGGCTACCGAAGTTTTGCCGCAGCCTCTGGCGCCGACAAAAAGATAGCCGTGAGAAATTTTTTGATTAGTGAGTTGAGTTTGTAGCTGACGAATAGTATCGTCTTGACCGACGACATCTGCGAGCTTAAGTGGGCGGTATTTACGATATAGGGCTTTCGTCATATTTAGAGCGACGCCTCGACGGCAGCCCAATTGGCGTCATCGTTGTTCGCTGGAATGACTACTGAAACCTGAGAACCTTCTTTGAGACGGAAATAGGTTACCGATGCATAAAGAATTTCGTATTCGCGACCATTAACTTCGACAAAATATTTGTCGTCATGGCGAATTAAAGTACCGATTACGGTCTTGCGCTCGACTGGTCCGATTTGCTTGTAGAGGAATTTGCCTTCCTTCGTGATGGTGAGCTTCATAATGTCACCTTCAACAAGCTTAGACTTACTGGCGTAGTTGGCTGGAACTGGGTAGTTCTTGCCGTCTTGGTCGATCATAATTTGACCATCAAAGACACCTTCGATAATCTTGCCTTCGTTATTACTAATAACTACTTCTCTCGGGGTAGTAATGGTTTCCCCGTCTCCAAGCATCGAAATCAAAAGTTCTTTGGCGGCGGCCAAATTGGTTTCTGCTTCTTGAATAAGAGAACGGAGTCGTTTTATTTGTTTTTCTGGTAATTCAGACATCACCTCGCATCCTGTCTGTTTAATAAATATCACTCTAATCGTACGGCCTTTTTGGAAAAATGTCAAGGAAGATAGGACTAAAATTAGTGGACTTTATGGGGAAATTATGTTAAAAAATGCTATTTTTCGAAAAATCGTTTATGATAGAGGTATGATAAAAATTATTGCTGGCGGCAAGAAGCATATTCCAGAGATTGTGGGAATGATTTCGGAATACGAAAAGCGTTTGAAGAAACCGTTTGATATCAAATGGCAGTTTTTCGAAGAGAAAAAGCTCGAGGAGTATTTAGCTAACTGGCCTTTTTCGGGACGGGAGTTTGTGATTTTACTTGATGAACGCGGAGTGAATTTTAAGAATAGTCAAATTGCGGAAATTATGTCGAAAGAGTTTAATTTTGGGAAAGAAATTGTCTTAATTATTGGCGGTGCATATGGTGTGACGGAGGAAGTGAGAAAGAAATCCGATATGGTCTGGAGTTTTTCGAATCTAGTCTTCCCTCATCAATTGATGCGAGTGATGCTGATAGAGCAAATTTATCGTACGCAAGAAATTTTACATGGTGGAAAATATCATCACGAATAAAATCAGTGGCAGTGGTTTGCATTTTTCCTTTCTCTCTGATATAATGTAGGAAGTTACCAAAGACAGTGACGGAGTAATCTTAATAAGGTCACCGAGGAAAATCTTCTAATTAATTTTTCTGGTAACGAAAATTAAAAATTCGTAAACTTTTTAATAAAAAATTTAACAATCAAGGGAACTTTTTATGGCAATTTCTAAAGATAAAAAGAATACATTGGTTGCAGATTTAACTAAGCTTTTATCAGAAGCTAAACTTACCGCTTATGCAAACTATCAAGGTTTGTCTGTGGCTGAACTCGAAGAGTTACGTCACAGTGCTCGTGAGCAGGGTGTGAAAATCAAAATCGTAAAGAACCGCTTGGTTCGTGTTGCGATGAATGAAATCGCTGTCTACAAAGACACCGACACTACTCACCTCACTGGTCAATTAGTTTACGCAATTTCTGATACCGACGAAATCGCTCCTGCTAAGATTTTGGCAGAGTTTGGTAAGACCCACAAAGCTTTTGAACTTTTGGGTGGTTTTTCTGAAACTGGTAACGCCTTGGATACCGCAGAGATCAATGCTCTTGCAGCTCTTCCATCCAAGAACGAATTGGTCGCCCAGGTGGTGGCTCAATTGCTTTCCCCAGTCAACGATTCCATTTCAGCTCTCGCTGGTGGTCTTTCCGGAATTGTTTCTGGCTTAGAAAACAAGTAACAAGTGTACTATTAATAACAAATTTAATTTTTCGAAAGGTCTAATATGGCTGATATTAAAAAACTTGCTGAAGAATTAGTAAATCTTACTGTTCTTGAAGTAAACGAACTCAAAAATACTCTCAAAGATGAATACGGTATCGAACCAGCTGCTGCCGCTGTTGCTGTTGCTGCTGCTCCTGCCGCTGCTGCCGAAGAAGAAGGCAAATCTGAATTTAACGTCGTTCTTAAAGACGCTGGCGCTCAGAAGATCGCTGTTATCAAGGCTGTTAAAGAAGCTACCGGTCTTGGTCTTGGTGAAGCTAAAGCCCTCGTTGATGGTGCTCCTTCAACCGTAAAAGAAAACGTCAAGAAAGACGAAGCTGAAGCTTTGAAGAAAACTCTCGAAGAAGCTGGTGCTGTCATCGAATTAGCTTAATTAAAACTCTGAAGTTTACGAATTTATCGAAAATATCCCACCTAAGGTGGGATATTTTTTATGGTTTACGCCAGAACGCACCAGGATTTGATGGGCCGCCATCTATGCGAGCGTAGGAAATATCATGTCCAGGCACTGAGGTTCCCTGTTGTCCTCTTAGATTAGTAAATGATCCACCAAAGATTCCGGAAGAAGCTATAACATTTGTAGTGACAAAGGTGTCTGATACATAAATTCTTTCGATGTATGAAGAATCATAAAACATTCTAGTCATATTCGTTACTTTACTCGTATCCCAACCAGTAAGGTCTAATTCTGGTTTTGCCCAAACTTCTTCAAATGTTGAGGCCATATTAGTGACATTTCTCGTATCAAAAGTGTTTACTACTGGATGCCAAGTTCGTGCATGATAAAGGAAGTAAGAGAGATCTTTTACGTGTGAGGTGTTTAGGTTAAAATTGACAACTGCCTCTCTTGGCATAAAATAATCGCGATTATTTGAAAACATATGTTGCATATTTTCAACGCTCGAAGTATCAAAATCGTCAATATCGAATTCGGTAACTCGATTCATACCAGAGAACATGTAACTAGTATCCTTAAGCGACGGTGCAGTAATTTTTGGAGCCTTAACTTTTTGAAAATTAGTATTGCCTTTAAAAGCACTACTTAGCGTAAGAAGTCTTGGCGCATTTTGGTGAGACGGCCATTTAATGTCGGAGACACCAGGTTTGGCAAAAATATCAGACATATCTTCAACATTGTCGAATCGAAAATTTGAGAGATCAATTAACGGTCCTCTATGGCTTTCAAACATCCCCTTCATATTTTGAACTAGGCTAGTGTCAAATGTGGTTGGAAATATTACTGGATTTTTAGTATAGGTTGATGTAAACATGTAGGAAGTATCGGTGGCTTTATCAGCTGTAAGCTTAGAAATTATATCGTCCATATAGATATTTCTTACGTTGAAGTACATACGACTTAAGTTGATTGCACTATCAAGGTGGAGTTTATCGATATGATTGATTGCGGTAAGTGATGTACAGTTTTCAAACATGGAACTAAAATCGGTCGCCGTGGTAGAATTTAGGTTGTCAGAAAAAGTGAGTGTTTTAAGACTCTCGTCGTTTTTAAAGAAATTTTTAAATGAAGTATTTTTACTAAAGTCTATATTTGTCAGGTCGAGTGAAGTAAGATAGTCGCAGAATTCAAACATGGATTCGGCATTGGTAATATTTTTGCCCATAATGTCGCTGTGATTTAGGGTAAGATTTTTGGCTTTAAGGTTTTTAAACATAAAAGACGTATCTTTGGCCTGTTTGAGATTTATACTGGATAAATCTAATGTTGAAGAGTTACTGTAATCTTTTGTATTCATGAACATTTTGGAAAAATTTTCGGTTTTATTAAATGTTGCATTTGGTAATGAGAGCTGATATATCTTTGATCCTTCAAACATTGACGAAGCGTCTATGGTATTGCTAAATGTAGCTTGATCTAAGGAAATCTTGGATGCTGAGGAATTCTTAAACATCGATGAAGCATCTATGACACTGCTAAATGTAGCATTGTCTAGGGATATTTTTGATGCTGAAGTATCCTTGAACATATTTTTGGCGGATGGGATATTTTTGAAGGATACTGAGCTTAGATTGATTGTATAAAATTTACTATTTTCAAAAGCTGATTCTGCATTTGTTACGACATCTCCATTAAGTGTAGATAAATCAATGTCGTGGCTGGCGTTTACGTCTTTGAATGCACGTTTTAGATTGGTAACATTTTTGATAAAAAGTGGATTTTCGATTTTGGTGATAAACTCACTTTCGAATGCGGATTCCATATCTTCAATTGGAGAGTCTTTTAGATAGGAAATAAAAGTACTTACATTAAAACTTCTACTATGCCCCATCCATGGACGAGTGTTATGAAAAAGATGTGAGATATTTTTTACCTTAGAAAAATTTAACATGTTTAAAGTTTTATTATCTTTAAAGATGAATTTTGGTTCATAGGTGGTGCCATTAATTCCTGCAAAAAGATAAGATAGGTCTTCTGGAAAAACTATTTCCGTGGCGCTTGTCCAAATACAGGTTAGTTTCCAGTCATGATAATCTCCAGGGTAGATACTAAGATAAACAGTTGCTTCTGAATTTGGTGTAGAAATTACTTGGGTTAATTCCGGAGTAATTAATGGACTGCATTTTTGTTTAGCGATAGCTATTTCTAGGCTCGGCACATAATTGTAGTCTTCAGGGATTTGTTTGGTGGGATCGGTAAAATACGATTCATCCTGTATATTAAGAACTTTTCTAATGGCCTGATTGATTTTTGTCCAGAGACAAGATTGGCTGTACCTCCGTCATCTTCGGCAATCATCGAAAAAGTTAGACTTCCTCGATAATTATCGGAGAGAACATCCTTACTGATTTGGATTCCTAAGTTGAAATTGATGTGGTCTTCACCTGAACTCTCTCGAACTTTGATTTTATTAGGGTGGCCTATTTTTGGAATCTCACGATAAATATTATTATCGGTCGCCTCGAGATTATATCCGTATAGTGAATTATTCGGATATTGACTTAGATTATTGTAACTTCCAGTAACGGATTTTATTTTTTGTAAATTCCTTGTATTTGTGCCGATTAATGCATTTTCTTCGGAAGCACTAGAAAAATATAATTGATAACCAGTAGGACTATCTGTTTTGGCGGTAACATCTAAATGTTTGTAGTAATCTTTAAAATTTGCTCCATCGGTTTCCCATTGATGGTTAATATTAATATTTCCATTTACAGTTATTGAAGCCGTGGTTGCATGAGCATCTGTTTTATAAGCAATGATAATGGTTAAGCATAGAAATAAGAATATAAATATCTGACATAAAAAACCTTTACGCGCAGCAAGTGCTCGTACTTTAAACATTTTTTCTCTCCACAAATTATATATTTTTATATTAGCATAACCTTAATAAAAATTAAATAAATTTGAAGAAGAAAATTAAACTAAAATACGAGTCTATGGTTTCTTGGTGAAGGCACCAGGAGCACCAGGTTTATTGATGCGAGCGTAAGAAACATTATTGCCAATGTAATTAAGGTTGGAAGTAACGCCATAGAACATATCATTAGATTTTGTAACTTTCGTAGTGACGAAGCTTTCGGAAGCGTAGACATATTGGAGCCAGGTCGACTGAGCAAACATGCTGGTGGTATTTTCAAGATTTCGAGTATCCCAGTTAGTAAGGTCAAGGATTTTTAGCCAGGTGTAGTTGAACATACTTTCGGCATTGACTAGACTTCTAGTATCAAAGGAGCTGAGGTCAAGATTAAGCACATAAGTATTATTGAACATAAAGCTCATATTCTTGACTTTTCCAGTATTAAATTCAAATTTTACATTAGTCCCCCTTAGAAGACCAGAACTATTAGCTCCGAACATGCCCTCCATATTTTCAACATTAGCGGTTTCGAGAGTGTTAATATTATCAAGTTTTGTGATATTGCCAATGCCATAGAACATATAACTAGTGTCGGTAAGATTTGGAGTATGGAAGATTGGTAAGGTGATTTCAGTATGGTATGAATTGTATTTAAATAGGCCACGCATCGAGGTTAGGTGCGGTAGATTCAGATTATTGCCTGGCCAGATAATCTTGCCAGCTGAAGAAGTTTTACTTTCTGAGCTAAATGTGCCTTCCAGAGTGGTGACATTACTGAGGTCAAAATGAGAAATATCAAGTTGAGGAGTATCTAGATTTTGGAACATATAACTCATATCGGTGAGATTTGCAGTATTGAATGTGCTTGGGAATGTTACTGGGCCATTAGCATAAGCTTTTGCGAACATATACGAGGCGTTGGTGACTTTATCGGCTTTAAGATTCGGGATGATGTTGGCTTGTGATAGATATGGTGTATTGGCAAATAGGTGACTGAGATTAAGGGCATTTTTGATATCTAATTTATCAAAATTATTAATAGTTGTGAGCTTAGAGGCATTTTCAAAAAGAGAGCTCATGTCGGTAACATTTGAAGTATTAAAGACGGTTGGTAAAGTGACCGTTTTAAGTTCGGATGCACCTTTAAAGATACCAGCGACTGCGGTAAGTGGTCCAGTTTGCATACTACCAAGGTCGATATTTTTAACCTTACTATTTTCAAACATGTAGGACATATCAGTAATGTTGTTGCCGCCTAGATTATTATTGTTTAATACGAGTTGATCGGCAGAAGTGTCTTTAAACATCCCAGAAAGATTAGTTGCCGCACTAAAGGTGATTTTGGACAGATCGATATTGCTTGCGTTTGTGGCACCATTAAACATGTTTGAGAAGTCAGTGGTGCTAGAAAATGTTGCCTCTGGCATACTAATTGTAGCAGCTTGAGCATTTTTAAACATTCCACTCGCATTTTCAACGTTATTAAAAGTTGCATTTCCGAGGGTAATGGTGGTGGCGGCGGAATTTTTGAACATATTTTGGGTATTGGTGGTGTTTTCGAAGGTTGAATTACTGAGATTGATTTCTCGTAGTGCCGAATTTTCGAAAATAGATGAGGCGTCTTCCATGTCGGAAATAGTCCAAGTAGAAAGATCGGCAGTCTCAAGGTATTTTGCGTTTTTGAAAAGATTAGAAATATTTTTGGCATTTGACATGAAAGAGGTGTCATCAATAACGGAAATACCAGAATCTTCGTAAAGTGATTCGATATTTTCAACTTCTGCCTTTTTCAGATAATTGGTGAATTCATCGGCTTTAAATTTGTTGCTATAATAACCCGTCGTTTTATGAAAGAGGTGTGAAGCGTCTTTGACTTTGGAAAAATCGAGCATGTTACTATCTCGTCCATCATTAAAGGTGAAAGACACATCTCTATTGATATTAGTGAGTCCGGAGAACATATAAGATAGATTTTCTGGGAAGATGAGCTTGGTGGCAGGTGTCCAAATGCAGTATTTATCCCAAGAGTTACGATATCCGCCAAGATAGACCGGTGCTTCGGAATCTGGAGTGGAAATTAAACTCGTGCGTTCTGGTGTAATATCGTTACTACATTTATTTTTACCAACTGAAATATTAAGATCAGGATAATAAGAATTGCTGGTAGTTTTTAATGGGTCATTAAAATAACTTTGATCAGTAATGCCAAGGCCCTTTTTGAGTGCTTTATTTAATTCTGTGCCACTTACGATTTTTCCAGTAGATTCACCTTCGGAAATAAGGGTAAAAACTAATTTACGTTAATACGATCCAGCGGGGATATTATTGCGTAGTGCAAATCCCAAATTAAATTTAAAGTTATCAGCCGCTGTGAGTTGAGTAGTGACATTACGGATCAGTGCGGGTGACGCAAGGGCTGGAATGTAGTTGTATAGTTTATTGTCAACGGTTTCGGTATTGTAACCATACTGATTATTCATAGCACTAGACAGATTATTATTGTTGCCATAGACAGAAGTAATCTTAAAACTATTACCCGTAGTACTGACAAGTCCAGTCTCCGCGCTATCGCTACTAAAATAGAGCTTATAGCCAGTCGAGCTACTGGAGTTGACGGTTAAATCGAGAGTTTTTGTGACTTCAGTTTTAGCCTGGGTACCAATGTCGGCTTGAATGTTAACATTTGATGGAACGGTGATTGAAACAGAATCGGCAAAAGTGTCTTGAGTTTTAATTAAGAAGAATGCAAGGCTAAAAATTATAGCAAAGCTAATCTTTTGGCCTAGACCACAAAAACTTCTTTTGTGTGTGCGTGATTTTAGCACTTAATCCTCCACTTTATTGGCTTATTCTATATGTATTCAGGATAAGCTTATTTTCATATCATTATTTTAGCATAAATGGAATGACGAATGGAAGAGCTAAATTGAAGATTTGGGATGTTGTTTGTGGCAGGTTTATGAGAATGAAGAATGGAATAATTAGATTGTTAAGGTTTTCTAGTGAAGACGCCTGGCTTCCCTGGTTCGTCGATACGGGCATATTCGATACCATCTGAGGATGCACGAGTGCCAAGCGCACCCGCGACAGTACATCGATCAAAGATACCTTCGAACTTTGTGACTTTGGTCGTGACGAAGCTATCTGAGGTATATACAGTATTAAGACGGTTGCTATAGTCGAACATATGAGACATATCTTCGACACTACTGGTATCCCAGCCAGTAAGGTCAATTACCTCGAGATAACTAGACCCAAGAGTATTACTCATAGTTACTACGTTACTAACATTAAGTCCGGTGAGATCAATAGTACCATCTTGAGTCGTAGTGTAATAAAACATACTCTGCATATTTTTCACATTTGAGGTGTCAAAAGCGATTTTGACTGGCGCAAAATCAAAAGTATCGTAAGTAAACATACCTTCCGTATTTTCCACTAATGAGGTGTCCAGTCCGGTGAAATCTAGTCGGGTAATACGGGTACCAAGTTCACTAAACATATAACCTAGGTCTGTTAATGAATGGGAATTGATTTTTGGGAAGACGATTTGGCCGAGGTAGTGATTCCCCTTGTAAAGACCTCGAAGTGAGGCAAGGTATGGAGCCTCAACTGGATGATCCGGCCAAATGATTTGCTGGGCAGAGTACTTATTATCATCAAGGGTAATCTCATCTGGATTTGCTCCACTAAGCATCTCTTCCATGGTGGTGGCGCTATCAAAATTCATGTTGGAAATATCGAGTAATGGAACCTTGAATCCACCAAACATGTCCTTCATATTAGAGATATGATTGGTTTTAAAGGTAGTCGGAACGGTAGTATTTTGGCTAGAGGTGGTTCGATAAAACATATA
>JABCPJ020000006.1 GCA_013333135.2 Candidatus Saccharimonadota bacterium
CCCTAGCACCTGGCCTAAATGTCTTTCGAGATCCGCTCTCAATTTCGCACCTCCGCCCTGCCCCATAATCGCCTCTGCCAGGGAAACAAAGGTGTCATTAAAATCTTCCGAAGATTCCGCGAGCGCCGTCAACTCACCGAGACTCACTTCTTTCACTTCACCATTATAAATCGCCTCAATGCGCTCCTGCTTCCTTAAATTCTCCGCCAAAAAATCCTCCACCGACTCACCCGCCCCTTCAAAACTAGGGCTAAAGTCTCCAAAGTCTCCCCAATCGTCATCATCATCCTCGTCGAATTCCCGCGCCACGATCACTTCCTCAATCGGCCGCCCATTTACCTCAAAGAGCCCCTCCTCATGAAGCCCCTCAAGCAATTCATCGCGGTCCAGCTCATCCACCTCTATCGCTTCAATGTAATCCACCCCGATACCCGTACGAAACATTTGCTCATTGTCTGCCGAATAGTGTTTTAAATCGCCCATGGTGCGCTGAAAAATCTCCTCTGGTGCCAACCTCCCGGCAAAGTGCGCTTCATTAGTCGAACCATAAGAGTCCACATTATAAGCATACCAATCGGTACGGTCAAAAATTTCCGGCTTCAATACCACCGCATGATTCTGAATTTTACCGCGCTGCTCCGCATTCATAATCCTAGTGAACACATTGTCCGCACCCCCAGAATCAATATCCAGTACCGAGGAAATTCCATTTTTTACCACTCCCCGGCTGAACCGCTCGGTCGTACTCATCAAGCCCGTAGTTAACACCCGATAAACCGAGTCCACACTCATCGAATTCAACATATGGACCGCGCGCACATCCTCACCATATTTCGCTAAATACTCATTATGTTTCCCAGACTCCACAAAGGTCGAATAACCCGGGAAAACCTCTTTACGCGTCAATTTTTCCGCGCGCCCAATCTGATCCGGACTAAGTTCATCTAGTTTATACTGCCACTTATATCTCGCTATTTTATAATCGCGCTCCGCCGCTTCCGAAACTTCATCTAGAGCATCTTCTACCCCGAGGTCCTGCCTAAAAATTTCATCCATTATTTGCTGCGCCGCCATGTCATCCATCGCTTTTGGCACTTCCATTTACACCAAACCAATCGCCGCTCGTACTAAATTACTAGTGTTACGCTTCCTAGAAATCACCCCGTCGCCTAATTCTCGAGCCGTCGAATCCGCCAAAGACACTTTAACTCCATTTCTCTCAAACACCAAAGCATCACAGAGTCGAAATTCACGCTTCGTTTCCAAATCACGATAGGTAATTTCCCCAAGTCTCACCGAAGTGCCACTTTGAAGTTCCGCCACGCCATCTTTTTCGCGTGATTCGGTACGTAATTTCTGCCCCAATTCTGAAATTTCCGCCAAAGGCTCACGTAGTTTAAAACGATATTCCAAAGTCTGATTTTCCAGATTTTCTACCACATCCACTCGCTGATTTTCGATATGGTCACGGTCGCAAATAATCTCGTGTCTCTCTCGGATCAAATATTCTTTACTACGCTCCTTCTCCGTAGCTGATGTCAATTTTTCCTTGCGATCTAAAATCCCTTCGAGGTCAAAATTCACCTCGTCTTTCGTCTTTTTCTCCCCCAAGAATTCCACCCCCTTTAGCGCCTGCATCAACTTCAGGTAATTATCATCTACCTCCTGCTCTCCCGCTTTTTCCAAACCATTTGGCACCAAATTATAATTCATACCTTCCATTATACTATAAGCTTATGCTTCATGAATCACGCCATTATATAGATAATATTCACACTTCGCTCATCTCCGCATATCAAAGTCCCAATTTTTGACAAAACAAGCATCTCATGTGATAATAAATGGAAACTTTGTATCTATTACACGTTCTTTTACAAAATGAAAGGGGAAAATATGAGTCAAAAATTCCAAATGATGTTTCAAATCGCAGAATCTAGTTTCGAGGAACTGCCCAGAATCTGTCGCACACCCGCCTATGTCAAGCGCTATCTAGACCTACATGATGCGCTCTACACCGCCATGACCCTTGCCCGCACCAAAGCGGAGCGCGGCAGGATTTATCGAATTTCACAAACCATCTGGTCTGAACTTCTAGCGGCCGGCGCCAACCCTAGCGAGGTTAGGGAACTACTTAGCCCCAGCTACATCTGGCGTCACTACGACAAAGTCAAAGCCTCTAAAGTCCATGTCGATTCTTATGAATTAATGTACCAGTTAATTCAAATCAAAGGCCGTGATTTTATCCTGAGAAACCTCAAAAAATTTCAGCAACGCGGTGTCGATATCGACACTATCGCCATGAACTGCTACCGGATAGAAACTAAGCATGATCTCGAAGTTCAATGCGCCGAAATGCGCGTCCTCGGAGTCAACCTCACGACGATTTTCGTGATGGCCAACCAGCTCCTCGTCAAGGAATCTCCAAAACCTGCTAATGTTTACTGCCTACTCTATTTTTTCTATCAGCAGAATCTTTCACTCGGTCTCATTGCCGCCTGGATTAAAGACCACTGCAATCCAAAAATACACGAGAGTATCATAGCCGCTGCCCCACTCGATTGGACCATCTTCGGTATCAATCTTGACGATTATCGACCAATTTGGGTTAATATGAACTTCTACAATTTCATATCAATAGAGCCTAATCTCAAAAAGTTACCACCCACAATCACTATCAATCAGTTTCTTGAGCTTCTTAATATTCAGCAAGTTTACGTTGCCACTAGATATGGTTGCGATTTTGAGAAATTCCTTACCAAGAATTACCTCGTGTCTGGTGGTCAGATTGATATACTGGCTGAAAAATATGAACATGACAACCTATTTTGTACACCAGATGATAAACTTCGAATTGGCGTTACCTTGCTTAAATATGGTGCCACCAATATTAATCGGGAAAAGCTCATGGAACTCTTTAAGCAATGCGATTTATCGAAAAATAAACGCATCAAATACGGTAAAGTCCTCAATCAGAAAGAAATCTAAATCTCCTTTCATCACTCAAAAAATCCTCGGTTCGCCGGGGATTTTTTCATAAAAAAGACTCGGAATAAATCCGAGTCCGAAGGTAAATGTATTATAAGTCACGTGCAGAAGCTAGCCCCCTAAAACCAATCAGCGCTCCCTCGTCATCCGTAACTGGAAACACTGGTAAATACAGATCGTCAATCGTTCGACCGAGATCCTTGGCCGCCCGCACCACAGTTGGTTTTACGATATAAAACATCCCCTCTTCATAACTTGGCAGACCCACCATCTGCGAGAACGCAATTTGGAAAATTGGCACCACGCCGATATGTTCGCGTAGTACACTTTTTGCCTCAATTTCAATTGCCCCCTCCTCTGGCTGATATGTCGTAAGTATTTCATCATTGTCATCCAAAATTCGGCAGACATGTGATAAGTAATTTTTAATCATCTCCCCACCTTTCTAAGTATTGAACTTATAAAATCAAAAAACTACTGACGTCGAGAATAATTTGTGCATCCAAGCATCACCTAAAACCTCATTGGTTTTAACCTCAGTACACCTGTTCGAAGCTTCGCATTGTAATCCATCGAAAAACGAAAATTTCGATAAGCATTACATTTGTTCATCGGAGATTTCACATCCGCATCGCAAGTTCCCTGAATATTAAAATCATACCCAGTGCGATCAGTGTGAACCACCCCCATGATTTGCAGATTTTTCAATGCCATAAAATCTCGAGTCGTTCCACCAGCCGGATTTTCCCGTTTTGCGAAAACTACCTTAAATTCCAGATCAATCGACATATTTTGATCAAAAGCATACATGTTTGCAATATGAATGCGATCCCTACTTGGTCCATTCATTACTTCAAAAGCCAATGAATCACCGTTTCTTACTTCACTGTGCATACAACACCTCCTGTAAAAGAACCACCTCGGCATACGTTACAAGGTCAACCACTTAGCGATAAAGCTAATTAACATATTTTAACATACTTATGCTAATGTGTCAATGTAAACTACATCGCCTGCCAAATCTCGCAAGTGCAAAACCTTGACAAACCACAGATACTCTGCCATAATATAGCCGTTAAACTCATGTTTAGCTCGCGCAAATTTTTGCGAGCTCTTTTACAGAAAGGGGAATTGTTATGGAAGAAAAAGAATTTGTCCATAATCCAAGGTACAAAACGCGTGGTATCTATCATCATTTCGAGGGAGAATCCTATCTCCTCATCGATACTGCCATCAATAATGACACCGGAGAAAGAGAAGTAGTTTATTTGGCACTTTATGACGATCTTCAACTCCATGTTCGTTCGTACGAGAAGTTCTTTGAGGAATTGGATCCGGTCAAGTATCCTGATGCTAAGCAGAAATATCGTTTTGAGCTGCTGGATGTTAGTGATTTTGACTACAATGTCTTCAAGAAGCAGCCGTCTCATAAGTACCAATACGTCGGCTTATTATTCAATGATTAATTCAAGGAGGGGTATATGAATATCATTAACAAATTACACATCTTAAAGGACACTGCATCACTCACCTATGAAAAATTAAGTCAGAATTTCTGGTGTGGCACTTTCCAAGCTTTACAAAAATGCATTCAGGAATCAGAAGACGAGAAAAAATTAAGTTCAGCCTACAGTTTTTTGGCCAAGCATTGGCCTAAAATGCATGAAGCTGGCGTCGACCTAGAGGAAATTGTTCAAGTTTTACATCCATTAGATATTATTGAGCAGTTCGAAGCACTCCAAGATGCCGGCGCACACTTAGATATTGATCAAATTGTCCGCTCTATTCCTGGAGGACACGGTAAGATAGACCTACATCGCCTTCATTCCTTGGGCGCAGATATGGACTTAATTGCAATTCATGATGATAGTCTCGAGCCCTGTTCGTTCGACGAGATTAACGACCTGATCATTAATGGCGTTTCTATCCAAGTCACATTTGACTTATCTGAAAGTCTCATCTTAGGTAGTGCGGAATATCCAGATACCTTATTTAAGATACTCTATTTCTTTTACTCTAATGGTATTGATTCATGGAAAATTCGCGAAATGATCAATAAAATCATTCCAGTAAAGTTCATCGATGAGTCAAGTCTGCTATATATTGCTGACCTTATCGACGACATTATTGAGGACCCGTCCAATAGGTGGCCTGTTATTGGTATTAAACCTAAAGAATACTCCAAGCCTTGGATTTACCTTCACTGTGACGATTATCTCGGCATAAAGCCTGAAAAAACTCTAGCAAATCTGCCGAAAGCCATCTCTATACGTGATTTC
>JABCPJ020000007.1 GCA_013333135.2 Candidatus Saccharimonadota bacterium
AAATCTCTAAAATTAATCGGCTAACCACTAGCCGATTTTTGTTTCACCTCTATTTTGATTGTGTTATACTTAAAACATATTTAATTATTCAGAAAGGATTTCTATGGAAAAAACCGCTTCGGAAAAATCTCCTGCAAGCACCAAAGAAACCACTTCAGTCAAAAACACTGCGAGTGCTGCCAAAGAAAAAATTAATGAAAACTTCGAGAAATTTAAAAAGATTCCAGCCGTTTCTTTTATTCTCTCGGTTTTTAAGAACCCAGTCACTGGTGTAAAAAAGGGAATTGCAGGTTATTCTGATTTTAATAATAGCTGGCTCCTTCCAGTTATTGCTGCCGGTACCTACACCGTCTTTAATTTAATTTTTGCTATTTTCAGAACCGTTTCTCGTCCAGCTTCACTTTTTGGCACCAAGAAAGCCGGTCTTGATTTTAGTCTCTTAAATAAATTCGATTGGTTCCAAAACACCATCGGTAATTTCTTGATTGTTCTAGCTACTATTGCTGCCATTGCTGGTATTTACTACCTCGCTGGCCTCATCATGAAGAAAAATCAGTTGAATTACTTCCGTTTAGTTACCATCGTTTCTGTGGCTTCCTTTGCTTGGATTCTTACCGCCAGTCTAATTTCACCACTTATCTTGAATGTCTCCGCTCCGATTGCTGGTGCTATTGGCTATGCTGGTATGATTTTCTCTGGTCTCGTAGTTTATGAAGCTATGAGCCAAGAGCTTGAACTTAAGGATGATAAGAAGGTAATCGTTAATATTATTATTGCTGCGAGCATCGCCCTTGCTATCACTTTGATTAGCGCTTCTTTGATTAAAAGTAGTACTAATAGTATCGTGGATAGCTTGAACACCCTAGATTCACTTTGGCGCTAAAATCAAACTAAATAAAATCAAACTGAATAAATAAAACCAGAATTCATCTCTGGTTTTATTTTTTGCCCCGAACTGTGGTATATTTAAGATATGGACAATGCAGCAAATCTCAAATCCCGTCCGAAGAGTCTCAAGGTTAGACTTCTCGCGCACTATTACGAAAAAATTTTGAAGGACCTTAAAATCATTTGTGTCACTGGCACCACCGGTAAAACTGTGACCGCTTATTATGTTTACTACATGTTAAAGCAGGCTGGTTTCCGCCCAGCAATCTTAGCTTCCGATGAAGAAATTAAGGTTGGTAATCTCTATAAGTTTATTAAGGACGCTTGGAAAGCCGATGTCGATTATCTGGTTTTGACGGCGCCAGCTCATTCTTTGCGCAAGGATGTCTTTTATAAGATGCCAATTCAGGTCGCTGCTTTGACGGATTTTGTCCCAGCTAGTCTTTCTGATCTCACCGCTGAGGAATATCTCGAAGCCGAAAATACTTTATTCTCCATGAATCCAGATTCCGTCGTGCTTAATCGTGACGATCGCCACTATCTCGACTTTGCTGTCTTTAAGGGTGTGACTAATACCTTGACCTACGGTACGGACTATAATTCAGATTTGCGTATTGAAAATAGTAAGCTTTATAAGAAAGGTTCGGAAGCTGAATTAAACTATCACGGCTATCGCTTCAATGTCGCTTCCTTCCTTACTGGGGAGCCAAATATTTCCTACATGGCCTGTGCTGCTACGATTGGTCAAGCCCTTAATCTTTCGAAAGAACACATCATTAATGGCATTGCTGATTTCGAAGTTAATCAGGAAGAATCTGAATAATCAAAAAGACACCTTCACGGTGTCTTTTTTTATTTTTACTACTTGCTACTTTTGCATTTCTTTTAGTAACTGACTTGTCACTTTAATATCTTCGAAAGGCACCGCCTTGTCTCCCCTCAGAATGGTTTTTTCGTGACCCTTACCCAACACCAAGACAATATCATTCTTTTTCGCTAAACTCAGCGCCTTGGCAATCGCTTTTTTGCGGTCTTGAATTAAGAAAAGGTTTTTCTCACGCACGAAGCCCTGTTTTTCAGCGCCTTTCGCAAATTCTTCCATAATCATCTGTGGATCTTCATCGCGTGAATCATCTTCGGTTACTACAATGTAGTCACTATTTTTTGCCCCAATCTCTCCGCGTTCTTCACGTGTCGATTCGTCGCGGCGACCCGCTCCACCAAACAGGGAAATTACCTTAGTTTTCTCCGTCCGTGCAGACTTAATTGCTTCGAAGACTTTCAAAAACGCGTCCGGCGTGTGTGCATAATCCACAATTGCAGTAAAATCTTGCCCCTCATCGATACGATTCATGCGCCCTTCGACTGACTCTAGGCTGTATATACCATCATGAATTTGCTCTTCTGAAAGTCCGAGAATCAACCCCACTGCTGTGGCAGCCAGGGAATTATAAACCGTGAAAGTTCCCGGAATTTGAGTTTCGATTTTGAAACGTGGCAATTTTGTAGTGTTTTTCCATTGATGATTGATGCCGCGGGTATTTGGATTCACGATATATTTCACGCCACTGGCTGATTCTTCCACTTCTTCTGCCTGCAACATTCCGTGCTTTATACCATATGTGATATAATTCGAAACTTTGGTAGCAAAATACAACCAGGACCCATCGTCCTCATTAATCACTCCAGTCTTCGCCATTTTGAATAACTTAGCTTTGGTGGCGCGATAATTCTCGAAAGTTTTATGATAATCAAGGTGTTCATGCGTGACATTGGTCTCCACCGCAATTTCAATTGGTACTCCGAAAATTCGATGTTGTGCCAAGGCATGCGAAGTGACTTCCAGTACCAAGAATTCTGCCCCCTGTTTTTCAATCTCATTCATGCGATAATTTAACGTTTCCGCATCCACAGTGGTCATATGTTCGATCTGCTCTTCCAGCTTATCTACTCCCCAGGCCACCGTCGTCATTAGTCCCGTCTTATAGCCCGCATGATTCAGCATCTTCCAAATTAAAAAACAGGTGGAAGTCTTGCCATTAGTTCCCGTCACTGCGATTACGCGCATTTTCTTACCCGGAAAATGATATTTTTCTGCCGCTAGTACTGCTTTTCCCAGATGATAGGGAATCACTAGGCGATTATAATCCGGTAAATTATCCATCAAAAATGTTTTAATTTTCATAATACCTCTTTATTAAATTATACCACACTGAATTTTTCTCATAATTAGCACTCAAAGCTTGACAGTGCTAATTTTTCGACTACAATAGATATATAATCATCAAACAGGAGGAACATGATACTACATCCATTAAGTGACCGTGTCGTTGCAAAAAAAGCAGAGCCTGCTGAAAAAACTGCATCTGGAATTCTTCTCGCTGGCCATCAAAACGAAAAGCCAGCCTATGCCGTCGTTGAATCCGTTGGTCCAGATGTCAAAAACGTCAAAGCCGGTGACAAGATTATTTTCAAAGAATACTCTACTACCGATGTAAAATTTGAATCTCAAGAATATCTCATCGTTCGTGAAGAGGATATTTTAGCAATTATTAAATAAGGAGCATTATGGCTAAGAAAATTTTTTATGCACAAGAATCTCGGGAAAAAATCTTGAGTGGCGCTAAGCAACTTTATGACGCCGTGAAGGTGACTTTTGGCCCTAAGGGACAAAATGTGGTGATTGAAAAGTCTTACGGCAATCCAACCATTACCCATGACGGTGTCACTGTCGCTGAAGCTGTCGATCTTGGCAGTACCGAAGCTAATCTTGGCGAGCAGGTCGGCGCTAAGCTAATCAAGTCCGCGGCTCAGAAACTAAATAAAGTTGCCGGTGATGGTACTACCACCGTTACGGTTTTAACTTATAATATTTTGAGTGAAGCCAATAAGCTAATTACTGCCGGTGTAAATCCGATGGAACTTCGTGCTGGTATCGAAAAAGCTGGCGCAGAAATCGTTGAGAAGATTAATCAGTCTGCCGAACAGATTACTGGTGATAGCAAGAAAATCACCGAAGTTGCCACTATTTCCGCTGGTGATGCCGCCATTGGTGAATTGATTGCTGGCGTGATTTCTAAAATCGGTAAAGACGGCGTGGTGACTGTTGAGCCAGGTCAAGGTCTCGAAATGGAGCAGGAAATCGTCGAAGGTTTCAGCTATGACAAGGGTTATAGCTCTCCATTCTTCGTCACTGACGTGAATCGTCAAGAAGCGATTTTTGATAAGCCTCTCATTCTCCTCACCGATAAGAAAATTTCTTCCAATAATGAAATCCTGCCAATTCTTGAAAAAGTCATGCAATCTGGTCGCAAAGATCTTGTGATTATTGCCGAAGAAGTTAGCGGGGAAGCTCTCTCACTCCTCGTCTTGAATAAGCTTAAGGGCGTCTTTAATACTCTTGTCTTGAAAGCTCCTGCCTTTGGTGACCGCCGTAAGGAAATTCTGGAAGACATCGCTGTCCTCACTGGTGCCACTGTTATCTCCGAGGAACGTGGCATGAAACTCGAAGACGCTGATCTTGATCTTTTAGGTTCTGCCAAGAAAATTATTGCTACCAAGGATGAATCAACGATTATTAGTGGTAATGGCAATAGTAAGGAAGTTAAGGCTCGTATTGAGTTGATTAAATCTCAAGCCAACCTCGCTACCTCTGATTACGATCGTGAACAATTCAATAAGCGTGCTGCTGCTCTACTTGGTAAGGTTGCGGTAATTAAGGTTGGTGGTGCTACCGAAACCGAAATTGACGAGAAAAAATATCGCGTCGATGATGCTGTGGCCGCCACGAAAGCTGCTCTGGATGAAGGAATTGTCGCTGGTGGTGGTGTCACTTTGGTCAATCTCGCTAACAACTTAGATGATTCTGATCTCGGTGCTAAGATTGTCAAAAATGCCCTCAAGGCACCATTTATTCACATCACCGAAAATGCTGGTTTGAATTCTCAAGCGCTGCTTTCTGAAGTCGAAAAAGCTAAACCGGGTTTTGGTATCAATGTTATGCAACCAGAAAAAGGTTTGCAGGATCTAAAGAAGGCCGGTGTAATCGACCCAGCTCGCGTTACCCGTGAAGCTGTCCAAAACGCCATTAGTATCTCTGCTACGGCGATCACTATGGGCGCTCTCATTGTCGATATTCCAGAAAAATCCGAACCAGAAGCTATGGGCGGAGGTATATATTAAATATAAAAAGGAGGCGTTAGCCTCCTTTTTATATTATTCATTAGATAGGAAAGACCCACTTGCTATTTTAAAAACCGTAAGCTTGGCCGAACGGCCTTGAGTGTGTTTTTAAAAAGTAAGTGGGTCTTTCTATTTAGTTGTCAGCTTTTTCGATGAGGTAAAGCAATGCTTCGGCGCGCTCGGTTTCGTCAGTTAGACTTTTAGCGGTATCGTAGGCGGCAGTGATCATTTCTTTATCACCAGTCGATTCAATCATCTGTTTATAAACCTTGAATTTTTGATCAGGGTTGATTTTGATTTTATCCATCAAAGGATAAAGATCTTGCAACATTTGTTTCTTTACGTCTTCTAATTTACTATCTTCATTTGCAGCTTCAGGGGTTACTGGAGCGGCAGTCTCGAGATTGATTGCTGGCGCTGCAGCTTCGGTATTTACTTCAGTAGTCGCTTCTGCAGGTTTTTCAGCTGTACTCTCTACACCTAGATTGCTCAAATCCATAGCTGGGGCGGCGAAAGTATTTTCCGCATTAGTATTTTCGGTTGGCTCCAAAATTGGGGCTGGACCTTGATTGGTTAAATCTTGCATGACTTGTGAAGCTCCATTATTTTCGAAAGTTGGGGCAGAATTAGTACTATTACCGGTAATAGTTTCTGTCGGTACACCAAAAGTCGCGCCAGGATCAAAAGCTGGCATTGCGCTATCGGTTGGTGGCATCGGAGGGATGCCGAATTGATTTTGTATTTGATTTAGGTCGGCGTTATTGCCATTATCTGTCCCTGATGCCAGATCCATACCCACCTCTCTTTTAATATTTTACTATTTAATTAACTACCAAGATTTTACCATAAACACGATGAAAAAACAATTTTAAAATTAGCTTTTTAAGGTATTTAAATAAGTTTTTAATAAATTAATTTCATTATTGTTCAACTCAACTTCAATTATTGAAGCATTTTCTATTTTAGATTTTTTAATTTCTTTCTAACAAAGCTCTTCAATTTTTTTACTCACAATTGATAGTAGGCGACCATGTGAAAGAATAATAATTTCGTCATTTTGATTTTCTTTATAAGTATCAACTAAGAAACCTAAAAATCTCTCCAAAATTTCACGTATATTTTCTCCACCGCCAAAGCGAATTTCTTGGTCACCGGCAATTTGTTTCTTGGCGATATTTTGCATTTCAGGATTATCTCGATCGTCGGTAAAAATTCCGTAGTCAATCTCTTTTAGACGATTACCAATCATGATTTTTGGTTTATTAACTAGGCCAGATTGTAATATTTCTGCACTTTTGACAGCTCGTTTCATTGGTGAAGAAAAAATCTGCCCAATATTACAATTCTGGAAGGCTGGTATAATTGCCTGTATTTGATTTTCACCTTTTTGGGATAAACTATTTTGATTATCCATAGAAAAATCCGCTGATACTAAACCTAGATTAGCTAAACTTTCACCATGACGAATTAAATAAATTTTCATAAAATTGTTAAAATCATCATAACGCTTTTGTTTGGCAAATGTCCACACCTGTCTTATAATTAAAAAGACTTGTTAGTACATTACTAGTTTTTGGAAAATATGAAAGGGGGGAACTAATGATTATTTTAGATCGTGAAGTTGTCGTTTATTTGGAAGAATCTTATTTGGCACAAGCGGAAAAAGTTCACCGTTTACATTATAAGTTACTTCAAACTATCGATAATGCTTTGCTGCAGTCGCAGGGAATTGCGCTGGATCCGCGTCAGTGTAATGAGGAAAAACTTTTTTCCACCGAAGAACGTCATCAGACTTTTGCGCGCATAGCTTTTTATCACGCGAGCTGTCATGAACTTACGCGTCCACTCAGTCAGGGAACTAATTTCTCGGCTATTTACGAAAATCTTGCCCAGAGTACACGCTTGCTTTCTGAACTGTATGCTTTTTATGAGCAATTTTTAATCCGAAATGAGGAGAAGGAATTATCTCATACGGAGTTGTCTCAGCAAAATCGTCAGCAGATGGAAGATCTCGATCAGGCTCGGCAGGAGTTAGCTCGGCAGCTAAGATATTTTTCGATTCAGGCTACTAGCCTGGAGCCAGACATTAAGTCAATGCTTTTAGCTCGGCGTATTCCTATGGAAAAGAGTTATCGTTTGACCAACGGTATTCAATATCGACCGGTCTGTCAAACTATTCGCAAGCTCTTTTCTCAGAAAAATTCTAAGCCAAAATTAGCAAAATCATCATTCAATAATCTTTCCGAAAATCTACCGGTGCGAGTTGGTCCTATGAAACCAGTGGACCCTAGTGTCATTAAAATCATTGAATCACTCGCCTATCTCTCATAAAACATCGCTCAGGCGGTGTTTTTTCTGTTATAATCGAAAAAAAGGAGGTTATATGTGTGGAATTGTCGGATATGTTGGAAAAAATAACGCTCAAGAATTCTTACTCTCAGGCCTTAAACGCCTGGAATATCGTGGTTATGATTCAGCCGGTGTGGCAACTCTTGATCAAAATCAAAAGCCTACGTTGTTACGTGCGGTTGGTAAGATCGTCAATCTAGAAGCTAAAATTAAAGATCATTATACTTCTGATCATATTGGTATCGGCCATACTCGTTGGGCTACCCATGGTAATCCATCCGAGACTAATGCTCACCCACATCACGTCGGCAGTATTTTCTTGGTTCATAATGGTATTATTGAAAATTATAAAGCCTTGAAAAAAGAGCTCTCTGAGAAATATCAATTTAAGTCCGAGACTGATACAGAGGTACTTGCGGCTCTCATCGATAGTTTTTATCAAGAATCGCATGATTTGCTCGACTCTGTCACTCAGGCGCTCAAACTCGTCTCTGGTACTTATGGCATTGCCGTGATGTCAACTGATGATACCGAACATCTCGTGGTAGCTCGTTCTGGTTCGCCACTGGTTATCGGTGTGGGCGAACATGAAACCCTCATCGCTTCGGACGCTTCGGCTCTTATCGGTAATACTAAAAATGCTATCTACCTTAATGACGGTGAAGTCGCTCTCATTTCCAAAGATCATGTCGAAGTTAAAACCCTCGATCTTCAGCCAGTTTCTGTAAAGGTTGAAAAAATTCTTACTGATCTTTCCGCTATTCAAAAAGGTGGCTACGACCATTTCTTGCTTAAAGAAATTATGGAGCAACCAGATAGTTTGAAAGAAACTTTGCGTGGACGTATCAATGCAAAAGAACATACCGTTCATCTCGGTGGCCCAAATCTTTCCGTCAAGGAACTAAAAGAAATTAAGCACATCATTCTGGTCGGTTGCGGTACTGCTTACTATGCCGCTAATACTGCCGCTTATCTCATCGAGCAAGTTTTGCCTGGTGTCACTATTGAGCCGGTGATTGCTTCTGAATATCGTTACCGCCATGCTTATATTCCAGATCACTCGGTGGCGCTCATTATTTCACAATCTGGTGAAACCGCGGATACCTTGGCCTGTCTTCGTGAAATTAAATCTCAGGGTACCAAAACCATCGGCATCGTCAATGCTATTGGCTCAACTATTGCGCGTGAAGTCGACGGTGGTACTTATGTTCATGCTGGTCCGGAAATTTCCGTCGCCAGTACTAAGGCTTATACTTCTCAGGTCATTGCGATTTTAATGTTCGGCCTGACTATTGCTGAAGCTAAGGGTCTGAACGCTCGTCAAGTTGCCGCCTTAGTAGACGAAATTAGTCTTCTGCCAGAGGAAATTAAGCGTATCTTGCATGAAAAACAGGATGAAATTTCTAAGCTTGCCAAGAACTATACGAATTACGAACATGCGATTTATCTCGGTCGTGACGTGAATTATCCGATCGCCCTCGAAGGTGCCCTGAAGCTCAAGGAGATTTCTTACATTGACGCTAATGGTTATCCGACTGGGGAATTAAAGCATGGCCCCATCGCCTTGATTGATGATCGTTTCTTCGAAGTCGTGATGTTACAATCTGGTTTCTTGTTTGAAAAATCCGTTTCTGGTATCCAGGAAGTCTTGGCACGCGGCGGACATGTGATTGTCTTTTCTGATACGGAAGTCGATTTACCAGTGGAAGGCGTGGTAAAAATTGATACTAAACTGCAGTTACTCACTCCACTACTTTTCAATCTCTTGAGCCAAATATTCGCCTATTATCTAGCCGTCTATCGTGGTAATAACGTCGACCAGCCACGCAATCTCGCTAAGTCGGTTACCGTCGAATAAATAAGATAAAGACCCACCTCACTCAAAAAATAAACTATGCAGCCAATCTGCATAGTTTTTTCTTTCTCTTTAAAAAAGCTTTCTCTTGGGTTAAAATAAGACTAATGAAGAAAAATTCCGATTTTATTTTTCGTTTATTTCTCATCTTAGGCGACATTATTGCAATCATCGCTTCTTTTGCTTTTGCCTACATGATTCGCACCAAACTCGACACCCGCCCATATTATTTTGAGCTTACTTCTATGGAATTTATCTTGCCGCTCGTTTTCTTAGTTCCGCTTTGGATTATTATGCTCTTCATTATGGGACTTTATCGTAAAGATGTGATTTTTGCCAAATCCAGGTGGGGTGAACTTTACCGTCTCTTTGTGGCTTCGGTGGTCGGTATCATGGGTATTATTACCTTAGATTTTTTTATTCAAGAAAATCTCTTTCCCGTCCGTTTGATTGCGGTTTATGCGGTCTTTACTTGCTTTATTTCACTTCTCTTTATGAGGGTAATTTTAAAATTCTTCCGCAAACGTTTTATGTTGCAAAAAATCGGTATCAAGCGGGCTATTATCGTCGGCAATTCGAAGAACACTACTTATTTAATTAATCAAATTCTTGCTTACCCCGAAGATGGTTACCGCTTGGTTGGTGTGGTAGCTGGAAGTAAATATATTCCAAAAGAATTCCGTCATTTTCAATATTCTTCTCTGAAGGACGCTTTGAAAGATCAGACGGTTGATGTAATTTTTCAAACTGATGAACGTCAAACTGAGTATGTTTACCGTCAGTCGATTAACCACCATCTGCTCTACTATTTTATCCCGTCCGAGGCCGCGCTTTCTCAGCATATGGGTCAGCTTGAACTGATCGGCAGCACGCCAGCTATTTTGGTTAAGGTTACGCCACTCGTGGGCAACGCTCGCATTATTAAGCGCTTCATGGATATTATCTTTAGTCTTATCGGTATTATTTTAGCCTTTATTCCGATGCTAATTATCTGGCTTTGTCTTAAAATTTCCGACCCGAAATCGAAAACTATCTACAGTGAATACCGCCTCACACAATACAATCGCAAATTCAAGATTCTTAAATTCCGCAGCATGAAGACGGCTTATTCTGGTATGACTCCAGAAGAAGCCTTCGCCAAAATGGAGAAAGAAGGGAAGATTGCTTCCGCCGCTGAACTTTCTCATCAGTATCGAAAAAATGGTGATTTCTTAGCCAGCGATCCTCGCATCACGCGCATCGGTAAATTCTTGCGCGCCACCTCGCTCGATGAATTACCTCAGTTATTTAATGTTTTACGCGGTGATATTTCTCTTGTTGGTCCACGCGCACTTGTACCAGGGGAATTACGTAACTATGGTGACCGCTCACTCCTTCTTACGGTCAAATCTGGTCTCACTGGTCTAGCCCAAGTTTCTGGTCGTCGTGATATTAGTTTTGATGAAAGACGATCCCTAGATCTTTATTATATCCAAAACTGGTCGGTACTCTTCGATTTGCAGATTATGCTTCAAACTATTCGTGCGGTAATTTTTCAAAAAGGCGCCAAATAAATGGCTGAATCGAAAATCACCAAGTCAAAAATGACTGAATCGAAAACCACCAATACAAAAGCCGCTAAGTTGAAAATCGGCAAGCCAAAAATTGCCCTGGTCTGTGATTGGCTCACCGTGGTTGGTGGTGCCGAGCAAGTCCTGAGGGAATTACACCGCATTTATCCAGAAGCACCCATTTATACCTCTCAATATCGCCCGAAACAGATTAACTGGTTTCTCGATGCCGAGGTTAAAACCGGTTGGCTGAATCTCCTGCCAGCCTTTTTGCGTAAGTTTATCGCCCCATTACGTCAGAATTATTTCAAACATCTCGACCTCACTGCCTATAATTTAGTTATTTCAGTCTCTGGTTGCGACGCTAAGTTTGTCAAAACTAAACCCGGTGCTCATATCTGTTATTGTCATGTTCCGACTCAGTATTATTGGGGAAAATACAGGGAATACCTCCAGGACCCTGGTTTCGGAAAATTGAATTTTTTGGTTCGTCCAGTTTTTCGCTTGATGGTAAAAAATCTACGCAAAAAAGACCTTGAAGCTGCCGCGCGCCCAGATTATTATCTAACCATCTCAGATTTCGCTCAGCAGGAAATCAAACAATTTTACGAGAGGGAAAGCACGATTATTTATCCACCTGTGGCTGTGGAAAACTTCCAAACTGTCGCTCCATATCGTGAAATAATTCAGTCAAATTGTCAAATATTATCACAACATAATTCAAAGAAAAAGCAAACGAAGATAAAACTAGAAAACAATATAAAACATAATAAAAGTCAAATTATCTCTGAAAAATCCGCTAAGGAACTCCCAGAAATTTTACAAAAACTTCCAGAAGATTTCCTCACCGAAGGCTTTTATTTAAATTTTTCTCGTCAAGTCAATTGGAAGCGTCTAGATTTAATTATTGCTGCTTGCAAGAAACTTCAGCTTAATTTAGTTCTCATCGGTAACGGCGCGGCTCATGAATCACTGGTTAACCAAGCCGCCGGCTCGAAGCGTATAGTTTTCTTCGATGTCTTACCGCAGTCTGATCTCAAGGAATTTGTTAAATACGCCAAGGCCTTCGTTTTTCCATCTAATGAGCCCTTCGGTATTGCCCCGGTCGAGGCATTAGCTTCTGGCTGTCCGGTCATCGCTTTGAAGCAAGGTGGAGCACTCGATTACATTCAGGATGGTAAAAACGGTCTCTTCTTCGAGGAGCAATCTGTCGATTCCCTTGCTCAAACTCTCAAAAATTTTGAAGCAAAATCCGTAAATTCTTTTCTTTCGCCTCAAGAAATTTCCGCCACGGCTACTAAATTTAGTACCGAAAACTTCCATCAAAAAATTCGTCAATTTGTCGAAAAAGTCCTCAAAAATCAGAAGACCTAAGCTCCCAAAGTTACCTAAACCCCCAAAATCACCTAAAACTTCCAAAGAGCTCTAAATATCGAAAAAGATACAAGAATCCAAGCTAAAATCATAATCTCACAGGGAAACCAATGTTAAAAAACCTCCAAAACAAACTTGAAGATATAAATCAAAAACTCCTCCCCATTCACCGTGGTTTTTTCTGGGTGCTTCCCATCATTCTCCTCTTTTCCTACTATCCAGTCATTCCACTTTTTTCTACCGAATCCTCCAATTACGAATTTTCCCTACCTCTGTTATGGCTACTTTTGATGGGTATTTTATCGTTGCCAATTTTTCTCGCCGACCTCTGTAATCTTATTACGAAAAAAACTCCACTCACTAAATTCCCCGTGCAGATTCCCCTGATTTTGAGTAGTATTCCACTCTATTTTTCGCTCACTCTGCTCTGGAGTTCCAATAAATTTCGTGGCCTTATGACCGCTGGCATTATCTGGTGTCTCTATCTTTCCCTCTTGACTTTTTATAAAAATATTATATTAAAAAAGACACCCCTCTCGCTCGAAAACCCTTTTCTTTTCGGCGCTACTTTGGCCGCTAGTTTTTGTTGGTTGCAGGCTATTTTAAATACTTTTAATGTCCAAGGTAGCCAAATTCTACTCTGTCTTGGTTGTACTAATCTCTCTTTTGGCTTTCCTCACCCCAATGGTTTTGCCATCGAACCACAATTTATGGGAAACCTCCTGCTCGCTCCAGCGATCTTTCTGGTCTTTCGAGTCGTTCATCCGAAAAGCCACCAAACCCGCAAGGATAAAATCCTCTACCTCGCCCTAGCTGGCTTTATTATTTCAACACTTTTCTTGATTTTTTCAAGGGGAGCAACCTATTCCTTTTTCCTGGCTGTCGCGGTGATTTTTCTTTATGAAATATTTCGCGCCAAAAAGAAACTCCTTGTCGCCTCGAAGATCATCTCACTGATCTTATTCCCTCTGATTTTTGCTACGCTCGCTCAAGGTTTAATGTCGGAACTCGGTCCCACCTCTGATACTTTTATGGGCGGGGTTAGTCGTTCAATTAGCCAAATGACGCTCGGTCGCGTCAAGATTCCTCTCCCTGAATCTAAAAAAATTCTAGTCGACCAGAGTGAATCTCTTAATATTCTGCCTCATAATAACTCATCTAACTTTTCTGCTAGCGACACCACTAATATTAATACTACCACTCAGGCCCCACTTTTCGATGGTTATATTACAGAATCAACCGACATTCGCGTCAAGCTCTCACGGATGGGTTTACGCCTCGCTTTTAGCCACCCGGGACAATTCTTTTTTGGCTCTGGCCTCGGTTCTTCCGGTGTTGCCCTCTATCAAGCCTTTCCAGAACTTGGCTCCACTAAAGAAATTACTCAAAACGAATATGTCGCTATCCTAGTCGAGACCGGTTTTATCGGTATCTTAATTATTTTCTGTAGCGGTATTTGCGTATTTTATCTCTGTTATTCTCATAAAAAGCCTGTAAAGCTATCCTCTAAACAATCCTCCAAACAATCCATGAAAAAATCTAACTTCACCAGCTTAATCTCTAGTATTACTCCGGCCAAACTCTATTTTACCTCTCTAATTTTAGCTTATGCCGCCTCTGTTTGCTTCTTCTCGGGCCTTCCTAATGCCTTGCATATTTACTTGGTTCCTATCCTATATCCAGCACTTTTTACCAAAAATTTTGAATTTTTATAAAAATATGATATAATACCTGTGTTACTCTAGTGACAAATTGGCTACGGCTAGTTCTTTGACAAGGAGTTTTATATGCTTATTTGTTACTTATTGACTCGCAAAAAAGGGAGGTGGAGTCATGAAATCTCTAGCGGAAGAGAAAATCGAGCTTGATGCTCTGCTTCAGGAAGTCAAATCTGCGAAAAGATTGATGGACGAAGCCGAGAAGAAGTGTAAGGAAGCTGACACCGAAATTGAAGATTTGAGAAAAATGATGAGCTATTTTGGTGGAGATGAAGCTGCGAAGCTTTACAGTGAAACCGGCCAAATCATCGCTCAGATTCAACGTAACTTCGAGTGTCAACAACAGGACCCAGCTAATCAGGATCTAAAAAAGGAATATGACGACCTTATCAAGAAAAAAAATCAGATGATCAGCGAGAAGAATGCTTATTACAATCCCAAGCTACACCCCGAACTCTGCAGGATTAGGGAGAAGTTTGAGGAGACTAAGCAAGAAAAAATTACTTGGGAAAAAATCTTTTCCCAACGAAAGGAGGAATATAGCGAGAAAGACGCTATCTATCAGAAGAAGAAAAGCTTCATCGAAAGTCTAACTTCCTCGGAAGATATTAGGATTAAGTCTTATCTCGATAAGTTGCTCCACCTGATGGGAGTACCCACGAGTAGTGACTTTAAGCTGGTATCTAGGCAGGGCCGAATTGACCTCTATTACGGTGGTCAATGGCATCCAGACGGAGTAAATCACGGTCATATCACCGCTATAAAAAATGAGGATGATTATGATGTGTCCTACCGCCGCGAACCCAGCTGTAATGTTGGCTAAAAAATGACTAAATTAAGCAATACATAACTTCTGAAAGAGGCTAAGTTTTAGCCTCTTTTTTCATTTCTTCGTTATAATTAGAACATGAAAACACGCATCGTCTTCCCCGAATTAGAAAATCCCATTATTAAATCTGCTATCGAAAAAGCTCGCGAAAAATTTCCCGATTTTGAACTGGTCGGTGCTGATTCTCTCGAACATGCCTGTCTTGCGGTGAAAAATCAGCTCGCCGATTCTTTGATTGCGGGCATTGATTACTCTTCACGCGACGTGATTTTAGCTTGCCGTGATCTCATCGGGGTGAAAAATCCGCGTAATCTCTTGAAACCGACTTTTTCCGCTAGCTTTATCCTGGAGCGCGAAAACGAAACTTATGTACTTGCTGATGCGGCCGCCTGTAAACATCCTACCCCTGATCAACTTTATGATATTGCCGTGCAAACCGTTGAAACCGCGAGTAAAATTTTCCCCATCCCGAAGGTCGCTTTTCTTAGTTTTTCGACTAAGGGTTCCGGTGGTCGCGACGAGACCATTGATTTAATTCAAGAAACTATTGCCAGGCTGAAAGCCTCTCATCCAGAACTTCTTGTCGATGGCGAATTGCAACTCGATGCCGCGATTAATCCGCGCATCGGCCAGAAAAAAGCCCCAGATTCTCCAGTTGCTGGCTTCGCTAACACCTTAATTGTCCCTGATCTTAACACTGGCAATATCCTCTATAAGGCCATGGAGCAATTCGGAGGTTTCGTAGCCGCCGGCCCAATTCTTCAGGGTTTCAATGCGCCGATTTCCGACCTCTCTCGTGGTAGTACTGAGGAAGATGCTCTAAAAGTTATCGAGTATATGCTGCTTCTTGCCAAACACTAATCTTTGCGCCGCTTACCTCCAAGATGTATAATAGAAACTAGTTGAAAATGGAGTGTTATGAAAGGTAAAATCAAATATTTCGGTACTGACGGTATTAGACAAAAGGCAGAAGCTTTTACCCCTGGCTTTATTCAAGCCGTTACTCTCGGTATTGTGCGCTATTTAGGTAATGCAAAAGAGGATGAAAGTGGTCTCGAACGTCCAGCTCGGGTTTTAATTGGTGGCGATACACGTGAATCCACTGAATGGATGATTCGTTATTTTGAGGAAGCCCTGGAAACTGTCGGAATTGATCACGGTACGGTGGGCGTCTTGCCTACCCCAGCGATTAATTACGCTTTTTATGAAATGGGTTACGACCTAGCTATTGATATTACCGCTTCTCATAATCCCTACACTGATAATGGTATTAAAATCTTCGAGCGCGGTGATACGATCGGTGGTCTCGAGGCTACCATGCCAGGCGGCGTAGCTTTTTCCGGCACTGGCACTAATGATTCTGGTGAAAATCTTTCTCACTTAGTGAAAAAATATCCATACGGTATTAAACTTTCGCAGTCTGGCGTCAATGCGATCGAAAATGCTCTAGAAAATGAATCTGGTTTCGATACGCATAGTCCAGAATTTCGCGAAGATCTTCATGAAGACGCTCTTTCACGCTACCTCGACCATCTCCGTACTTATCTTGCGCAATTTGGTCCAGCCACCACCTCGGTGCGCCAAAAGCCAGATTTTTCCGGTCTGCGCATTGGTCTAGATCTTGCTTGTGGTGCCACCTCTGTTACAGCTAAGCAAATTTTTGAAGAACTCGGTGCCGAAGTTATTGCTATTCATCAGGACGCTAGTTTCGGTGAAAAAATTAACGCCGGTTGCGGTAGTACTCATCTTGAACCGCTTATTCAGTTAGTGAAAGAAAAGCAACTCGATTTTGGTGCGGCCTTTGATGGTGATGGTGATCGCTGTTTAATGATCGACCGCGATGGCCAGATTATTGATGGTGATGATATGATTGTGATTTTAGCTAATTACTTAGGTATTCCTGAGGTCTGCGTTACGATTATGGCTAATAAAGGTCTTCTACGTTGGGCGGAAAAAACTGGTATCAAGATTGCCATGACCGATGTCGGCGACCAAAATGTTTCTGCCAAGATGCGCGAAGATGGCATTTTACTCGGCGGTGAACAAAGTGGGCATATTATTCTGCCAGGTGAACCAATGGGCGACGGCGTGCTCACTGCGCTCGTAATCACTAAGATTCTTTCCGAAGCTCGTGAAAAATTCCAGAAAGAAGATACTTTGCTTGCAGACTATCAAACTATCCAAGATGAAAAAACTGGTAAAGCTTCAGAAAACTCCGGACGCATCCTGCCGACCTTAGCTACTCTCTGTCAAAATTTCCAAAAACTCCCACAAACCATCAAGAATCAACCAGTCAATAATCAGACTAAGCAAGCTTTCCGCAATCTCTCGGAAACTGCTCAGCAATTCATTACTACTGAAACTGAGAATTTGCCATCCGGCTGGTCAATCAATATCCGCGCCTCTGGCACCGAAGATTTAGTGCGCATTACTATCTGGGGTGACGACGCAGAAGCTATACAAAAAACTGCCGATACTATCGCTAAGCGCCTCACTGAAACCGTATTTGAATAAAGAAAGGGAATTATGGTTAAAATTGAACGTCTATCTGCATATCAACCAGAAATCGCCACGCGCGTGCGGGAGCTTCTGATTCAGCTCTCCCGCAGTGGTAAGGACAAGGGTGAAATCAGCCCAGATTGGTTCACGGAAATAGCTCAGTCACCTTATCATGATCTCATTTTTGCCGTGGAGGATGGACAGATTCTCGGTATGGCTTCGGTCTCTGTGACTTTTGGTGCAGGAATTTACAAGAATGCTTACCTCGAAGATTTTGTCGTGGGCAGTAGAGCTCGTGGTAAAGGTGTGGGTGATCTAATTTTCCAGGCCTACGAAGATTGGGCCAGGGAAAAAGGCTGCAAAAATCTCGAATTTACTTGCGGTCATGGCCGTGAAGTAGCCCAGAATTTTTACAAAGCCCACGGCGCCGAAATTTACGATACTAACTTCTTTAGGAAAAAATTATGAACATTTTTATCTCTGGTATTTCCGGTACTGGCATGGGGCCCCTCGCGCTCTTCGCTCATGATGCTGGGCATCAAGTTTTTGGCTCCGACCTTCACGAAGGCCCGATTACCAAGGAATTAAAAGCTAAAAATCTCACCTTCGCTATCGGTCCACAAACTGGTGATTATTTAGCGGAGATTCATCAAAATCATCCTATCGACTGGTACGTGCATACCTCGGCCATTACCGAATCACATCCTGAATATCAACGCGCCAAGTCACTGGGTTTGAAGATTTCTAAGCGTGACGAATTAATCGAAACTCTCGTTGAAAAACATCAACTGAAGATGGTAGCAGTTGCTGGCACTCATGGCAAAACCACTACCACTTCTATGTTAATCTGGCTCAGTCAAAAACTCGGTTTGAAAGCCTCCTATATGGTGGGTTCCACTCTTAATTTTGCCCCTTCTGCTAAATATGATCAGGATGACCAATTCTTACTCTATGAAGCCGATGAATATGACCGTAACTTCCTCGCTTTCCATCCTTGGCTTTCGCTCATTACTTTTGTTTCCTATGATCATTCAGATATTTTTGCTACCGCAGCTGAATATCAAGAAGCCTTTTTGAAATTCGAATCCCAGAGTGAGCACCTCATTTTTGGCCCACATGCCAATCTTCACCACGCCGAACTTCTCGCCGATAAGCACCCCGATGTAGTTTTAATGTCGGCTAAAGAATTGATGTTGCCGGGTGAAGCACGCCGTCTCGACGCCACGCTCGCTATTAAAGCGGTACAGCGAATCCTCGAATCGCTCGGTCGCGAGGTTAATCATGAAGAGATTATCGAGGCGATTAATCAATTTCCAGGTGTCGGACGTCGCTTTGAACGCTTAGCTGACGGTCTTTACTCCGATTACGCGCATCATCCTGAAGAAATTCGTGCTACCATTAATGTTGCTCTCGAGGAGGCCAGACGTACTCAGAAAAAAGGCGTGGTGATTCTTTATCAGCCTCACCAAAATATTCGCCAGCATGAATTCTTTGATGAATATCGGGATATTTTCCACGGCATCGAAAAACTTTATTGGTTGCCAACCTATCTTTCGCGCGAAGATCCTAAACTAAAAATTCTCACTCCTAGTGACTTTCTTAGTTCGTTAGATAATCCTGAAATTGGCACCGCAGTAGAGCTAGACGATACGCTTTTTGCCAAGCTTCGCCAAGATCTTGCCGATAATTATCTGGTCATCTTGATGTCCGCCGGCGATGCTGACCCATGGCTCCGCCAAAAGTTCTTATGATATAATTAAAACCAGTATGGGTGGTGTTTTGAAGCAGGAGCGTCAGGAAGACAAGAGGAAGCGCTTTTTGACCTTCTTAAAACAGATCAAGACCTGGCAATTATTTTTGAGCCTATTGCCACTACTTTTTCTTTCCGCCACTTTTTTGCGCTTTGATCATCTGAAAATGATGGACTTAAAAACCAAGGTCGAAAAAGCCGACAAGGGTAAGGCTGCCGATGGTACCGATTTGCCGCAGGCTGAAATTGATCAAAACATCCGCACCGCCCTGAAAAACCTGCGAGATTTTAGCTCCTCTCACACCATCGTGAATTTTGTCGAAAAAAATGGTCACACCACTCTGACCTTCGGCACCGGTCCAATCTATCTGGAACATCAATATAACCGCCAGGCCACCGTTGCCTTGCGCGAAGCCGAGTCCAAACTTGCTCAAAATCCCGATGGCAACCCCAATGGTAATATCTTCGCTAAAGCTATGGAAACTTGCAAGCCGCAAGCTATCCGTAACGGTTGGGGTTGGAATAGTCCAGGTTATCTTAATTGTATGACCGGCGTAATCAATAGCTATCCGGCCACTGACAAACTCACCACCAATCTCACCGCCGATTTACCGCCAACCGCCCTTTATCGCTACGATTTTGTTTCGCCGATTTGGACCCCAAGCCTCTCTGGAATTACGGTTATGCTTTGTGTTATTATTATCATTACTATCATAATTCGTCTAATTATTTTTGCCTTCCTTCGTCTCGCGTTACTCTTTTTGAAATAATTCCTTAAAATAATTCCACTAACTTTCCAGATTACCACCCCTGTTAAAAGCATAAAAGTTTTCCCACCCCTATTTCACCCCCATAAAATCTCTTGACACTTATCTTTATCTAATCTAATATAAAACTATACTTATTTAAAGGAGGACAAATGGCCTATAGTCATAAAAACAGCAAGGGAATTACCTACTACCTACACAAGTCAGAAGTAACCCTTCGCGGTGGCAAGCCACAAACTATCTATTTCTTCACCAAGACTGAGAACAACCCTAAGGGTACCCCAGTTGATCTTCCAGAAGATCGTGTTGTCAATGAAAACCCACGCAACGGTTTCTTGACTCTTTCCAAGAAGAAATAATCTTCAACCGATTACAAAGTCCCCTAACTCAAATTAGGGGATTTTTTTCGAAATAAATTAAAACTTAAAATAAAAGCTAAATTCTAAACAAGAACCTCATCCACTGGTGGAAATTCGAGTTATCTTGTTCCTGTTTGTTCGAACTGAACTTCTGATTAGCGTGCTTCTGTTTCGCAATGTCGCTATTAATCGGTAGCATTACCATAGTCTCACCGCTAGCTTTTTTGTCCTGTAATTTTCGCGCCATCAGTTCCTGATATTCTTCGGAAGCATAGTATTGATTTTCTAGCTTCATATTTGAAACCTTGAGTTCCATTAGTTGTTTTTCTTGCAACTTGGTATTTAGGGTTTGCTGTAGGTTCCAATTTTTTGTAATCGATTGCACGGAAAAATAAAGCAAAAATACGAACATCGCTGGTAATAACAAAAACATAATTCGCTCTTTACTAAATAAAGAGTGTTTCACCCAGTAGCGCAACTGATTAAGTTTCAGATGTAGTTGAATTTTGTTATTTGTTTTCATAATTAGAATTCTCAAGAATATCCGGTGCCACCCTAATCCTTTCCCCTATTATAGCATTTTATGATAAAATAAAACTACCTTGGGGGCGTAGCTCAGGGGTTAGAGCAGGCGGCTCATAACCGCTTGGTCGTTGGTTCGAGCCCAACCGCCCCCACCATAAAGCTCCCGTGGAGCTTTATGGAACGGCAAACTTGCGAGCTGTGCGAGCAAGGAAGACGTACCATTAACCTCTGGTAAAGATTAATTGGAACGGCAAACTTGCGAACTGCTTCATTCGGCATCCTTAGCCGATTTTTTATGCCGAAATCTAAAATCGCGTTATAAATTTTTCACCAATTCCAAAACACGATTTTCTCGCTCGACCGTATATTTTTCAATCGGTTCACCTTGGAAATTATTATTCGTCCGAATGGCCTCATCGATTGGCACAAATTTTAAGACAAATCCCAACTCTTTTTCGCCATCGTCCAGACTTTGTGTACCGATCTCATTCTCAGTCTCACATAAATAATAGTAATTATATTGCACCAAAATCACATCTTTGCCATCTTTTTGTATCTTTTGTGTTCGCAAAACTTCGCCAAATTCTCGCACTGATTCCGGCTTCAAAATCATGCCGGTCTCTTCTTTAATTTCTCGCTCCAAAGTTTCAAGATGAGTCTCATCGCCTTCAATCCCGCCACCCGGAAATTTATAAAAATGATATTTCTCACTATAAATCATTGCCACCTTACCGTTTGGATCCAAAATAATCCCGCGTACCGACGGGCGATAAAATTTTTCTAAATTCGAATCATAATCTTTTAGATCAATCGTAAAAAGTCGCTGCATAATCCTATTGTAACACCACCCCTGCTATTAACCATAAAAGAATATTATCAATACTCCACGAGTGCTTTTTGACAAAGTGATGCTTAGCTGTAACACACATTGACAAAATAACATAAACATGATAGAATACAAGAACTAATTCAATAGTGGATTAGATAGTCCAACCCATTTTACGAATGTATCTGGGTAGCACATTTAAAGGAGGTTCGTATGAACAACTCAACAAGCAAGAACGTAACTAACCATTATGAGATCTTTAGTGGTCCGAGTAAGAGCGCTTTATTTGATGCATGTATGTACGTCTATAGTAAGGACGCGAAAATTGCTGTAAATTTTGGTATCTCACAAGGATGTTCAAACCACGGTGATGATGCTACTAAACTGCATTTACTCTTACCGGTGACCAATATTAAGATAACCGGAATCGAACACGAAGACGGTTCTGGAGAAAGTTTTATTCTAAAAGGTTACTGTGATGTGGATAAGGATCATCTTCTTCGAGGAGATAATACTTATCGCTATAGGTATAGTCGGTTTTCGGCATATTATGATGCCAAAAATCGTAAAGGAACTTTCACTCTGATTGCTAATTGAGAAAAACTTCCTTTATACCGATGTACCCGGGCGTTTAGTCCGGGTATTTTTTATGTAAAACTACGGATAATAGTAGAGTATTACAGATTATATCAAATAACTTTATATGGCGAGAATCATAAAAAAAGACTGCTTGACACAGCCTTTTGGGAGGTTATTTGTAATAATTAATCTCTAACACTATCTAGTACCTTGAATAATTCTTCGGATGGCATTAGGCTGTAAAAGCTAAATCCTCCACCTGGTTTTGGTAGAGGCTCAACGCCATAGCTCTCCCATATTTGAGCTGCCTTTTTATTATCATAACTATTATCCCACCAGTCCGGTCGAAGGGAATCACCATTTGGAATAAAATATGCCTCAATATTTTTCAGGCATTTTTTAGGTTTCCATTCACCAATTAGGTTGAGCTGTTTACAGTACAGTGGCGGATCTGCTTTCATGCAAGCCGTGGAAGACTTCTTAATTGCAGCTATCACTTCATTATTGTTCGGATTTGGGTCATCAGCAAAAAACGGAATTTTGCTAATATACCATAAATGAGATAAATACCTATGGAACACTCGTTGAATAAACCGCATAGCAGTGCAGGGTGCTCCGCCTATAAAAAATATTCTCGCAATTTGACTTGGCCGATACAAAGCCATCTCATATGCGACAGCTGCGCCAAAACCACCTTGAGCATGAATTTCAAATTTTCCTTCATGTTGGTCAAAGAAATCAGCTACACTTTCCCGTATACCGTCAATAACAGACCTATTACCGTTATACTGGAAAATTTGCACCTGACTTGTGTCGTAATGACAAGAAACATCTTTAGCATACCATGATTCAGTTTCCACAGAGTCGCCCTCTGCTGGAATGATTAGAATATTAATATCCTTCATTATTATCACCTCCTGTTAAAGTGCAACCTCCGTTTAATATTATAACATATTTTATATATGATAAAAGCATCAATATAAACTCTTAAATCAGATTAAATAAGTCGAGCATCTTTATTGACAGAACAAGCGTTTTGATGTATAATATATCGATATTATTATATAAATTCACTTAATAATTTATATAAAGTCGCACCTTGAAAGGAGGGAAAATACCACAAAGTATTAGGTGCATCTTGTTTCTAATTCATTTTTAATTTTCACATAAGGGAGGGAAGTATGATAGAAATTGACGAATTCAAGAATTTAAGGAAGTTACAATACCAGGAAGAGAAAACTCAGGTCGAAAAGTTAAAAGAGCAGCTCGATCTTTTCGATGCATCCAACTTGCTCCGAATTGTTGGCACATTGATCCTTATGGCGATCAATCTTCTTTATCGAGATGGTTTTGGCTTCATGGTTTTAACTATGGGTTCAATTCTAATGGCCGCCATTTCGGTATTATTACTTGATCGATTGCCGGAAAAAGATTTTGAGTGGGCTCATGACCCAGAGGTTGATGGTAATTATTACTATGCAAATCTTACCACTATGGTAACTTTAGTTGCTGTAGCTGGATTTGAGGTTTGGACTACTTCAAGATTTGCGATGACGATTATTTTCTTCGGTGCTGTTATTTTTGCAATGGGCTATTTTCATATGGTTTTTCACGCATCAAATCAGTTCATAAGAAAATGGGCCACCGCAATGCGTGTCCTGAATTTAACGTTCATTGTTTTAATTGCCGCGTCGATACCTGTTTGTGTGCTATTCCTAATCTTTAGTAATTTTTCCTAACTTAAAATACCCCGAATCCGGGGTATTTTTTCTGCTTAAATTCCTTTGGTTCTGGCTTCGTAAGAAATTTGTTCTTGTTGCTCATTTTGATAATCAATTTTCCCCGACAAGAAAAGTTGATCAAACAATTCGATGTCATCGATATGGTCTTCAATATGTTTCCAAACTCGATTCGCGCCATTGTAATAGGCTAAATCTTTGTTATTTGGTAGCTCACCTGTTCCACGGAAACAGCGCTGTACCGCATTGAAAACTGGCTCAATTTTACCGCCCGTTAATTCACGTAATTTACATTGAATTTCATAAACTTCACGAAAATTCTTGCCCTTAAAATTAGCTAAACCAATATTGATATAATGATCGATTCCTGAATCTTCATATTTGCCGTTAATCGCTTGTTCTACCGCTTTCGCTACTCCCTCGTCAAACTCTTCATTATTTGGGAAGCCCGTCGAAAAAGCTTCCACTTCATGATCCACATAGGGAACCGCACGCAGTACGTGAGTGCCCAGTTCATGCACGATTAGACCGCGAGCCCGCTTGGCGCTATAGGTTTTGTCTTCTGGAAAATAAATCCGGCGTTCCTCATGGTCTGCCGAAGCATTAGTTGCCCCAGCTTTGATTTCTGCACGGTACGGATTGCTGCCATCCTCATTTAGCTCTTCTTCAATAATTTCATTAACAATATTTACCATTTCTTGTGAGCTAAATTTTTCTTGGTTTTCTGGAATATGCTGCAGGAAACTACCAAAAAATTCGTTTGTCATTTCCGCGAAACGTTCAATAGTTTCTGGCTTTGGTTTAAATCTTTCGCTTCTGGTTTCTGGCATTGGCCCAATTTTATCGAGCAGCTCGGCAAAACTTTGTTTTTGCTCTTCGGATAAATCCTGCGCCTTAATTTGATCAATCTTTTCATTTAGTAGTGCGTAAAAAGTCCCCTCGTCTGGCTTGCCATAAAGTGCCTCATTAGCCTCTTTATGATGCTCCGCTGCCAGCTTTTTGGTCTCTGGCTGCGTGACTGTATTATAGGCTAAATTAGCCACTAAAAAGTCATTTTTCTTAAAGTAGTCATCGGCCAAATATTCCAACAATCTACGTTTTCCGCTGGATAATTCTGCGCTTTCGAGTTCCGCTTTTGCTTTCTCTAGGTTATCCAAATTATTTTCAATTTCTTGCTTATTCAAATTTCCATATTCATAATTCGGATGAATCAAGTCTGGATTACTTAAAAATTCTTCTTTCGCTTCTTTGGCGTTGGTCGGATTTAGGCGTTCGTAAACCGTCAGGTCTGCACTGGCAATTAATTCTGAGATTTCATCTTCTTTTAATTTTTCTGCTGTATTTTCTAGGCCATCAAAATTAAATTCCTTAGCGCTCTCGATTTTATTTTCCTGGCTCGCTTGCTCAAATTTTTCGCGTGCCAATTCTGGATCAAATTGATTTTCAAGATTGGTTAATTTTTCAAAAGTATTTTCTTTGTAATTACTATTTTCAAACCGATTAAAATTTGGAAATTCCGCCATAAAGCTCCAGGTTAATTTAGTATTTTTCTTTTATATATTATAACCTCTTATGCTATAATTTAGTTATGAAAAAGAAAACTTGGTGGAGGTCAGGCTTTACGATTATCGAGGTAACGCTTGTATTGGCGATTACTGGTCTGCTCGTGGTTTCCGTCATGGGTTTTCTTTCCGGCAATATTAATAATCGCCGTTACATTGATTCTTACAATGAACTTTCGGCTACGCTTAAGTCGGTGTATTCTTCGGTGATTAATGTGAAAAATCCCCGTGAAGCTGATGAGGGTAGTAGTATTTATTGCACACTTAATACCATGTGGAATGAAAACGGTGGATTGGTTTCTAACTCTACCTCGGACAATTTTCCAGGGCGTACTCGCTGTGCCGTCTATGGTAAGTTAGTTACCTTTGGCGAGACCAATCCTGCGACGAACCAACCAGATCATAATGTGCGAATTTACGATGTGATCGGTCATATTTATACCCAAAATCTCGACATTGAAAATGCCTCTGGTGATAACGCTCTGGTTTCTTTAAGAAGCATCGGTGCCAATGTGGTTACCATGAAAAGTGAAGCTAATACTTGTCGTATGACTACCGCAGGGAATCACGAAGTTTATGAGCCACTCTGGCAAGCTCGTATTGAGAATACCGAAAATCATGATCCGTTCGTCGGGGCTTTTCTGGTTACCCGGTCACCAATTTCTGGTACCGTGCACACCTACATTTATGATGAAAAAGGCAAAACTTTTAATATCAACCAACTCATCCAAAAAGTAAATAATGAATATGTTGGTAACGGTAGTTGCGAGTATGGTGGTATCGGTTCCGTCACCAGTATAGTAGCAGACGCTGGACTCTATCCGGCTTTTGGCACCCTCAATCGCACTGATGCCAAAGGTCTTTATCTCGAAAATACCAAGCTTCAGAATAAAAAAGATCTCGATATTTGCGTTGGTTCAGAAAATCATTCTTTGAACAGTATTGGTCGTCGTGCTATTCGCATTCATGCCGATGGTAGTAATTCTACAGCTGTTGAATTGATTGATATTGATAGTGAGGAAAACCCATGTCGAAGCTAAAACCTTTTATTAGTCGTCGTGGTGACACTATTATCGAAGTAACTTTCTGTTTTGTAGTTTTTATTTTGGTTTCCGCCATTTCGGTTTCTATGATGAACCGCAGTTACGCTAAGATTCAGAATTCCTTGCAAATTACCACGGTGCGTAATGAAATTGATGCCCAAGCCGAGGCTTTGCGTTTTATTCATGAATCCTATATTTCTGAGCGTGCTTTAGTCAAAACTAGCGGCCAGGATGACTCTGGTAAATGGCAAGAATATCGTGCGATTTGGGATCGCTTGACTAGCTTTAATAATGGTATGTCCAATAGCCCGACTGAAATTTCTAAATTTGAAGCGAATAAATGCTCCGAATATTACGACAAAAATAATATCGTCGGTGATAACCATAATATCTTTACCGATAAAGCCTTTATTTTAAATACTCGTAAGCTCAAAGCTTCTGATCCAGAAAATACTATTCTTTCTGCTAAGGATCACCCAGAAATTTTTCAAGAATCCCCACTTTCGCCGCGCCTAGTTTTTTCCTCTACTTCTACCGCCGGTACTTCGAATGGTGAAGACACTGAAACCACCAACCTTAATGAAATTAATGACGGTACT
>JABCPJ020000008.1 GCA_013333135.2 Candidatus Saccharimonadota bacterium
GTGGGGGAGATGATTGGGGTTAAGTCGTAACAAGGCATCGGTACGAGAACGTGTCGATGGATTACCTCCTTTCTAGAGAAGGATTTGATGAGCATTAAACTAAGGTTTAATGTATCTAGGTCGGTCGTAATTGTGTTTATAAGCTTAAGATACAATATAGCTTACGTAAGTAAGATACGATTTACAGCTTACTAAAACAGACGATGAATTGCACAGCTGAGTTGTTAAGAAAAATCTCCGAAAGGAGATTTTTTTGTGGCTTTTATGTTATACTGCTGACATGAATATTGATCTTTTGCGGGAATTAGAGGGGTTAGTCCTTTATTTTTATCAGAAGAAGAAAATGATGGGTGTTTCTTTTTTGACAGGAGTTTTAGGAGTATTAATTGATCTCAAACCAGCAGCATTATTGATTAATGACAAAATTAACAATTGTAAATTGTTGGATAATAAGAGAATTCTTGAAATTTTGAATAAATTAGGGGTAGATTTAGTTCGAGAAAAGTTGAATAAATTTAGTAATGAGGAAATTGAATATTTGTATTTGGCGAAAACCGCCCGAGAGTGCCTGGAATTACAGAAATGGCATAGAGAATTTTTTAATAGTGTATCGGAATCCGGTGAAGTTTTAGATAAGAAGGTGTGGGCTGAGGCAAATTATCAGATAGGAAAGATATTGGGATATCCGGAAACGGCTACTTTGGAATATATTAGAATGCAGATTGAAGGTATTGAGAAAGATAATAATTATCGATCAAGGATGGAACGAAATTATTATTATATGCACAGTGCGAGATATGAAAATGAAGAATTTGAGGCGTATGACCTTAGATTAAACTTGGCAGTCAATGAATATCTGCCTGTTACAGCAGAAATTATGCAGGCGAATACCAAAAAAAGATGGTTAGACTAAGATTCTCATGGTAAAATATTAAGAGTTTAATGGAGAATAAATAAAAATGGGATTAATTTTTAGTGCATTTTTATTGTTGGTGGGATTTGTCCTACTGATAAAAGGTGCAGATGTATTTGTCGATGGATCAAGTGACACGGCGAGAAAATTTAAGGTGCCGAAGATGTTGATTGGTCTGACGATTGTTTCTTTTGGTACGAGTGCGCCGGAACTAGCGGTGAGCATTCAATCGATTTTGGCGGGGAAGGGCGATATTTTGCTCGGCAACGTGATTGGTAGTAATATCCTGAATATTCTACTGATTTTAGGCGTATCGGCAATGGTGGGGGCGCTTCATGTGAAGACGGCGACTGTGCGAAAAGAAATCCCAGTTTTGGTCTTGATGACTTTGGGGTTTGCTGCGGTTTTGTCAGATAAATTGTTCGGATTGTCAGAAAATTTGTTCACTAGACAGGATGGCGTAATTTTACTATTATTCTTCGGAATTTTTATCTATTATCTCTTCGGTATGCTGAATCGTAAGTCGAATAAGGTGGAAGAGGAAGACGAGGGGGAACCAGTAAATCTAGCTAAATCAATTGCGATGATTGTGTTTGGTTTACTCGCTGTAGTTCTCGGTAGTGACCTGGTGGTGAGGGGTGCTTCGGATATTGCAGCGAATTTTGGGGTGAGTCAGAGGCTAATTTCTTTGACGATTGTGGCGCTCGGAACCTCTCTTCCGGAGCTAGTAACTTCGGTGATTGCGACGAAAAAAGGGGAGTATGATATTGCGATTGGTAATATCGTGGGCTCAAATATTTTTAATATCGGAATCGTGGCAGGTTTGCCGGTGGCGATTCTCGGTGGGGTAGCAGGAGGTGCTTTCTCAATCGTGGACGTAGTGGCGTTGGTGATTTCACCGATTGTGTTATTTATTTTTGCGAAGAATGACCAGAAAATTAGTTTTAAAGAAGGCTTGGCGTTTTTGGTGCTATTTGTGATCTATTATGGCTACGTGATCGCAAGTAGCTTAGCGTAAATTAAACTGATGAAATTGTGAAATTGTGGAGCATAAACAGTTTCAGATAAAATAAACGAATAGAATTTTGGGGGAATCAAAGCACCTTGTAACAGAGGTGCTTTTTGACAACTTAAGCATTTTGTGGTAGAATGGGGGTGTCTTTTTGTGGACTGCGAACAAAGAGAGATGAGTGAACGCAGTGGTTATTTAAAAGGAGGGTTTTATGAGCGTCATGTCGAAAATTAAATTAGTAGACGAGAGGAATGGTAAAGATTTCTGCCTTGAATTAGATTATAAGGAGAGATGTTATATTTTTACCACCGCAAGAGGAATTCGAAAAGAGGATTTTTTTGAGGCTTTTTGTAGCGATACGAAGAAAATTCCTATTATGTTGCAACGTAGTTCAACGAACCAGGATTTTCAGATTTATTTAGAACAGATAGACTCTATTCAAGGAGTAAGGGGTTCGATGGATTTGGAATTAACTGGTAAAGTTAAACTAGCGAACGGAGATTTTTGCTTATTTATGGCCTACTATGACTATGATATGCATAGTGGCGAAATTAGTTTAGTGGAATCGAAGAAAACTGCTAGGGTAGAAAAACGCAAAATCGAAGAAGTAAATGATGATTCGGCGATAATTTTAACGGATTCAATTCCGGCGGATAAACTATTCAGTTTTTTTATGCGGGAAAGACCGGAATTACGGAAGACGGAGCAAATTTTATTACATACAAGAGATGAAAAATGCTTGTTATTGAAAAATGTATTAATGCTTCGGAAGATTTTAACGTTGGACAGTAAGGTAAAGTTACAAATGGAAGCGGAAGCGCAAATTAATTTTAGAGATAAAATTTTGAAATTCGTGGTCTAATTTTACTCATTCTAGAATTTAATTTTTAATTTCAATTTTAATTTCAATTTCTAATTTAGGGCTATTTTTAAGCTATTTGAAAGATTTTAAGACGAAAAATCAAATTTTCCAAGGAATTAGCGAGACATAATTTGACTAACATAAAACAATTCCGGAGGCTGGACTAACCAGCCTTTTTTCTTGGCTTTTATAAATTTGAAGTTTAAAAATAGGCTATAATAGAGGTAATGAATACTTTGGAAAACGAAAATTTGAGCAAAAACATGAGCAGCGAATCTTTAGGTGATGAGATTTTAGACGCGAAGATGGATTCCCGGAATTTAATCGTAGGCGATGAGATTTTGGATGCGAAAATGGATACGCGTAATTTGGTGGATGAATACAAGGGGCTGCCAAACGAAGAGGTGAAAGAGAAACTGGCGGAAAAACGAAATAGTCTGGAGATTGCAATCGAAAATGTTGATCACGATTTTAATGCGGGGACGATTGTGCGCTCGGCAAATAATTTTAATGTGAGTAAGGTACATATTGTGGGGCGACGTAAATATAATCGTCGAGGGGCGATGTGTACGGATAAATATCTAGAGATCGTGTATTGGCCTTCAATGGAAGAATTTATGGCGGATCAGAGAGCGCGTAAAAGGGAAGTGGTAGCAATTGAAAATAACGTGGAACGTGCCAAACCTTTGGGCCTTAAACGCTTTGAGAGCCATTCTACGCTAGTTTTCGGCAGTGAGGGTAATGGAATTAGTCTAGAATTGGTAAATGCGGCAGATGACGTGCGATACATTGAATCTTTTGGCTCGACGCGTTCGGTGAACGTAGGGGTGGCGGCAGGGATTGCGATGTATGAATGGGTGCGACAAAACGTATTTTAGCGCTTAAAAACTGCTTGCACGAAGAGAGTGAGAAGAAAAATGTGGAGGTTCGACATTACGACAAGTCCAAGGAGGATGGCGATGAGGCCCCAAAATTTAACGCGTTCATAAGAAGAAACGCCGCTCAAGAAACTGGTGGAGATTTCTTGGTACTTAGCAACCATAATGCCGCCGATAATAACGATAATGAGGCCGATAAAAACCCAAGAAAAACTAAAATTCCAATCCATATGCAATAATTATAACAGAATTAACGGGGATTTTTATTGCTTTTTTGAATTTTATGGGGTAAAATAAGTGATATTGGGGATATAGCTCAGCTGGTTAGAGCGCGTCACTGATAATGACGAGGTCTGTGGTTCAAGTCCACATATCCCCACCAAAATGGAAATGATGAATTCGGCGTAAGGCCGATTTTTTGTGTTTGGATTTTGTGTTTGGATTTTGTGTTTGAAATAAATAGGGATTAAAAGTTAGTGGTTAGAAAGAATGATTAATAGGGGGAGGATAGATGATTTTTGCTATAAAAACTAGGGCATAGAGAATTAAGACATAAAAAAAGACCCGCGAGGGTATTTTTGGTGGAGTGTTCAGCGGGGGGACGCTAAACACCCCATGTATGGTGGAGCAACAGGGATTCAAACCCTGGACCTCTGCCTTGCAAAGGCAGCGCTCTAATCAGCTGAGCTATTGCCCCATACGCAAGAATTTTAGCAAAAAGCAGAAAAAATGTCAATAAAATCAAGGGGGATTCGAAGAGGTGGGTAAGCGAGATGTGCGCCACTAGGAGTATTTTACAGAGAGAATATATCATGGGTCGAATATGAACAGTGTAAGTGGAGTATATATTATGACATATTTTTTAACTTTAGCGTATTGACAAAATGCTTCTGTTATTATATAATGCTAATCATTAACCTTTGAGCGGGAGGCTTAAGGTAAATAAGAGAATTAAAAAATGGTGGGCAGAAGGATTTTTAAATGGCTGGAACTAAAGCTGGTGGTTTGAAAGCTGCTGCAACAAATCGCGAAAAATATGGTAAGGAGTTTTACGCTCGCATTGGTCAAAAAGGTGGACGCTTAGGTCGTACCGGTGGCTTTGCAGCTAACCCTGCTCTTGCGAAAATTGCTGGTGCTAAAGGTGGTCGTTTGTCAAAACGCGGTCCTGCAAAAGCAAAAACTGTAACTGAATAATTTATTTATTCACCTAGAATTAAGAAAAATAAATCTGCCTCGGCGGATTTATTTTTTTGTATGGAGATACTTTGATTAGCGGGGAATTGTTTAAAATAAGTGATCACAATGTGGACAATGCCAATGACCGTGGTCATCTTGAAAACGGGTGAGAGTACATTTTTTACAGAGAGATTGAGTATGTAGCCAGTCTCGATAAGTATCCAGATGAGCTTCGGCGTATTCGGGGTCATAATTTAAGTACTCAATATTTTGAAAATGGTGATGTTTTTCGATGAGAGACTTGGCGGTTTGCCAGGCTTCGGATTCGAGTTTGAGGCGTTCAATAGAAGTGGCATAATTTTGGTGTTCATTAAGCGCGTGGCCGAGTTCGTGGAGGGTTTGAAGAGCAAAATCGGAGAAAGGGGTATCATCAAGGAGGGCGGATTGGTCGAGATTAATCATCTTGGGATAGCGAAAAGAGAAGCGGGATTTAAGATGAAAATGGTAATCGGGATACTTGGAGCGCAAAAAATCAAGAAATTGCTGTTTTTTATGCATAACCTCGCTAGAGAAAGATTTTTTTTGATAGGTTACCTCGCTTTTCATAAGGTTATTGTAGTTTGAGTGAAGAAAAAAAGAAAGCAAAAGCGGAGAAGGTTAACACTTTACAAACAGAGGTGATTTTGATATATTAAGGAATAGATTCGGGTTCGTTCAAGTGATTTTTTGTGGAAGAAAATCAGTTGAACGGACCTGAAGGAAGGAAAAATATAAGAATGGCTGATGCCAAAAAAGTAACAATGGATGAATTGCTAGCTAACGCTGGTGACTCTATCAAAAAAGCAGCAACTGGAGACGTGGTCTCAGGTACTGTTTTATCAGTAAAAAAGCACGAAATCTTGATTGATCTCGGTGCACAAGGTGTAGGTTTGGTGCCTCGCCGCGAAGCTTCTTTCGCACGTAACCTCGAAGAAGGTGCAGAAGTTACCGCTTCTGTGATTGATTCTGAGATGGAAGACGGCATGGTGCTTCTTTCACTTCGCAAAGCAGTGAAGGATAAGGGTTGGGATGAAATCCAAGCCAAGCTCGATGCTTCTGAAATCGTGGAAGTTACCCCATTTGATGCAAACCGTGGTGGTCTTCTCGTAGAGTACGAAGGAATTCGTGGTTTCTTGCCAGTTTCACAACTTTCTGCTGAGCACTACCCACGTGTAGGTTCTGCTGATAAGGACGAAATCTTGCAACGCCTCAATTCTCTCGTAGGTAAGGGAATCAAAGTCCGCATTCTTGATGCAAGTAAGAAAGATAACAAGCTTATCTTCTCTGAAAAAGAAGCGGTCAAAGACGGCCTCGCTGCTCGTTTTGCTGAACTTCACGTTGGTGACACCGTTGAAGGTGTAGTAACCGGTGTGGTGGACTTCGGTGTATTCGTAAACGTGGAAGGTATCGAAGGTTTGGTACACATCTCAGAAATTTCTTGGGAACGTGTCAATAATCCATCTGACTACGTTAAGGTTGGCGATACAATCAAGGCAAAAATTATTGCTATTGATAAGGAACGCCTCAGCCTTTCCATCAAGCAACTCGTAGCTGATCCATGGCTATCAGAGGTAGAAAACTTGAAGAAGGGTTCCAAGGTGGAAGGTACGGTTACTCGTATTACCCCATTTGGTGCTTTCGTTCAGATTTCTCCAGCTGTTGAAGCTTTGGTTCACGTTTCTGAACTTGGTGAAGGTAACGACGTCGATCCAGAAAAGATCTTTACCTTGAACGAACGCAAGAACTTCAAGGTTCTAGATATTGATCGTGAAGGTCGCAAGATCTCACTCTCTGTTGCAAAATAAGACAGAAGCTAAAAATAAGCCCCGTGAGGGCTTATTTTTTTTGTGTGTTGATTCTGGGGATAGTAATGGATTGATTAGTGTGGGGGATAAAATAAGCTCGAGGTTCGAGCTTATTTTTAATTATTGATTTTCGGTTGATTGGAAGTTTTGGTCAAGGACCTGGACTTTAGTGACGCTACCTTTGAGATTGAATTGGGAATTATCGAGATAGGTGAGATCGCCCATATTAACAGCGGTAGGATTGGCTTCTTTTAGTCGATTATAATCGACGAGGAATTCGACCACACTGCGATCGTTTTTGTGAACGGTGTGAGTGGTGGGGTCGGTGTCACCGTCATCTTTTTGGTCGCCAATCACGCAACGCAAGGTGTTTGGATGGCCTTGATTATCAAGAGTAACCTCGATGAGTTGGCCGATTTTATCGGAGATGCCACTACCGACCGCGACGACAGGGTAGGTATTTTCGCCGTCTTGATAATAGGTGAGGCCGGATTTTCCGACATGAAAATTAGCATTTTCGTGGGTGAAATTATAATTCGGAGTGGTTTTGTCGGTGATGGCTTTATAGTCCATAAAGGATTTGAATTGGCCGATGCCGGCAGGGAAATTAACAGTTTTTAGAACAGTTTTTTCGGCGATATGGGTAAGTTTTTCGTCTTGTAAGGTGATGGCAGTGCGGTGTTCAATTGGGGTGGCGTTAGTATTTATGGAAGTGGTACCGTCAGCTATTTTTTCTTCTGGAATAGTGAGGTTATTATCAGGGGTGAATTTTTGCATATCATTATCTAGCTGGATAGAGTATGCGGAATTTTCGCTGTCGTTGGAAGTCTGAGAAGCTTCGGCAGGAGAATCGAATTCAGAATAAAGTTCGACGGGTCCATTTTCGGGAGTGTAATCTGGTTCGAGGCCTTTTTGGGCGCGAAGAGCATTGTGATGGTTCATGTAATCTTCATAACCAGTGAAGGTGCGATCATAATCGTCTTCTTCGTCATCTTCGAGGGGGACGCCGAGTTCTTCCATGTCTTTTTGGTGCTGCTCGATGGATTGATTAGAGAGATGATCGGCGAGCATGGAAGCGCCCTTAAATACAAGAGTAGCACCGATAGCAAGCAGGGCGGCGCGGCCAAGAGTAGGAGCGGTCATGGCAGCAAGATAAGTGAGTTTTTCGCCAACAGTATCGAGGGCGGGTTCATTTTCGCGTTTTTTATTAAGTTCAGATTGGAGATGCCTCTGGAATTGACGTTCCTGATAAGCGGCGGAGCGACTTAATTGAGGAATTTCAGGACCTTGATTACGATTTTGGACGTGAAGTTCTGGTTCCTGTTGAAATTGATTAAAATTCTTGCGTGTTTCGTGCTCCATAATGCTTATATTATACCGCAAAAATAAGCTGAGAGGTATGAAAAAAGAGGAAGGGGCGGATGAAATTAAGCAGAGTGGAATGATGTGAGTGGGAATTTTAAGCTAGACGTAATAGTAAAAGAGAAAGGTTCATGGCGCGGTGTGACATGGGTGAAATATTGACAAAAATGACTGTTTGTATTATAATATTGGTGTAATTTTGTGTTTGGACAATTTTGTCCCAAAATAGCTCTTTAGAAATGAGGTGAAATTATGTAAGCTTAGGTCCTAATTAATTTTAATTAAATTTGGAAAATTGAAACTATTTTTTGGGTCACTTCGGTGATACGACAAGGAGGGAAAAATGGAGGGAAATTTTGTGGAATTGATTAAATTAAGTGAAGTAGTGAATGGCCTTGAAGGCGAAAAAATCACATCAGTGGTACAGGAGAAAAATCGACGTACCAGAGTGTTAAACGGAATTATGCTGTTAGAGGTGGCAATTAGTTTAACGGTGTTATTTTTTGGATTTTCGGTGATAAATGGCTATAAGATGGCGATTTTAATGATCGGACTTCCGGTGACGGTTTTACCGAGCCTGCTAGTGAATGCGTATTGGTTAGACCCATATATGCGAGTAAATAACAAGTGGGTGAAATTCCTGTCAGAAGAGCTGAGCTTGAATCGAAAATTCTGTAATAATATGCATGCATGGATTTTTTTAACCTATAGCGTGTATATTTTTATTCCGGGAACGGAGAAGTTGGCGACGATTTTTGCACTAATGTTGGTGAGCTTGGCGACGGCTTTTTATGGCCTACAGATTTTTTGGCCGGCGGAATTTGAGAAAAGTTTTTTGAAACTGAATCGAATTCTATCAAGTGCGATTTATTTGATCTTGAGCTATGTTTTAATTATGGCTGCGGTTTTGACTTATTTGGCCTGTGTAGGGGCATTAAACCACTAAAAACACAGAGAGTGTGAAAAAATGGAGGGGGAAAATGAAACAATTGTTTAAACTTAGCAATAGAAATTTAATGAGAATTCTGTTATGTTTAATTTCGACGATTATCTGTTTGAGTGATCCTCAGGTAGGAGTCGGTATTAGCATATTAGGATTTGCGGTTGTAATGATAGACTATTTTCGGCAGGCAATTTTCAGGAAACAGGAATGTGATTTTTGGATGCTAGGAGAGACACTACTCGAAGGTCGAGTATCATTAGCCGATTTTGTTTATGGAATTTTGATAATGCTCATGGTCTTTTATGTATGTGGAAACTCAATACCAACAATTGTATTTTTCATGGTAGGATTTTTATTCTGTTATTGTCTGATTATTTGGGTTTTTACACATGACAAATATTCGGAGCAAATGCGGAAGAGTCTTTCAAATGTCTGGTTCTTTTCGATGATGTTAATTCCATTATGGGGATTAACGATTATGGCTTGTCGAAATTTGGCAGAACTTTTAGTGTGTATAGCGATAAACATAACGTTATTCGCAATGGGGGTTTGGCCGTTGGTTTCAGATGATGACGACTTCCAATTCTATGAAGAACAGGAAGAATGTGAGCCCGAAGAGGAGAAAGAAAAATAAAAATACTTCGGAATCTCATGCTGAATAATTTCACTAGTTTTAAAATCCCCTCGATGAGGGGATTTTTGGTGTACAATATAAGCATGAAAATTTTACAATTGAACGTATGGATGGGAAAAGTGGAGGGGGAATTAAAACGCTTTTTGGAAAATAATAACTTTGATGTAATCTGTATGCAGGAGGTGATGAGCTCAGAGAATTGTCAGGTGCATTTAGCGCGACTTTGTTTTGACGCGGAAGCGATCAAGCAGGCGACGGGGATGCCGTATGCTTATTTTTCGCCAAACTGGAGTAGTGATATAGCGAACGGAAGTTTTGAGCTAGGAAATATGATTTTAAGTAGAATTCCGTTTCGCTCGACAATGAACACTTTTGTGAACGGGGAATATACGGAACATACGATTCTGGAAAAAATGTGTTCAAACAATCTAAATGTGCAAGTTGTGGAGCTAGAAAACGGTGTGGTGATCGCAAATCATCATGGATTTTGGCGTTCGCAGCCACTCGGGGACGAGGATACGGTGAAGGCATTTAAGCATTTGGCGGAGATTATTCAACCGTATCAAGATAAGCCATTTGTGCTTTGTGGTGATTTGAATGTGAGACACGAGGCGCCAGCGATGAGAGAATTAGATTTCTTGCGTGATTTGACATATGAAAATGGGGTGAAAAATACACTTTCGGGCTTGAAATTTAATGGCGAGGTGCCATGCGATCATATTATGCCAAACGATAAGTTGGAAGCGAAAAATTTTATGGTACATGATGGTTATGCTTCGGACCACTTAGGAATTTCAGCTGAAATCGAGATCAAATAAGCAGTTAAATTTTTAAAAAAGAGGGAGCCCCAATTGTGAGATTGGGGTTTTTGATTTTTGCTTGCTATTTTTTAATAAATATGAGATAATATGGAAGTTACTAATTTACTGGCCTCGGTCAGTAAATTTCATTTGAGGCCTTAGTGGCCTAGTATTTTTACAAGGAGGTGCGTATGCATAATTCCGAAACAAATATAATTGTAACTAGTTGGTTGAAAATTTTTGGATCTATCATATTTATGTTACTCTGCCTGAGTGGTTATCGTTATGGGCTGCAGATTGCTGCCGCGGGATTTATGATTTTGGCAATTAAATTCTATGATAATTCATTAACTCTTAATGATAAACTCAAGAAAAAAGGCATTGACTTAAGGCAAATGTATATATGTGGAATTGTTTGTGGGTTAACTTCTTGGATTTCATTTTTTTATTTAAAGAAATCTGATGGATTTATGTCGATTGTATATTTTGCCATTATTGTTTTGGTTATAAATGCAATCGGCGATTGGTTAGCATACAAGAAAAATATTAAAAATGCTAAGAATGAAGATATGAAAGAAAATTTTATATCAAGTTCTCTGATATTTTTAGAGTTAATGCCAGCTTTGATGTTGGTTATTATGGCATTTGGTCCTTATGTATTTGTGCTAGTATCGATCGTGTCCATAATTATACTGTTTGTTCGGGCAAAACAACGCTGTATGGAATATACTTGGTAACTTCGAAGCACCCCTTTAATTATAAATCCCCTCGAGAGAGGGGATTTTTGTGACTAGAAAAAATGAGTTTTCTGAGTGGATGAAAGTAAAGGATAAAAAAATACCTCCCATCTTTTTTTAAAAATGGGAGAACGACTAATTGTCGAATATGGTTTAAATATAGTACTTTAATTATAAAAACGCAATATTTTCATAATGGGCGAACTACGTTCTCGCCTAACCTTGGGGAATATAAAAAACAGGCCTTTAGGGCCTGATTTTTCATATGGCTCCCCCGGTCAGGCTCGAACTGACAACCTCGAAGTTAACAGCTTCTTGCTCCACCATTGAGCTACAGGGGATTGTTCTTTAATTATAACGCAGATAATTCATTCTATCAAGAGACAATGTTATAATTTAATAAAGAAGTAGTAGAGGTGAAATGTTTAGAGTTTCGGATTTGACGGTGGCGATTAAGAAAAATCAGCAAGTGATGCTTCGGGGGGTAAATTTTGAGATTTTGCCGGGGGAAACTTTGGTACTGAAAGGGAAAAATGGCTCTGGAAAATCGACACTGCTAGGAGCGATTATGGGGGATTCGAGATATGAAATTTTAGGGGGAGAAATTGAATTTTTGGGAGAGAAAATTCAGAGTTTAAGTACTGAGGGGCGAAGTCTTCTCGGGATGTTTTTGAGTTTTCAAATACCGCCGGAAGTAAATGGCGTTTCCACGACGGAAATTATTCGAACTGGATTAACGGAACGTGGCGAAAAGGTGCGGCTCGATGAGGTGCGTAGTGGCTTGATGTCAAATCAGAAATTGTTGGGGCTTCCGATGTTTTTTATGGAGCGCGAATGTGGGGTGGGGATGTCGGGAGGAGAAAAGAAAAAGAATGAAATTTTACAGATGTTAGCTTTGAAGCCGAAATTTTGTATGTTGGATGAACTGGATTCGGGGTTAGATATGGAATCGGCGGGAAAGATTTCGCAAATTTTGGCGGATTATCAGCGAGAAACAAACGCGAGTTTTTTGATTATTTCGCATAATTTGAGGATTTTGGAAAAATTGAAGGTGGATAAGGCGGTTGAGTTGGTGGGCGGAGAACTAATAGTGGTAGAAAATGAGCGTGGCGATGAGAAGTCGAAGAGATTTTCAGAAAATGAGTGTGGTGATGAGAAGTCGGCGAGAGCATTGGACGATAGGGGCGTGATAGGCGAGAGCGGCGTGATGGACGAGAGGGGTGTGAAGTGAAAAAAGAGGTAGTGCGTCGAGCGGCGGAGGCGATTCATCGACAAAAAAGAGAACCGGAATGGGTATTAAAAAAGAGACTTCTGGGGGTGCAGGCTTGGCAAAAACAGAATCTAGGGAAGATGTTACCAGGGGTAGAGGAGTTAATTTCGCAGATTGACGCAGGTGGGATTCGATTTTATAAGGAAGTGGATGATGTTGAGGTAAAAACTTCTTGGGATGAGGTGCCGGCGGAAATTCGAGAAACTTTCGAAGCTTTAGGAATTCCAGAGGCGGAAAAAGAGGGCTTGGCTGGCGTGGGGGCGCAATTTGATTCGGAGGTGGTTTATCACCGAATGCGCGAAAAATTAGCGCAATCTGGCGTGGTGTTTTTGCCACTAGAGGAAGCAATTCTTGCAACAGAGAAGAGCTCAGAGGAAGATTTGGCAAAATATGGGGCGCCAGTGGGTGAAATCTTTTTAGAGCATTTTATGAAGTTGATACCAGAAAATGATCATAAATTTGCGGGGTTACACGCGGCAATGTTTAGTGGCGGGTCATTTATTTATGTACCTAAGGGGGTGGCGGCGGAGCTACCAATTCAGAGTTATTATCGAATGAATGAACCGGGGATTGGGCAATTCGAACATACCTTAATCGTGGTAGATGAGGGAAGCGAACTGTATTTTATTGAGGGATGTTCAGCGCCAAAGTATGAAAAAAATAATCTACACGTGGGATCGGTAGAGATTTTTGTAAAAAAGGGGGCAAAAATGCGTTTTTCGACGGTAGAAAGTTGGTCAAAAAATGTGTTCAACTTGAATACTAAGCGAGCGCTTGTGGAAACGGGCGGGGAAATGGAGTGGGTCTCAGGGACTTTTGGCTCGAAGGTGACAATGTTGTATCCGACGACGATCTTAAAGGGAGAGGGGGCGAAAATGGAATATTTAGGGATGAGTTTGGCTTCAGGTGAACAAATTTTGGATTCCGGAGCAAAAGCAATTTGCTTAGCAGACAATACCTCGGCAATTATCCGGAGTAAGTCGGTGTCGAAAAATGGGGGTGTGAGTATGACGAAAACTCTGGCGAAAGTAGGGAAGGGGATAAAAGGAGTGAAGGCTTACATTGACTGTAAATCGTTAATTTTAGATAGTGAGTCGCGATCTTATGCGGAGCCGATGGTGGATGTGAATTCTGGGGAGGCAGAAGTAACGCATGAGGCTTCGGTGGGGAAATTATCAGAAGAGATTTTATATTATCTTGCGACACGCGGAATTGGCGAGGAAAAAGCGAAGGAGATTTTAATTCGAGGATTTTCGGAAGAAATTACGAAAGCTTTGCCACTAGAATATGCGATGGAAATGAATAACTTAATTAAGTTAGAAATGCAGAATATGTAGCATGAATACAAGATTTAAGCATAAGCGAAATAGACTGTAAATGTGCGCTAAATTTGAGTAAAAAATAGACTAAGAATTGAATAAAAAAGTTAAGGATAAGCGAAATGTACAGAGAAGAATTTGAGATATTTGAGAAAAATGAGTTGGATGAAATCCTGCCTTTTGTTTATCTAGATAACGCGGCTACTATGCAGAGATTGTCGGTTGGACTTTTGGCTGAACAAGATTTTTATACAAAGAAAAATGCGAATCCTTTGCGTGGAGTCTATGAATTGTCGGAACTTGCGACGGCGGAACTTTGGCAAGCGCGTGAGATAACTGCTAAGTTTTTAGGTTGTGAACCACTAGAAGTGATTTTTGTGAAAAATGCGACGGAGGGACTAAATTTACTAGCTAATGGAATTGAGGGGTGGCTAAGCGAGGATGGGAGCCATGAGGGGGAGATCTTGGTGGATTTAGAGTCTCATCATAGTAATCTTTTGGCTTTTTCGGAACGTTACGGGGAGAAAGTGCGAATTACGGAAGATCTCGTGAGTGAGATGAAGCTGGATCTTGAACGTGCAAAGACTGAGGGGGCGGAACCAAAAATCAAAATTGTGGCGATGACGGGAATGAGTAATGTGACGGGGGTGGATCGAAGTGGCATCGCGAAAGAATTGAGGAACTTAGGCTTTCAGGGGCTAATTTTGATGGATGCGGCGCAATTAGTGGCACATAAGAAGATTGATGTGAGGGAATTAGGGGTGGACGGCTTAGTATTCTCGGGGCATAAAATTGGAGCGCCAATGGGTGTGGGAGTAGTATATCTTAGGTATGATTTGATGAAGAAGTTGAAGCCGTTAAATTATGGGGGTGAAATGGTGGAATCAGTGAAGCTTGCGGATGGTAAAGTGAAGATGAGTTTTGCGCCGGGGCTGAGTAAGTTCGAAGGTGGGACGCTAAATATGGGGGCGATTACTGGACTTTCTGTGACGGAGAAATTTTGGTTGGAACACTCGGAAATTTACGGGACAGAAAAGAGATTAACCGAGAAAATTCGGGAAGAGTTAGAGAAAGAAGAAAATATCGAATTATATTTTGCGGAGAATGGCATTATTAGCTTCAATGTGAAGGGGGTGCATGCACATGATACGGCGCAGATTTTGGCGGATTTTGGTGTGATGGTGAGAGCGGGAATGATGTGTGCGGAACCATTTTTAACAGAGAAAAAAATCGGTGCGGTGGTGCGAGCAAGTTTAGCTTTTTATAATACAAATATAGATGTTAAATATTTCTTAGCTTGCCTTAGGAGAGTGCGCAGAGTGATGGGGCTGGAATAATAATCGACAGGGGAAGAATGTTGGCGGAAATGAATAAGATTTGGTGAAATTGGAGAAGAAAAATAATGCGAGAAATTCAGAGTAAATATAGGGAAGAATTACTGGAGCGGAATTTAAATCCGTTAAATTTTGAGCGAAAAATAGAGGCGAATTTGACCAAAACTTTGGTGAATCATAGTTGTGGTGATGAACTAACGGTGAGTCTGAAAATTGAGAACGGAAAAATTTTGGAGGGAAGTTTTTCGGGAGTGGGTTGTGCAATTTCGAAAGTTTCGGCAGATATGATGATTGATGCGATTAGGGGGAAAACTCTGGATGAAGCACGAGAATTAATGTTAGGATTTTTTGATTTAGTAATGGGGGTTCAGAGTGAGAAAAAACAGGGAATCAAGGGTGAGTTAGAAGTTTTTTCGATGATTCAAAATATGCCAGCGAGAGTGAGATGTGCGAAATTGGCTTGGCGGATTTTAGAAGAGGGGGAAGAATGATGATTTTTGATTAAAAAGTGTTGCGACTGGAATAACGCTTGTGGTTGATAGGAAAAAGCGTTATAATGGGGTAAATTAGGAGATAATATGATTCGGGTGGATGAAAATTTTTTGAGAGAAACGGGCTTAGGTGATCTTGATGAGATGCAAAGAACCGCTTTCATCGAAGAAGCACAGAGACTGCTAGAAAACCGTATCGGCGAAAAGTTAAGTGAAGGCTTGAGCTTGGAACAACTCGAAGAGTTCGACGGTATTATGAAAAAAGATAAAAATGTGATGATTAAAGCCCTAGCAAAATTAGGTGATTATCGTATTGATGAAGTTTACCAGAATCTCTTGAAGCGTTACGGTGTAATAGAGGGGACCGTGGATATTTTAAGTGAATACTTAAGCGTAAAATGGATTCAAGCTAATCGCCCAAATTACGCAGAGGTTTCTCGTCAAGTATTTGAGGAATTGAAACAGGAAGTACGCGCCTCAAGTGAAGAAATCCGTAAATCGATGACTTTATAGATTAAGAATACTTTGAACACAAAATTTAAATCCCTCGAAAGAGGGATTTTTGGTGGTAAAGTGGGGTAGAGTGGGGGGATTGTTAGTTTTTTGAGTTCTGGATTTTGGAAGCTTAGGGAGATAATGGACTATTTTAGATAGCCGTTGATAAAAGATTTGGCATCCATAGGCTTCTTGCTAGCTGGTTGAAGCTGATCAATGACAAGAAAATTGCCGTCCTGACAAGGGAATGAAAGGGGGTTATTAGATTTTTCGGTTTCGATGTGGGCTTTTAAAATGATGCACTCATGGCTATGAATTTGAAGCTTACTTTTCGGAAAGCCTTGGAAGGCACGAATGCGATTGAGAGCTTCTGTGGCGCTCATTTCGGACAAAGATAGATTCGAGTCGGTTTTATCAAACTTAGTGGTGAAGGTGGCCTTCTCATCGTCTTGTAGGGTAGGTTTTGGTAGGGAGTCTAGGTGTTCGATCAGCCAATTAGTGCCAATGATAGCGAGTTTTTGGTAGATTTCAGATTTTTCGGGTAGGTTGGATGAGAACTCAGAGGCCTTAAGAGTGGTTTGGTAGTAAATTGGTCCGGCGTCCATGGCTTTAACGAGCTTCATGATAGAGACAGAAAAATCTTGATCGCCGTTTAAGATGGCGGATTCAATAGGCGAGGCTCCACGATAGAGCGGGAGGAGAGAGGGGTGGAGATTAAGAATACCTTTAGGCTCAAAAAGTTCAAGCAGGTCAGATTTGATTATTACACCGAAGCTGGCGAGGATACCCTTAATTTCAGGATTTTCTTGTTTTAAGCTGGCAACTTTTGCTAAATCTTCCTTAGTTTTAGCATGGAAAACTAATTCTAGGTTTTTGGCAGTTAAAAGTTGATTTAACGTGGCTTCTGCCAGGGGTCCATTGCCAAAAAAGATAAATTTTGTGCTCATTTTTTACCTCGAATAAAATATGTGTTCAATAGAAAAAGACTAGTCTTCGTCAGGGAAGAGTTGTTTGTTATTTTTAATACGAGTTTCGTAATCGACTGGCTGTAGGTCACCGTTTTTGTCGAGCTCGAAGAAGGCGTCAGTCTTATCTTTAATACGATCAATAAAGAGGATACCGTCAAGGTGATCAATTTCGTGAGCGAGGGTGCGGGCTAGCTCATCGGTAGCTTTAATGCGTACCTCAGTGCCATCTTCGAGTTTAGCTTTGACGCGAATTTTCGAGTAGCGTGGGACCTTACCATAAATAAATGGGACAGAGAGACAGCCTTCGAAATCTTCGATAATTTTACCTTCCTGCTTAATAATTTCTGGATCAACTAGGGTAGTAAAAGAAGTGTTGGTTTTATCATCCATACTATCACGGATAATAATTAGACGCTTATTAATGCCGAGTTGAGGGGCGGCCATGGCGGCAGAAAGCTCGTGAGGGTGAGATTTTTCCCATTCGAGGCTGGCATCGACCATTGCCTGGATCATATCTTTAATTTCATCAGTAACATAGTTGACCTTTTGAGACTTTTGACGAAGTCTTGGGTCAGGAGATTCAATAATTTTCATATCTTAATATTATAACCGATTTTGGGTTTTTATAAAGCTTAAGCGGAATATAGTGCGGGAGTCGAGGTATTTTTTGAAGCTGTTGGAATAATTTTAAGGTTAATTTGTCGGGATTTTGGGGCGTTTCAAGGGCTATTTATGGATATCTCAGAGTTAACTTTTAATCTGGTGCGGTAGAGATAGACTAGGGGTTTGGTAGGGAGAGAGGTTTTCTAAAAATTGGAAGTCTTATAATGAAGCTAAATAATCACAATTAATTAAAGGAAAGGACAAAAAAGAAAAAACGAAATAGACGCCAAAAGGCAAGACTTGGATGGAGGAAGAAAGAATTATATTAAACTCCCATACTATAATTAGAACTATCTCTCAACACATATGACCAAAAAAAGTATCCTAGATTTTTATAATCATAATTTCAAATATACTATTCTTCCTCCATTTAAGTTTTGATAAGAGCGCCGTGGTGGGCGCAGAAAATATCACCTAGAAATTAAAGGAATTAAATTTAGCTTAAAATGCTGAATCAGGCCTGGCGAGTCGAGTTAGATCTAAGTGGAACAGGTCAGGTTTGGCGAATTAGATTAGGTTTGGCGAATTAGATGAGGCTTGGTGGGTCGATAGCGAAGCGAATTTCGGGATATTGGTCAAGTGACTGAATGAGGTGAGTGAGCGAGTCACGTTTTTTGGCTTTGACGATGATTTGCCAAGAATAGCCACTGGGGGTGTATTCATGAAAGGAGGGTGTAGGCGCGGAAAGATAAACGTCGGGAAATTTTTTGAGTGTGCGATGGAGTTCCATAATCTTTTTAATAGTGAGATCTTCAGTCTTTTTAACAATAGAGATACGAAGTAAATAGAAAAATGGAGGTAAATGAGAAAGTTGGCGTTTTTTGAGGAGATAATCGGCAAACTTGGCATAGTCTAAGGATTTAGCTGCAAGAATGACGGGATGTTCAGGTTGGAAAGTTTGGAGGAAAACATGGTTAATGTCGGTGTGACCGCGTCCGACGCGACCGATAACCTGGGTGATGAGCTGGAAAGTACGTTCTTCGGCGGCATAATCCGGCAGATTGAGATTGGCGTCAGCTTGGACGATACCGACGGTGTTTAATAATGGGAGATCGAGACCTTTGGCGATGGTTTGAGTACCAATAATAATATCAATATCACCGTTTTTGACGGCTTCAAAATTTTGAGTGAGCGAATAGGCGGTAGTATTATCGGCATCAAAGCGAGCAATGTGAGCAGATTTAAAGAGTTTTTTAAGTTCTGATTCGAGAAGCTTGGTGCCGAAACCTTTATGGATAAGGGAGCCGTGATGGCAGACTGGACAAGTGGAAGGGACTGATTCATGATGGCCACAAGTGTGGCAAATCAGCTGATAGGAGTCACTATGAAGGGTGAGCGGAAGAAGGCAGTTGGGACAGAGGACTTGGTAGCCACAGTGTTCGCAGAGTGTGAGTGGGGCAGAACCGCGGCGATTATGGAAAAGTAGGGTTTGCTTGTGCTGTTTAAGATTATTTTCGATGTCTTGAAGTAGAGCGTCAGAAAAATAGCGGTTACGCGTGAAAAGGGCGCGATCCTTCAGGTCGATGAGGCTAATTTTGGTTTGATTGGTGATGGATTTTGCTTTTTCAGAAAGGGCGACATAGGCGTGATTCTTTTTGGCCAAAAAATAATCTTCGACACGTGGAGTAGCAGTGCCAAGGAGACAATCGATTTTGAGGGTTTGAGCCATAAAACTAGCGAGACGGAGTGCATGATAGCGAGGCGAAGTATCTTGATAGAAGCTAGGTTCATGGACTTCATCGATAATAATAAGTCCAAGGTTTTTTAGGGGCGAAAAAAGAGCGGAGCGTGGGCCAATTACGACAAAAGGTGTGGACTGATCGGCTTCGTGAATACGTTGCCAAATAAGGTGACGTTCGGCTTCGGTAAGCTTGGAATGAAGAGAAATTACTTGAGTGCCAAAATGTTCTTGAAAACGACTGACTAGCTGTGGGGTTAGGGAAATTTCGGGGACAAGTAGAATGATGGATTGATTGGAATCGAAAATTTGCTGGGCAAGCTTGAGATAGATGTTGGTTTTACCGGAACCCGTAATGCCGTGAAGGAGTTTGGTGTGAGTTTTGATTTTATGTAGTTCGGTGAGGGCTTGTTTTTGAGCGGGGTTGAGCGGGATTTGGTGGTGGGTAGTTGTGGCTGCGGTAAGAGAGGTCATGTTTTGGATCGGATTAGAAGACTGGGTACTAAAAGTGGAGGCAGAAGATTTTTTGCGACGGTTTTTCTCGATGCCGAGAGGAAGAAAAAGATTGGCGGTTTTGGCGACTGGATTTAGGTAGTAAGAGGAGAGCCAGGCGAGACTTTTTAGGAGATAATTAGGTAGAGGGATAGGGTGAACAATTTTATTAATCGATTTAATAATGAAATTTTGGTCGGTAGGAGCGGTGGTTTTTCGATAAATAATGCCAAGGGCGGTTTTCTTGCCGAGGGGAATAGAAACAATAGTGCCTGGGGCGAGATTTTGGTCAAAAGAGTAGGTAAGGAGACCATCAGAAAAGAGAGGGGATTTTTTGAAAGTGGTGGTGGGAATTACCTCATAGTACATCAAGTATATTTTAGCATTTATGATATACTTTAAGAAAGGAAAGAGGTAAATGTTAGATGTTTTTATCACATCTCGGGTTCGCCGGAAGATTTTGGTAGTTTTTGCCAAATATCCGGATTTCAAAGTCCATGTAAGGGGACTAGCGAAGTTGATTCACGAAGATGCAGGTAATATTCAAAGGGAACTAAAAAGGCTGGAAAAAGCGAATTTTTTGGTGACTTCAAAAAAGGGGAACACGACCATTTATCAGACAAATAAACAATATCCAATCTTGAAGGAATTGCAGACGATTGTGATTAAAAGTCAGCAGATGTCGCCAAATCAGAAGGTGACGAAGACTATCCAATAATTTTTGAAGTATGTCGAAGATTTTTGAGGAAATTTTGGCTAAAAGGGGGGTGACGGAAGAATTTTTGCGGCCAAAATATAGCCTGGAACATGCAAAGAAGCTGCCAGATATTGAGGTGGCGGTGGCGCGAATTAAAGCGGCAATAAACCAGGGCGAGACGGTGCTAGTTTATGGTGACTACGACGTGGATGGAGTGACAGCAAGTACGATTATGTGTGAGGCGCTGAAACTAGCGGGGGTGAAGCGGGTGGAAGTGATGCTACCGGATCGTTTTATTGACGGTTATGGTATGAGTGAAAGATGCCTGGAAAGGGCCGTGGAATTGGGGGTGGGTTTGGTAGTGACGGTGGATTGCGGTAGTAATAATGCGGAAGTGATTCAGAAATTAGCTGAACACAAAATTGATACAATCGTAACCGACCATCACGAGCTGATGAGTGGTGTGCCGGAGCGGGCGCTTGCGGTGGTAAATCCGAAGCGATACGGTGAGGATGAAGCGGATTTGGAGAAGAGGGGACTTCGAGAAATCTGTGGAGCAGGGGTGGCTTTTATGGTGATGCAGGCGCTAGTACTCGAGGGAATAATCCCGCAAAATCAGGAAAAATGGTATCTGGATCTGGTGCTAATCGGGACGATTTGTGATTCGATGGTGATGAATCAAATTAATCGGGAACTGGCATATTTTGGACTGATTATTTTACAGAAAACGAAGCGTGTGGGGCTTTTAGAATTGATGCGCGTGGCTGGTGTACAAAAAATTGACTCAGAGGCTATTGGTTTTCAAATCGGGCCAAGGCTAAATGCGGGTGGACGTATGGAGTCAGCGGAAATTTCATTGAAGCTTTTGATGTCGAAGGAACGAGCAGAGGCGGCGATGTTGGCGGAGGAGCTTAATCGACTAAATGGCGAGAGGCGAACCGCGCAGCGAGCGGCGCTGGAGGAGATTTTGGTTGATGAGAAGCCGGTGATTGTGGCAGCTGGCAATTGGCATGAAGGAGTGCTAGGAATTATTGCAGGGAGGTTAGTAGAAAAATACCGTAGACCGGCCTTTGTTTTGGGGGAAACAGAAGGGATTTATAAGGGGTCGGGACGATCGTTTGGGGATTTTGATTTAGCGGAAGCAATCAGGGCGGTGAATGAGACTTTGATTTGCGGAGGTGGTCACGCGGCGGCTTGTGGAGTGAAGTTGAAAAAGGAAAATTTAGCACTTTTTACGGAGGCGGTAAACCAGTATTATCAGAGCTTAAACTTGATTGAACAAGAAAAATATCTGGAGGTGACGGAAGATATCAAAGTGAATGATTTGGCAGAATTAGACGTGAATTTATATGAAGAAATGTCGGTACTTCAGCCGTTCGGTCAGGGAAATGCGGAACCGATCTTTGAGCTTTTGAATACAAAAATTAAGTTCGTAGAAACACTGGGTGCAGAGAAAAAACATCTGAAATTTACTCTGGAAAAGGACGGAAATTTGTTCAAGGCTTTGGTGTTTAATGCGCGGGAAGAGTGGTTCAATTTGGATAAAAATGCGACTTATAATGTGCACATAAATTTAGTACTCAATGAATGGCGGGGACGAAAAACCGTGGAAAGTCGGTTGCTGCAAATTAAAAAGAGCGATCCCAGTGATTAGATATTGAAAAATCTGCGGCTCTCTGGTATAATCCTGCTATATGTCAATAAAAGTAACTAGAAAAGACCAGGGTGAGGCTAACGAGAATATTATTCGTCGTTTTAATCGTAAGGTTTTACAGAGTGGAATCATGCCACTTGCAAAATCACAATTACGTTTCTCTAAGCCTATTTCCAAGAGAGAGCGTCGTCGTAAGGCAATTTTGCGTGAAATCCGCAAAGCAGAAAAAACCGAACGAATTAAACTTGGCTTAAAATAACTAAAAACCCTCGCAGATGAGGGTTTTTTGATGCTGGTTGGTGCTATACTTAAAATGATGAATATAATTTTTTTAGGCGGGCCGGGAAGCGGCAAAAGTACTTTAGGTAAAAGATTAGCGGAAGAGCTAGGTTGGGAATGGATTTCCGGTGGAGCGATTCTCAGAGAAAGTAAAGAGCCGGGGGTGCAAGAAAAATTAGCGACGGCGCAATTATTTGATGATCAGATGGTCTCGAATTTGATTTTTTCAAGATTGGAAACCGCGGAAAATGCAATTATTGACGGATATCCGAGGACGGCAAACCAAGTAGATATTTTGATGTCGAGGGGAATTAAAATTGATTACATGATAGAGGTGGATGTGCCAAAAGCCGAGGTGGAAAAACGTATCGCTTTAAGGGGCCGAGAACAGGATTCGCCAGAAATTTTTGAAGAACGCTGGAAAATTTACCAAGATAACAGAGATAAGATTATTGCTCCATTACTTGGGAGTGGGGTAGGATTTTTGGTGCTTGACGGGGTAGGGACACCAGAAGAAGTCTATGAGAGAGCGCTTTCGATGATGAAAAACGAAGTAATAAAGAAAGGCGCATAGGAATGATTATGATTTACGGTCCGGCGGGGGCGGGGAAATCGACGCAGGGGAGAATGTTGGCGGCGGAACTGGGGCGAACTTGGCTTTCAGCGGGGCAATTGATTCGTGATTCGAAACGTTTTGAGGAATATACACAGACAGGGGCGATGATTCCAGAAGAGCTTTTGGTGGCGCTTTTGACGGAAAATATGTATCGGGAACTTAAATCGGGTAAAAATGTAGTATTTGACGGTCAGCCGGGAAGTGTCGAACAGGTAGAAATGTTGGAAAATACTGGAATTTTTCAAGAGGTAGAGTTCGTGGTAGATATTCGGGTGGATGAAGATGAGCTTTACCGCAGATTGAGCTTAAGAGGGCGAGAAGACGACAATATGGCGGTTTGGCAGCGTAAAATTAATTATTACCTGGAAAAAAGTGTGCCGTTTTTGGCGGAAATGAAGAAAAAAGGCCTGAAAGTTTACGAAGTGGACGGAAATGGTGACGAGGAAACGGTAAATCAGAGAATTTTGGCGCTAGTTGAGACGGAAAAATGTCAGAACTATTGGTGTAGGTTAAAAATAAAATAGAAGTTTGGCGTTAGTTGACAGAAATATTAACAGGGGTATAAAAGAGTAGTATAATATCAATCATGGATAAAGCAAAAATTGAAGCAATGCGCGAAGGTGGCAAGATTTTGGGGGAGATTTTGCAAGACTTGCGCGAGTATGTCGCAGTGGGAATGACCAAGCGCGAACTGGATGCCTGGGTAAGGAAACAGATTGTGTCACGAGGGGCGACAGTTTCTTATGATGAATTAAAAGAAAAATTTCCGGGTTCGATCTGTATTTCGGTGAACGATGAATTGGTGCATGGTGCGCCAAATAGTGATTACGCGCTGGAAGACGGTGATAAGGTTTCTTTCGACCTAGTGATTGGCTTTAAGGGTTATCATACCGATGCCGCATTTACGACAGTGGTAGGTAAGGCAAATCCGGCCGTGAAACAGATGATTAAGACTACGGAAAAAGCGCTTTGGGCGGGAATTGAAACGGTGGCGCCAGGGGTGCATTTGGGGGATATTGGCTATGCGGTAGAAAAAGTGTTACGCGCAGGTCATCTTGGGGTGATTGAAAATTATGTTGGTCATTTCATTGGTAAGTCGATGCATATGGAACCAGAAGTGCCGAATTTTGGTAAACGCGGCAGGGGGTATGTCTTGAAGCCAGGAGATACACTTTGTATTGAACCAATGTCGTCTCTGGGTAAGCCGTATAATCATGTGGATCCAGAGAGTGGTTGGAATGTGGTGCTATCAGACGGTTCGATTGGCTGTCACTGTGAACATACGATCCTGGTGACGGAAGATGGTTACGAAGTTTTAACTTTGCCAAACTGCCCAAAAGAATAAGTTGATAAATCAACAAAGTATGGGGCTTCGTAGATTGTAGAAAAAAGAAAAATCTGGCGCAGGTCGTCAGTGGATTCAGGAAAATCTGGCGCGAGTCGTCAGATTTTTTGTTATAGACTGGAAAATGTTTATGTTATAATGAAAACATATGAACGAGCAAACACCAAAGTTTAGTTTTGGCATCGATATGGGGACGCAAAATATTCGCGAAGTGGTCCTCAGTGAGATGAATGGTCAGATTACCGTAGTGGGTAAGGTTGAGTCACCACAAAATGGGGGGATGAGTAAGGGTGTGGTGACGAATTTACGTAATGCGGTGCACGCGCTCGAGGCGGCTTCTATCGAAATCGACCGAATGATCGGGATGAATTTAGTGGACGCCTATCTTTCAATTAATGGTTCGAATGTCGGCACGGCGCCAACGCAGGGTGGTATCTCGATTACCGGTTCGGAAATTACTGAGGTAGACGTGGCGCGCTTAAAAGAATTTGCGGTATCGGGGATTGTGCCAGATAACCGTGAATTGCTTGACGTGATTCCGGTAGAATATGCGATTGCGGGTCAGGGCGGAATTAGAAATCCGATTGGCATGCGTGGCGTGAAGCTTGAAATGCAAGCGAATGTGGTCTCGGCACTTTTGCCAGTCTGTATGAACTTAAAAGAGGTGTCCGGAACCTTAAATATTAACGCTTTGAAATTGGTGCCAACGGCAGTAGCTGCCGGTCGCGCCGTGCTACTCGAGAGCCAAAAAGAGAATGGCGTAGCAGTAGTCGAAATGGGGGCGGCGACGACTTCGGTGGCGATTTTTGTGGAAGGTTTCCTGCAATATTTCGGTGTAATTAATATCGGGGCCAATCATATCACGAATGATATTGCGATCAGTCTAGCCGTGAGTACAGAGGTGGCCGAAGAAATAAAGATGAAATACGTGACGGCGGAATTGATTGATAATGACAAGCCAATGACGATGCGTTTTGGCGATGAATCAATTAGCTTTACGAAGACTATGGTGAATCAGATTGTAGAAGACCGCTTGATTGATATTTTTGAACATGTGAAGAAAGAAATTGCGATTGCGGGTTACGAAAAGAAGTTACCAGAAGGCGTAGTTTTGACGGGTGGAGGCGCGGAGATGCGTGGAATTGAACGCTTCGCGAGGGAGCATATGGAAGTAGCCACCAGGATTGGTTTGCCGCTAATGGATGTGACTCATATTGATAATGAGACTAAAAAGCCTCGTTTTGCGGTGGCGATTGGTTTGGCTTTGATGATGAATGATGATATGCGCGAGCAAGAAACGCGTGTGGAAGAAAAACCAATGAGCTTCTTCGGTAAATTATTTGGCGGTGGAAGATAAAAATCTCTTATTCTGGCTAGAAATGTGTTAATATAGAAGTAATCTATAGTTAAAAGTGAGGAATAAAGATGCCAGAAATAAAACCAACAGAGGTGGAAAGCAAAGCGACGATTAAAGTAGTCGGTGTCGGTGGAGCTGGCGGTTCTGCGGTAAACCGTATGAAGGAAGTTGGACTTTCCGGTGTTGAGTTTATTGCGGTAAATACCGATGCCCAGGCTCTACATCACTCTAATGCAGACGTGAAAGTTCACATCGGCCAAGGTCTGGGTGCTGGTGGTGATCCAGAAAAAGGTCAAACTGCCGCAGAAGAAAGCCGTGACAACATCTGTGAAGCTATTAAGGACGCCGATATGGTGTTCATTACTTTGGGTGCTGGTGGTGGTACCGGTTCTGGTGCTGGTCCAGTAGTAGCTCAGGAAGCTAAAAAGCAAGATATTTTGACCGTGGGTGTAGTGACGAAGCCATTTACTTTTGAAGGTGCACAACGTAAGAAGAATGCGGATTTTGCAATTGAAAAATTGGCGAAGGAAGTCGATGCTTTGATTACGATTCCTAACGACCGTCTATTACAAACGATTGATCCACGCACGCCACTGCTCGAAACTTTTAAGATTGCAGATGATGTTTTGCGTCAAGGTGTGCAAGGTATTTCAGAGTTAATTACCGAACACGCGCTGATTAACCTGGACTTTGCCGACGTGAAGGCGATTATGAAGAATGCAGGTTCAGCTTTGATGGGTATCGGCCGCGCTTCTGGTGAAAACCGTGCGAAATTAGCTGCACAACAGGCTATTGAATCACCTCTGATCGAAGTGAAGATTGATGGGGCTCGTGGTGTACTATTCTCGGTGGCCGGTGGTTATGATATGTCAATGTCAGAAATCCAAGAAGCAGCAGAGGAAATCACTGGTGCAGTTTCTCCAGATGCCAATATTATCTTCGGTGCTTCAATTCGCCCAGAATTGCAGGATGAAATCGTAATTACGGTGGTAGCAACTGGTTTTGATTCGGATTATTACCGTCAAAAGCGTGCTGAGGAAGAAGAAGCTCGTCGTAATGCGGAAGTGATGGAACGCGTGGAAGCGATGAAATCACAGGCGAGTGAGCCAGTAGTAGCACCAATTAGCAGTTTTGATCATTCTACTGCTTCAACCAATGAATTCCAAAATGATTTCACGGCTACCCCAAAAGAAAATATTTGGGAACGCATCGGTAAAAAAGACGAAGAAGAAGATTTGGATGTACCACCTTCACTTCGTGCAAGATTCCGTAATAAAAAATAACTTAACAATTCGAAATGACTGGCTAGCCCAGTCATTTTAGATAGAAATTATAATGAATATAAATATTGGCATTGGCGATAGTAAAGTGCTGGAAAGCCGAGAAACTACGGATGGCCAGATGATTCGTCGCAGACGAGTGACGAAAGATGGTTATCGCTTTACGACTTACGAGCGCATCGAGTTACCAACGTTGACAGTGAAAAAACGTAGTGGAAATCGTGAGGTTTTTGATCGAGATAAATTGCGTGGGGCAGTAAAACGTAGTGTGGGCAAGTTTTTTAATTCGGAATTTGAAATTGAGGACGTAGTAAACTCAGTGACGGCGAAAATGTATGCTCTGGATCGAGACGAAGTGGAGTCGCATGAGATTGGTCAGGCGATTTTGGATGTTTTGGCCGAGAAAAATGAAGTGGCCTACGTGCGATTTGCCAGTGTATTTTTGCAGTTTAAGACTTTGGATGAATTTGAAAGTATTATTAGGGAACAAAGAAAGAAGAAAAAAGAATGCGTGTAGTAATAGTGGTAAAACAACATTCGGAATTTGCCTCGGAAGCCGAGGTGTGGAAACGAGACTTCGAATATGAGGCGCGAAAAGAGGTGGAATTGATTGATCCGGAAACGATTGACGGAGAAATGTTTGCGAGAGCGAGAGATATTGTGCAATATCCGACGGTTTTGGTTTTACAGGATGATGGAATGGTGGTAAAAAAGTGGGCGGGCAGGCCATTGCCACAAATTTCGGAAGTAAAGTACGTGATTCGCGAAGTCTAGATTTTGGCGGAGAGTTTAGGTTGAGATGTTTGGCTTTTAGCGAAGTCTAGATTTTAGCGAATAGCTTTGATGGGGGTGTACGGCTTTTAGTGAAGTCTAGATTTTTGTTGTATAATTAAGGGGATGAGTAAAATCAGGGAACAAGCAGAGGCAATTTTTGCCTGGGGCAAAACGCAGCCTGGATATAAAATCTACTGGGAGCAGCACTCTAGGAGTACGGCGAGAGCAGCAGAGACAATTGCGCGTGCCATGAAAAAAGATCAGCTTGACCCGGATATGGCTTATGCAGTGGGTTTGCTGCATGATATTGGTCGGGTAAAAATGAAACATGCAGGGCTGAAGCACCCGATTTTTGGTTATGAAATTTTGATGGAAAAGGGACTCGAGATTCCAGCGCGAATTTCAATGACCCACACTTATTACGGTTTTCCGACTTTGAACCGTGACGAATTCTGGGAGGGGATGGATGAGGATACGATTCGCATGACACAAGAATATATGTTGCGTGTGAAAATTGATGACTATGATAGATTGATTCAGCTTTGTGACAATATGTGTCACCATACGGGAATTATGACGATTTCGGATCGCTTCTCGGATATCTTGATTCGACATAATATTCGACGCGCAGGAGAACATTTACGCAGATTATATGATTTAAAATTGTACTTTGATGACAAAATTGAAGGAAATATTTACGAATTATTCCGTGAAGAAATTATTGAAACCACCATGGACGAACCGAACGGAATATATACGAAAATTTTGAAAAATACAGAGGAAACGGATTAGAAAGAGGGAATATGAAATATCAAGCAAATACAAGAAGACGAGCTTTAGAATACGAAAAAGCTTTGATTGAATTTTGGAAGAAAAATCAGACTTTTGAAAAATCGATTGAACAACGTGATATTGATAATTCGTATGTGTTTTATGATGGACCTCCGTTCATCACCGGTATGCCACACCATGGAACCTTGCTTTCTTCGGTGACGAAGGATGCGGTGCCAAGGTTTTGGACGATGCGCGGGAAACGCGTAGAACGTCGTTGGGGTTGGGATTGTCATGGTTTACCAGCAGAGAATTTTGTCGAGAAACAATTAGGAATCACGGACCGTCGAGAAATTGGCACGAAGTGGCCGCTAGCGACCTATATCGAGAAAGCTAAGGCTTCGATGGTGGCAAATTCGGAAGCTTGGGAATCGACAATTGAGCGTATTGGTCGTTGGGTAGATTTTCGTGGCGCTTATCGTACGATGGACAAGAACTATATGGAATCGGTTTGGTGGGCGTTTAAAACCTTGTATGAAAAGGGCTTGATTTTCGAGGGCCGCAAGGTTTTGATGTATGACACAAAATTCTCGACGCCGGTTTCGAAAGCCGAGGTGACGATGGATAACGATGCCTATCAAGAGGTGACTGATCCATCGGTGTTTGTGAAGTTTAAGGTGGTGAGTGAGGGGGAACTACAGGGTGCGTATTTGCTAGCTTGGACGACCACGCCTTGGACTTTGCCTGCGAACTTGGCTCTAGCAGTAAATGAAAAATTGACGTATGGTCTGTATCGAGTAGGTGAAGAAAAAATTGTAACACTAGTGAAGACGGCGGCAGAAGTTTTTGAGGGAGAATATGAACTTTTGAAGGAACTTTCGGGCGCGGAGTTAGTGGGCTTGGAATATCAGCCTTTGATGGAGAATTTCTCGCGTGAGGAACGTCAGAAAGACACCTATCACGTATTGACTGCAGAATATGTTTCAGATGAAGATGGTACGGGTATTGTACATATCGCTCCGGCTTATGGTGAGGTGGACTATGATTTGGCTTTGGCACACGAAGTGGACTTTGTGGATCTTTTGGATGAACAGGGCTATTATGTGGAGACAGCTGAAAAATGGTTGATGAACCTCGGTGTACGCAAGACCGATGAGAATGGCATTGAACTTTGGGCGGCGAATAAAATTATTGCTAAGATGCTGCTCGAAAAGGGGATTGTTTATCGTATTAAATATATTAAGCACGAATATCCATTCAATCCACGTTCGAAGCAACGCATTATTTACCGGGCATTTCCAAGCTGGTTCTTCAATGTGACGGATTCGAAAACCATGTTGATTTCTGAAAATGAAAAAATTAACTGGTTCCCAGAATATTTGAAGCATGGTCGTTTCGAGAAAAATATTGAAGCGGCACCGGACTGGAACTTGTCGCGTGACCGTTTCTTTGCTACGGCAATGCCGGTTTGGAAGGGTGATAAGGGAAGCGTGAAAGTGGTGGGTTCTTATGATGAACTCTATGAACTTTCGGGTGTGAAATTGGAAGATTACCACCGTCCTTGGGTGGATGAGATTGAATTTGAGATTGATGGCGAACATTTTAAGCGTATTGATAAGGTGTTAGACTGTTGGTTTGAATCGGGGTCGATGCCATTTGCACAGTTACATTATCCATTCGAAAATCGAGAAAAATTTGAAAAGAATTATCCGGCAGATTTTATCGTGGAATACGTGGGTCAGGTACGTGCGTGGTTTTACTATGTACACGTGGTAAATACGGCACTGTTTTCAGATATCGCCTACAAGAACGTAATTACTACTGGTACTTTGGCGGGTAATGACGGCCGTAAGATGTCGAAATCATTAGGAAATTACACCGATCCAAATATTTTAATGGATCAATATTCAGCAGATTCCTTGCGTTTCTTGATGCTTTCTTCACCAGTGCTGGCGGGAGAAGATTTCTCATTGATTGATAAAGATGTATCGGATGTGGCGAGGAAGCTGTCGATGATTTGGAATGTGTTTGACTTCTTTACGATGTATGCAGAAGTTGATGGTTTTGACTCTGAACAAGCAATGGCGGTGAGTGAATTTGTGAACCCACTAGATATTTGGTTGGTTTCAAGAGTACATCAGATACGTAATCAGATTACGGAAGGTATGGAAGCTTATAATATTCCAGCGGCGCTCTCTTCGGTACTGGAATTCATTGATGATATGTCGAACTGGTTCGTGCGTAGGTCGCGTAGGCGCTTCTGGAAGTCGGAAGACGACCGTGATAAGCTAGAGGCCTATTCGACGCTGTATTATGTATTGATTTATCTTGCGAAGATTATGGCACCATTTACGCCATTCCTTGCTGAGGAACTTTATCAGAAGATGACTGGCGCGGGCGTAGTGAATTCGGAGATTCCAGAGTCAGTGCATCTTTTGGATTGGCCAGAAGCTGGCTTGATTGATGAGGTGGTGCTTACTCAAATGGCGAAGACCCGTGAGGTTATTACGGCTGGCCTAGCGGAAAGAATGAAGAAGACGGAAACTGAGGCGCAAATTAAGGTGCGTCAGCCATTAGCGAAGCTGGTTTATGCTGGTGAAAGGCTGGATGACTTCTATGAGCAGATTATTATGGAAGAAGTAAATGTGAAGTCGGTCGAACATGGGGAAGCTTTGGCGCTCGATAAGACTTTGACGCCGGAATTACTAGAAGAAGGTAAGATTCGTGAATTGATTCGTTTCGTACAGGCCGCACGTAAGAAAGCTGGACTGAACGTCGATGATCGAATTAAGTTGATGGTTTCGATGGAGGTTCCAGAGACTTATCGTGAAATGTTAATGAATGAGGTGTTAGCAGAAGAGTTAGTGCAAGAAGGAAACTTTGGCTATGACGAAATCGTCAAAGTCCAGGGCGAGAATGTAGCGATTTCTTTAGAAAAGATCTAAGCGAGGGGTCAGTCCTACATGGAAAAATGTAGATATAGGGCTCTACGATAAGTGACTCGGCAGGAAGCTCCGTAGGAAAATACGGAGCTTTTTGATGAAATTACCCCTGTTAAAGCATAAACAGTATTGACAAAAATAGTAGTTTATGTTAGACTTAAAACAAGTTAGACAATAAAAACAAAAAATATAAAATAAGCTAACTAAAAGAAAAATAAACAGGAAATCAAATATGTAAAAAAGTCTTCGTATGCTCGAAGACAAAAAAGTAAGTAAACCTAGAATCATTAATATAATAATATAAATAAGGAAAAATTATCGAATAGACGAAAAGTCAATGAAACACTAATAAACAAGCATTGACTGATCAAGAAAAAGTGGAGGAGGTGGATAGGTGAATAAAAAAGTTATTCAACTATCCACCGCTCAGATAAAAGAGAAAAAATCGATAAAGTTGTTCAATTTAATAAAATAATTGTTCAATCTTTTCAGATGAAAATCGTAACTTGGTAATATTTTTATAAAATTTGAAAAAATTACTTGCAAATATAAAATTTGTGATATTATTAATGTAACGAAGATCATAAATCAAAACAAAAATAAAAATTTAAGAGCAAAGGAAGATAGAGAATGACGTTTGAATTCTTTGATGATGAAACTAATTACGTATCAAAAAGACAAGTCAGCCAAGAGGTACGTGCGAGGATTACCGCTAAGCTCGGTAAGATTTCCTCGATGATTAGCTAAATTAGCTAGAAACTTGTTCCTGATTTTAGAAAATAGTCGCTTTTTGGGCGGCTATTTTTTATTGAAGACAAAAAACATAAAAAATGTGTTCAATATAGAAAATTAAGTGTTCAATTATACCCCTATAAGTTTAGGTAAAATTGAACAAAAATATTATTGACAATCTGATAAATAAGCGTTATCGTAATGGCATAAGGTCATATTTCAAAATAAAAAAGAAAGGTCTCCACATGACTGATACTAATACTTTTTCACCGGAGGTTGGACAGATCCAGCCTGATTTTCAAGGTGATAACTTAAAAGCGCAGGATGAATTGATGAATCAATACATCGAAAAAATGATGAGTGAAGCGGGTGTCCGCGTGAATGATCGTTTGCGTGAAGATTTAAAGATGAAAATGCAAGAAGCTATCTTGAGTGAAATCTTGATGAATTTGCCGGATTACTTGGTAGATAAGATTTCAGAGCTTTTTGATGCAGCTGAACCAGATTTTAACGAGGTCCAGAAGATTATCCAAGAATCAGGTATTGATGTACAGTCGGTAACCGAAAAGGCATTGGATGAGTTTAAAGAAAATTACTTAAAGAATGCTAAGGAGGAGGCATAATGGGTCCTAAAAATATGAATTCTGCGCCAAGCGGGAATAATAATGGTCTTTCAGCTAAGGAACAATACTACAAGGATCAGCATGATGCGCGTGTTGCACAACTTGCACAGTTTAGAATGAATAACTTTAAAGATTCTAATGGTGAGAGTGTTGATAGGGGTGAAAAAGATCGTAAACTGGAGCTTCGTCATCAATTTGATCAAATTAAACTTGAAACTGACACTTTCTTGAAAATGCAAGCTGGTCTTGGTTTAATGAGCGAAAAAGAGATCCGTGAATATAAAGATAATTTGAATAGACAAGAGAATAATGCTCTTGAATACATGCGCGATGGTGGTGACGGTAATTTTGCGCCAATGGAAAATTTAATGAAACGAACCCTTGATCAGATTAGTGATTTTGAGGCCAAAATTCAAGCTACTCCGGAATATCAAGAAATGGAACAAAAGAAGGCTTTGGCAAAAAAAGGCCTTGATATGATTAAGGAGCGTAGAGATAATGACGCAAATCTAGGTGTAAATGATTTTCACTATAAGGAAAAAGTTTACAAGATGCAAGCTAATCTTGCAGAGAAGGATTTTTTGGCAAAAGCTTTTTCAGCGGAAGACAAGAAAAATTCAAATGAAGCTCTTGATGCTGCTACGGAGAAATTTAATAAGCTTGATGAAGAAGCGATTAAGTTGACTCGTGAATTAAAAGCTGGCGGCAGAAAATTAACTTTTGAAGACTATCAAAAGATTGATGCGGCTTGGGGTGCATCTGCGGCAGCTGAAGCTAAGATGAATGAAATCAAGAATGCTGATAAGAAAGAAATCGCTTTTGATTTTGCACAGAATCAATACAAAAAGATTCAAAAGGGCGAACAAATGAGCGGCGTGGAAGGATCATTCCTCAGTAAGTTTAATGTGCTGACCGGCGAAGATACGGTTGAAAAGTTTGAGCCAACCGTAAAAGATAAGATGGGTGAAGTAGCTGCTAAGATTACTGACGTGGAAGAAACTTCCGAAAAAGATAAAGCAGAAGATAAAATCGAAGAAGTTGCAGAAAATGAATCGAAACAAACTGTAGAATTTCCTCCAGCAATTGTTCCTGGTGAAGAGTTAAAAAATGAAAATCAAATAGAATTGTCGAAAGACAAAAAAGACAATGTTGATTTTGGTGGTATTAGTGCGGAAAAGATCGCTGAAATGGAAAAAACTGGTGGTCCAGTACTACTTGACGCTGACAATCAGATTTGGATGCAAAAATTACCAAAAGATCAATTAGAGCAGCTTCAGAAAATGCTTGAAGAGCAGAAGAATGGTAATAGTAAGACCGAGGCTATAGATTCTAATAGTGATAAAATTGAGGAATCTAGTGAAAAATCCGAGACAACAGAATCGGATACTGAGGATACTGATATCGAGAGTTCTGAGAAAGAGAATTCCGAAACTGAGAAGAAAAAAGGTATTGTCGCTGGTGTTATTGAGAAAATTAAGAAACACAGTGATGGGATCAAACGATTTGCGTTAATTGCTTGGACTGGTGCGATGATTGCCCTTGCGGCTCATGGTGGTAATAAAATTAATACCAATAATAATACTGCCGTTGAAAAAAGCATGGACAATAGCGGTGACACTAATGGTAATGTCGAGGAAGCTTTAGCAGAGTATGATGCTGATAGTGAAGTGGATTCTTTGATTAAGGGAAATTCTTTCAATATTATGGTTGATGGTAATGAAACCAAGATTGAATTGAACGATAATATTAATCCGGAATTCCCAGGTTTCACTGATTCTAGACGCTCGGGTAATGATATGACATTTGTCGATCGTTCTGGCTTAGAAAGCCTTAAAGAACAGGGAGCTTCAAGTGAAGCTCTGGGTGCTGAGGGTATGAAAGAAATTTTGAATACCATGGAAAACCCTAATATGGCAAGTTATCTTGGTGCTTCTTTTGGTGCATTCGAGATGGCTGACTCTCCTACTGCGGTGAACGATATTACCTATATGATCCAGCACGGTGATGCGGAGGCGCAGGTTGCGATTAAAGAAAAAGCTAATAACACAATTGCTAACTTCCTCGAGGGTTCAACTTTGAAGCTTGGTTCGATTATGAATGAGACTTACCAGTCTGGTTATGCCTCGAACAATGGTGGTGAAGGTAATCTTCAAGTAGACATGGCTCTTGATAAGGATGGTGTATTCCATAAAGATCAAGCAGTAGAATTCGTTTATGCTGAGAATAAAGATGGCGAAAATATCATGGATATGAATGTCCGTGATGGATTTAAGGAAAATTCGCTTAGGGCTCTGGGTGTGATTGAGAAGAATGCTTCAGATGGTGAAGTGATGAATATTATGTCTAGTGTAAAAATCTTGGGTATTAATGTGAAATGTGGTCAGGTAATTTTCCAATACTTAAAGACTGAGAAGAAGGAAGCAACTAAGACTGTAGATAAAACAGAAGTTACGACTTCAGTAGTCACTCCGGAAAATGTTGAAGTAGTAGAAAATAAAGAGCCGGAACCTTCTAAGCCAAAGAACGAAACCCCACCTTCAACTCCAAAGGAGAACCCAAAGACTCCTGAAAATAATGTGAGCGAGGGTAAGACTAACACTGCATCTACGGATGGCAATCAACAAAAGATGGGTAAAGTTGAGGCGGATAAGGCAATTTATGAATTTGGTGATGAAAATCATGATGCAACAAAACAGCTACCTGGAAGTGAAATAGAAGATAAAGCCGTATTCGACCAAATGGTAAGAGAAGCAGCTAAACAGGATTTGACGCCAAACTCATATGTAACTACTCAAGACAATAGCCAGGGTATCGTCCATCAAGAAGGTGTAGCAACAGAAAAACAAGTTGATGCGGAAAACCGTTCAGTATTGCCTGAAGAGAAAACCGTAGTAAGAGAAGATATCCAGGGGTCACATAGTGAGGATAAGAGTTTAACAGATGTAGATATTGCTGATGCAGTAAGAAGTGCTAATAGTGATAATAAAATTGCTCATGAATCTGGACAAACTACAACCGTAGATGCGACTTCCAGCTCTGAACAATAATTGTACTCAATAGAGAAGAAAAAATATTGAACAAATATATTGTACAAAAAACAAAAATAGTCTAAAATGAGTTTAGGATCTTAATCGAAAGGAGATCGATGAACATAAACATAAAAACAAAAACCTGGGAAGATATGCGTAGTTCTGCGCGCCGTATCTTTCCAGTGATTGGGGCAGTGGTCGCAGGTGCGTTCAGTCTTGGTCAAATTCACGGAGCCGTCCATGCAGAGGGGATTGAGACATGGGGCCCAAAAAATCGTCCGACATACACATGGAGTAACCCAGCGGATCATGTCACTTTTAACTCAATGACAGATAATCCGGAAATCGGTGATGAATCTAACTTTGTCCGCGTCCGTAAGGTTGGAAGTCAGGATAAATTTTCAAATAATGTAACGGTAGAGCCTGGCTCAGAATATGAGGTATTTGTGTATTATCACAATAACGCCTCTGCGAAACTGAATGATGGTGATCATCGTGGTGTTGCACAAAACGTACGTTTGCGTATGGATAAAATCACGGATAGGCTTGAGGCGGGGCATGCTGCGGTAATTAAGGGTACTATTTCGGCTTCGAATGCAACGCCAAAAGAGGTATGGAGTACATCTTATTTACATGCTAAAGAAACCGTTTCTTTGCGTTATGTGCCAAATTCTGCAAAACTAAGTAATAGTGGTTCGTTAAATGGTTCTACTTTGAATGACGACGCACTCTTCGGTAAAGATGGTGGAACGTTCTTAGGCTACACGAAGAATTACTGGGGTGTGATTCCTGGCTGTAACGAGTTTGCCGGTTATGTAAAATTCCGTATTAAAGCTGATAAAGCAGGTTTTACTGGCGAAAAAATGGCTTCTAAGGAAAATATGAATGATTACCGTACAGAAATTACGGTAGCTCCAGGTGAAACTATCGACTTTAAATTGCGTTATAAAAACACTGGTACGACAATCCAACGCGGAGTTTCTGCTTACGATTTGCTCGGTACTGGTATGACTGCAATTCCTGGCACAACTTTCTTGAAGACTCCTCGTTCTGCTGGTTTTGAAAAAGAAAATCTCTTCAAAAATGGTTTCAATATCGGTGATTACAATGCTGGTGAAGAAGCTTTCATTACTTACAAAGTAAAATTCTCTGAAGACGAAAAAATCTTTCCATGTGGTGACACGGTAACTTACAATAATTCAGCTATCGCGGTGCTCGACACTACGATTCATAGTAAGGTAAAAGTTACGGTTCATCGTGATTGTGCAGACAAGCCAAAAACTCCTAATACACCAAAGGAACTCCCTCACACTGGTGCTTCCGAAACCGTATTAGCCGTAGTGGTGACCGCCATGATTGGTATTGGTACTGCTTACTACATTGCTTCGACTAAGCAACTCAAGGCTTTAGAAAAGCAACACGAAGATAAAGAATAAAGAGCCCCTTTCGATCTAATATAATCGCTTAGACGATTAAGTACAAAAAAGAACCCCTATGAGAGCGGGGTTCTTTTTTTTGAAAAAATTTGAGTGGGGAATCGAGCGAAGAATTAAAATAGACTGAATTTTATGACCGGTTATTGAAAAAAAGAGATAAATATGCTAGAATAGTCAAAGTTAATAATACATTAAGGAATATTATGAAAAAGGCAGTTGTACTCATCGGCGGTAAACAATATATCGCAGCTGAGGGTGAGACCCTACGGGTGGACCTCCTCCCGGAAGGAACTAAAGAGCTCGAAACTGGTGCTTTACTTGTAATTGATGGCGATAAAACTCTCGTTGGTACGCCAGAAGTCAAAGGTGTCAAGGTTTCAGCTAAAGTTGTAGAAGAGAAAATCGCTGGTGATAAGATCCGCGTAATCCGCTACCACTCAAAGAAGCGTGTCCACAAAGAAACTGGTCACCGCCAAAAATACAGTTTGATTAAAATCACTTCAATCAAATAAGAAAAAGGCCCTACGGGGTCTTTTTTGGGGCTTTTTGTCGTGATAATGATTATTCTTATGAATATTATGGTAATATATAAATAGATATGGCGAAGGTAATTTGTATAACAAATCAAAAAGGCGGGGTCGGTAAGACGACGACCACGATTAATTTGGCGTACTATTTGATGAAAGAAAAACAAAAAGTCTTAGTAATTGATTTTGATCCACAGGGAAATGCGACATCGGGTCTTGGTATTGATAAGGCGCAGTTCGAGCGCAATTATATGAACAATGAACTTTCGAATACAATGTCGGAAGTGATTTTGGGCGAGAGGCGATTACCAGAAATAATTTTGAACACTAAATTTAAGGGTTTAGACTTGGCACCGACTACACCACAGCTGGCTAATGCCGAAGTTGAGATGACGAAGCTGAGTAAAAAATTTGTTCAGTTGAAGAATGCGATTAATGAAGTGCGCGATGATTATGATTTTGTAATTATTGACTTGCCTCCAAGTTTATCACTTCTAACCGTGAATGGGATGATTGCAGCGGATTATCTTTTGATGCCGGTACAGACCGAGTTTTACGCTCTAGAGGGAGTGGCGCAGCTGATGGATTCGGTAAAATTAGTGCGCAAGGCAATGAATCCAAACTTGAAATTATTAGGGGTGCTCGCGACGATGTATGATAAGCGTACTTCTTTGTCAGTGCAGGTGTTAGCAGAGATTAAGAAATATTTCCGAGATAAGGTTTTTGAGACGACGATTCCACGCAATGTGAGATTAGCAGAAGCACCAAGCCACGGAGTACCGGTGGGGGATTATGATCGATTCAGTAAGGGTGCGAAGGCTTACAAGGAATTAGCAAAAGAAGTATTAAAAAGAGTGTAAAAAGAAAAAGAGAGTGTGAAAATGGCAAAAGGTTTGGGTCGCGGATTTGAAAGTTTAATACCTACGGATATCGTAGAGGATGATTTTGATATTACTTTGTCGGAAGATAGCTCGAAGAGTCAGTTGATGGAGCTAGACCTTACGAAAATCACACCAGAAACCGATCAGCCACGTAAAGATTTTTCAGAAGAAGCTTTGGTGGCGCTAGCAGATTCGATTCGCGAACACGGGGTGTTGCAGCCAATTGTGGTGGTAACGGAGGGGAATAAATATAAGATTGTGGCAGGTGAGAGGCGTTATCGTGCCTCGAAGATGGCTGGGTTAGATAAGATTCCGGCAATTATTCGTACTCTTGACGCACAAAACCAACTAGAACTTTCGATTATTGAAAATGCGCAGCGCGAAGACCTTAATGCGATTGAAATGGCGACGGCTTATGCGAAATTAAAAAATCAATTTAATCTCCAGCCAGAGGAAATTGCTAAGCGAGTGGGAAAAAGTACCTCATCGGTAATTAATACGATGCGACTTTTGAATTTGCCGGACGAAGTGAAACATGCGATGGTAGAGCATAAATTAACAGAGGGGGTGATGAGGCCGCTAATTTCGGCAGATCCGGAAATGGTGAAGAAGATTTTGCCGATGATTATTGAGGAAGGTTGGACGGCCCGTAAAGTCGAGCGTTATATCGCGGAACATAAGAAGAAAAGTTCGGCGAATTTGCTAAAAACTAATGTTTATCTGCACCAAGAGGATGAATTGAGCGAAAAATACGCAGCAAAGGTGCGCGTGAGGGGTCGTAGCGTGACATTTGCTTGTAAAAATGAAGATGAATTACAGAGATTATTAGCGAGATTACAATGAGTAAAAAATGTGTTCAACCGAAAATAACAGAGAGAGAACAGGCCGCGATTGATTTTGCGACCCAGGCGCACGAGAGGCAGAAGCGAAAGTCGGGTGAACCATATATTATCCATCCACTGGCAGTAATGAATATTTTACGTGAGTGGGGAATGGATGAAGATACGGTGATCGCCGGGGTGCTTCACGACACGGTGGAAGATACCGGAGTGACACTGGATGAAATTAAGGAAAAATTCGGTGAAACCGTGGCATTTTTGGTGGATGGCGTAACTAAACTGGGTAAGGCTAGACAGGGGATGCGCGATATTGATACTTATTTACCGGCGACGAAAGATAATCTCTTGAGGCTTTTGATTGCGACGGGAGCGGATATTCGGGTTTTGATAATCAAACTAGCCGATCGTTTGCATAATTTGAGGACTTTATCGGCTTTGCCACCGGAGAAGCAGAAGAAGATTGGTAAGGAATCGCTAGAAATTTTTTCACCACTAGCGGACCGTTTGAATATGGGGAGACTGCGCGTAGAAATTTCCGATATTGCATTTTCATATGTAGATCCGAAACGTTTTGAATTTTTGAAAAAATTGATTGAAGAACGCAATAAATCTGCCGAGAAGAGTCTAGAAAAGATTAAAAAAGAAGTTTCCGAGAAATTGGCGGAAGAGAAGATTAAATTTGAGATTGATGGACGGGTGAAGTCAGTCTATTCTTTGCATAAGAAGCTCGCGAAATATAATCAGAATATCGATGAAGTCTATGATCTGACGGCACTTCGAATTATTGTGGAGGATGTGACGGATTGTTATTTGACGCTGGGGATCATCCATGCGCTTTACACGCCGATGACAGGGAGAATTAAAGATTACGTGGCGATGCCAAAGCAGAATGGTTATCAGTCGCTACATACGACGGTGATCACGAAAGATAAGCGGATTGTGGAGTTTCAAATTCGCACGAAAGACATGCATGAATATGCGGAACGGGGGCTGGCGGCGAGCTTTTTCTACAATGAGCAGAAGTTGACGGAAAATTATAAAATGGGGAAGATTCAGCATTTGCCGACGAACTTGCTATGGATTTCGGAGCTGCAAATGGCGGCAGCACAGCTGAAAGAAGGTAAGCAAGTGGATATGAAGAAGCTAAAGATTAACTTGTTTGCTGATAAACTTTTCGTTTATACACCGAAGGGGGATATTATTGATCTGCCGGTGGGGTCGATGCCACTAGATTTTGCTTATCGTTTACACTCGGAAGTGGGTGGGCATGTGATTGGCGCGAAGATTAACGGTAAACTTTCAAACTTGAACACTAAATTAAAAAATGGTGATGTGGTGGAAATTTTGACTTCAAAAAATCAAATGGTGAAACCAAGTTGGTTGGATAAAATTATTACTCCACACGCGCGCAATAAAATTAAGCAACAATTAAATCGCACGATTCAGATGGTGATGGGTGGCGAGACGAAGAAGGCGGAAACCGGCAAGAAGATTGATGACGCGAAAAAGTCGGAGGGGGCGAAGAAATCTGAAGTCGCCAAAAACCGAGATAAATGAGAAGTCGGATGTGAATAAAAAATAAGCCCCTTATGCTATAATTAAGCATATGAGAAAACAGAGGTTGAAATCACGAACGAGTTTGATTCAGGGTCTCTGTTTTTTGGTGTTTGGTTTGATTGTGATTCAGCTATTTCGTTTGCAGGTTTTGAATCATAAACTGTATGCAACGAAGGCGAATCAGCAGCAGATTATGAAATCGACAATTTTTGCCAAGCGTGGGGAAATTTATTTTCTGGATGGTGAAACGCCGGTGCCAATTGTGATGAATAAAAAAACCTATACAATTTCGATTGATCCAAGTTTGGTGGTGAAAAAACGGGAAGAAATTACTAAAAAAATTGATGAAATAGTAGGGGCTTACCGTGTCAAAACGGGTTGGGATGAGGTTTTTGCGGATCCGGAACGAAAATATTTTGTAGTAGCGAAGAATGTGCCATATACGGAGACAAATAACCTAAAAAAGGCGGATTTGGTCGGAGTTTACGAACAGGAAACCACGACGCGGGTGTATCCAGAGGGGGAAATGGCGGCGCAGGTTTTGGGTTTCGTGAATCAGGAAGGCGAAGGTCAATACGGAGTAGAAGGTAGCTTAAACAAGGAATTAACAGGGGAAAATGGTTTGCTAAAAACCGTGAAAGATTCAAATAATGTGCCACTGACGATTGGTAATGAAAATGTGAAAATTCCGGCAAAGGACGGGAAAAACTTAGTGCTGACGATTGACCGCAATATTCAGAAAAAAGCGGAAGAAGCAGTGGATGAAGTGACAAAAAAATTTAATATCACCTATGGTTCGGCGATTGTGATGAATCCAGCGACCGGACAAATTTTGGCGATGGCGGGTAAACCAGGTTATAATCCGGCAGAATACGCCAAGGTGACCGATGCGAAGGTGTTTCAAACCGACGCAACGATGAACGCTTTTAACCCGGCTTCGGTCTGTAAGACTTTTGCGATTGCGGCGGCGATTGATGCCGGAGTGATGACGCCGGAAACGACTTATTATAATACGGATAGATTAGTGATTGATGGTTGGCCGATCGAGAATGCGATTAAGGGCCACACTGGGGAGGTTAATATGCAAACTGTGCTAACTTATTCCTTAAATACGGGTTCGATTCAAGCTTTGAAACTTTTAGGTGGTTCGGCTTCGGAAATTACTTATCAAGGTAAGGAAAAGCTTTATGATTATTACCATAACCGCTTTAATTTGGGTAAATATACGGGGATTGAATTGCCGGAAACGAAGGGTGCAATCGTGCCACCAAACGATATTGACGCGACAGATGCTCGATATGCGAACATGACTTTCGGACAGAGCTTGGATCTTTCGATTATTCAAGTGGCCTCAGCTTTTTCGGCGGTGGTGAATGGTGGGGAATATTATCGTCCGACCTTGATTGCTGGTGAAATGAAGGATGGAAAATTTGTGAGAACAGAGCTCGCAAAGGCGGATCACGATGCATTAAATAAGAATGATACGAGTAGGACAATGCGTCAAATGTTGCACACGGGACGCCTAGTTTTTCCGAATGTGAAGGGGTATGACGAAGATTATTATGTAGGTGGCAAAACCGGTACGGCGCAGACTGTGAAAAATGGCAAATACAGTTTCGATGAAACGATTGGTACCTATGTGGGCTTTGGGGCGAAATCTCTAGAGGAGACGCCAGATTACGTGATTATGACTAAAGTATGGAGTGATAACCGCAAGCTGGATGGTGGAATGAATGCAAAGCCGATTTTTGATGAGATATCGAAGTATATGATAAACTATAATAAAGTCAGGAGGTAAGGCGTGGGGAATTTAGATAACAATGCATTATATGGTTTACTATTGTCGCTCGGTACCTTTTTGCTTTCGATGTTTTTGACGCCTTTTTACACTCACGTAGCTTATAAATACCATTTTTGGAAGAAGCAAAAAAAGACGACGGTTTCAGGTGATGGTCTGCCGATTATGACGAAATTACATGCGCATAAATTCAAGCGAGTATTTCCGACAATGGCGGGAATTATTGGGGTGATTGCAGTGACGGTGGTGACACTGATTTGTAATTTTGATCGTGCCCAAACGTGGCTGCCGATTTTTGGTTTCTTGGGCGGGGCGATTGTGGGGCTAATTGATGATGGAATTAATGTCTTTGGCTCAGGGGAAGGAGCGGCAGGACTTCGCGCGCCAATTAAGTTTGCCATGATTACCGTGGTGAGTTTGGTGTTGGGTTGGTTTTTTGCCTATAAGTTAGGCTGGACGAGTATCCACATTCCATTTGCGGGTGATATTGAAATTGGCGGAGTAGTAATGGTGGGGTTATTTACTTTTGCGGTGGTGGCGACCTCAAATGCAGTGAATATTTCGGATGGATTAGATGGCCTCGCTGGGGGTCTTGCGATGATGGCTTATGGTGCGTTTGGTACAATTGCACTATTTCGTGGCCAAGTCTATCTATTTGCTTTTTGTATGACTGTGGTGGGGTGGCTGTTTTCTTATGTGTGGTTCAATGTGCCGCCAGCACGTTTTATGATGGGTGATGTGGGGTCGTTTGCTCTGGGTGCGGGGCTTGGTGTGGTGTCTATGATGACGAATTCATTGTTACTTTTGCCTGTAATCGGATTATTATTCGTGGTAGAGGCAGGTTCTTCCTTAATCCAGATGATTTCGAAGAAATTTTTCAAGCGCAAGATTTTTATTTCGGCGCCAATTCATCACCATTTGGAAGCGAGCGGTTGGGGCGAGGCTAAAATTGTGATGCGTTTTTGGGTAATTGCTGGAGTTTGCGCGATTGTAGGGGTGTTTATTGCGATGGTGAGTGGAATTATTAAAAAATAAAAATTTTCGGAGTGGGATTAGATGCGACAACATAAGGCAAACTATAAAATTATCATTACGATGATAATTTTGATTGCTATTGGGCTAATGATGATTGCTTTGGTGGGTCCATCTTATGCGAAAGTGAAGGGGGAAGATGCGGTGTACTGGGTGGATCAAGTGAAATATCTGGTGATTACGGCAGTGCTGTTATTTTTTGAGACTAGAGTGAATTTGGTGGAAGTAGAAAAAGCTAAAAGACCTACGGGGA
>JABCPJ020000009.1 GCA_013333135.2 Candidatus Saccharimonadota bacterium
AGATTTTTGACCTCAGTTCCTAAATATGGTATAATTTGAACTTTTTAATAGAAATAACATTGGCGGTATATTGTATTATAGTTGTTTTTTTACAAAATAAGCATGTATTATATTGACAATTTTAAGCATATGTTCTATAATATGAGTTATACGCTCGAGAAAGGCTTAGCCGATCTGAAAGCTTATAGTAAAGAATAATTCAGAAATGGAATATTCTAGTACATTCAAAACGTAGGAATTAACACCAACTTTGACTAAAGTGGGATACTTACGCAGGAAGCTTTCGTGCGTAGCTACCCCACTTTGCGAAAAGAGAGCTTTGACTGGGGTTGTTCCGGGATGGTCCCGAACAAAATCTGATTTTGCTAGGGCAAAAGCCCGGAGAGGAGTCCATATGAAGATTCGTAATTTAACACCCCACACTGTGAACATTTGCACTGAGGATGGAGTAATCGAGTGCTCGTTCAAATCTGAAGGTGTCGCACGCGCAAGCCAGGTAGCAGTACCTTTCGGTGACGTCAATGGAATTGAGTTGGTCGAGATGCGTTTCGGCCCTACGGTCGATCTTCCTGCCCCTGAGGCAGGTACCGTACTTATTGTATCTGCGATCACCGCAAGTGCTGCTAAGGCAGAGGGTCGTTCTACCGATGACCTGGTGCTTACAGCCGATACTGTCCGTGATGCGGATGGTCGCATTGTCGGCTGCAGGCGCTTCGCACGCGTATAAGCGGTCGCCTCATCCCCCTCCACCTACGTTATTTTAGAACCCTGGTCTCTATGGCCGGGGTTTCTCTTTTGTCTTAAGGCATATGCTATAATATGTAATATGAAAAACCCCGATGTGGTAAAAAATGAATCCGAAAAAGGCTCTGATTACGATGCCGATTGGAGTGCTGGTTGGGGTAAAGTAGCAGCGCTAGCTAACGAGCGAAATTTTAGTGAAGTATCATTTAATGAGAATCCAGAAGAATCCGATGAACATGAGGAATCTGATGATTACGATAACGAGGGTGATGGCTACGACGAATCTGATGATTACGATAACGAGGGTGATGGCTACGACGAATCTGACGATTACGATAGTGAGGATGATGGTTATGATCATGATGAGGATGCTTATGGTGATTATGATGACGGCTATGATAACTATGATGGCGAAGACGATGATTATGATCATGGCGAGGATGCGTATGGTGATTATGACGACGATTATGATGACTATGACGATGATGATGATTACAATAGCTACTATAATGGCGACAACGAGCGCCTAGAGGTAAAAGAAGACGAATTAAAAATTCGAGAAATACCTCTACCGGAAAATATCTTAAAAAGATGTGATTTTATCGAGAAGTTACCTAGTGGTATTGCTATAATGGGTGGTGTGGCAAGGAGTGTAGCACGCGAGATTTTGACTGGTGAAAAAGAGCCAATCAGGGATATTGATCTTGTGGAAATTACTGATAATGAAGACGAAAGCACAGTCGACCCAGAGCTTCTCGATGAATTAGCACAAACTTATATGCCAGATGATTATGCATTTGGCCATGGAATCGGACTAGACACCTTAGAAGATTATTTCTCTACACGCGACTTCACTATTAATGAATGCCTTATTAAGGACGGTAAGCTTCTCGTGAGTGAGTTAGCGGAAAATGATTTTAAGGAAAATATTATCAGACCAACTTATTATGAAGCCCCATATGACGGAGATAAACTGTCGGGACGGCTTTTCTTGAAAGCGATACTGATGCAGACCGTGATATCGCAAATTTCTGAATCCATACCGTTACTTGAGGATGTTCATGTGAATTTTCAATATATTGGCGATTTTGATACGGCAGTATTTCTTAATAAGGCGATGAGTCGCGGGGTAGAAACAGCGGTAAAATTTACAGAGAATCTTGCTGAATGGGGTGTAGTATACCCAGAATTTGCTGGTAGGCCTATGGCGCTTGCGAAGGATTTACTTACTAATGCATACAATTTCAAATTTAGACCATCTACAGATGAAAGATTTCTAGAACCAGAAGAAGGTCGCGACATGAGCGGATTTTTTGTGCCAAAAGCTATGCAAGAATACCATTCATCCGATCCAGCAATAGCCCGAGCTATAGATGAGTATGATAGTGGCCCAGATTACAGTAATGATGATAATGATAGTGATAATAACGGTGAGCCAGTTTCGGGATATTATACACAGAAAGATTACGATGAGATTAATTCGAGTGTGGATAATCGTGATGGTTATGGTTATTAGAATTAGGAAGTTGAAAGATTCTATGTAAACTAGTCTTTTGCTTCTTTTCTGGCAAGCGGTTTTAATAGATTCTTATTGATATCCCGATCGGAGCCAAGAATGCGGCGTTCGGAAGTAGACAGGACGCGATTTTTCATCTTGAGTTCAGTTAGCTTGGCAGTACAGACTAGATCGGCGACTTGAAGCATTTTATAGTCTGCCTGCATGGCTTTCTTGAATTTGGCATTATTGAATAGTGTTGTAAATACAGTGATAATAATCTTCATTACACCAGACTGACCATTATCGTAATAGATCTTGATTTTATCAAATGATAAGAAATAGGCATAATGTACCTTGATAAAATCCGACATCTGACGCACTAAGCGTTCGATTAACTCTGTATCATCCTTAGTTTGTTTCTTTTTTACCACAAAGGCTTTCTGAAGAAACTCAACCTTAGACGTAAAATTGATCATCTTGCGAATAATACGTACGCGTTCTGACGGCGTAAGATTGCGGTATTCTCTTTCGTGGCGAATAAGTGGCCCCATATGAACAAAATTACGTTTTAGTTCGGTCTCGGAGAGGACTTTATTAAGATACTGGATTTGAGAGGAAATGTCATTTTTCTGATTGTGAAGAATCATTCCGATGATGTAATAAGGAGATTTTGGATCAAATTCACCGAAGTCGCCGGATTCATCAATAAATACACTGAGTTCTTTCATTTTATCTTTCCTCCAAAAAAGCGGGGGCTTGCCCCGCCGTCCAGGTGGACCAAGGTCTTCCGACCAGCCCATTACTTAGTTTATAGCATACATTAGCAAAAAATACCATATTTTTCAATCATATTTTTTACATAATTTGCGGTCATATTTTCCTTATGGAGTCGCCTAGTATGCTTTGCATACAGTCGTCTGATTCGTCGAAATAAAAAAGGGTCGCTACGCTCCGTATTTTAATTTTTAAAACTTAAAATTCTAGAATAAATTCTAAATTTTAAGCCTTAAAAATAAAAATAGAGTTCTTCGAACTCTCCTTTTTTTATTTCTTTTCATGGAGCCGCCTTCGAGATTTGAACTCGAGACCCCTTCCTTACCATGGAAGTGCTCTACCACTGAGCTAAGGCGGCGGGTCATGTATAAACATGATTGGTGCTGGAGGTAGGACTCGAACCTACGAAGGTGTAACCCGAGAGATTTACAGTCTCTTGTCATTGCCGCTAGACTACTCCAGCTTTTAAAATTCATCTACCTGCTGGCGTGAGCCGAGCCCAGACAGATAGGAATATTATAGCAAGTTGGGGCGGATTTTTCAACAGGTTTCTGGAAAGAAAAGACATGGAAAAAATTCATAGAGTCTAGAGGTGTAGTCGTGGGATATGGAGTTTGTTTTTTAGAAAATAAAAAAGGAGCGCTTCTGGGCGCCCCATTTTTGCGCAAGATTGCGCGTTTTGCAATTTTTTAGGTTTAAGTTAGGTATTCAGGTTTAGCTTTTGTTTGATATTGGGTATGAGTTTAAGTTATTAGTCGAGTTATTTTTACCTAATTTCAATCAAGTTTAGCTATTTTGGGACCGCCGTGGTGGTGATAGAAAGAAATAATTTTCTCATCCTCCGGAATTTCTACCTCGAATGTGATCGGCCGAAACGTACGGCGGAAGCCACACAAATCATAATAAGCCTTCAGAAGATCAGAAGTGTTTCGAGTGTCTCCGTGAGGATTACTGGTCATTGCATAATGTGCCCCGGTGAAAGTCTTGCGGACTACTTTATTATCGAGTAAATAATCGTTTTCGGAGAGTATTATATTTCGAGGTAGATTATCATCGCCAAGATCTCTGGTGTTGTTACGGAGCGCCAGATATTGGTCAATCAATAACGCAAGAGAGCTACTGCTTTTTTCCAGATCGAAATTGGGAATGATCGGAATAAAGCCCAGCCAGCCTAAAAGAAATCTTGACACCAATAGGAGTGGTCCGCCATATTTGAGCAACGTATGAAGTGGCTCTTTAAGGAAAAAACCATAGGTGCAAGGATTCAGACTGAAGGTCGTATCGAAATTGTTTTCCATTTTGTGGATGACGATGTCGCCTATACTGATGGAATGACCAATTGTGGTGCGGCTCAGGCGTTTGAATTCCTTGTTGCGTCTGACGATAGCCTTTCTCATAGCTGTAACGTAGGTCGGCACATCAAAGCCGAAATTGCTGTAACATAGTGCGTAAACTCCGTCACCATCGTGTAAATGATCTAAAATATAGTTAAATGCACTAATGGAAGAGTTTTGTACCCCGCAAATTTGGAAAAAATCTGCTTTGCCATTGGCCTTACCATGACGTACCGTGTGGACACGGGTGGTGGCAGAAATTAGAGCCTTACGCAGAATAGCTGCGCTGACTGAATTGATTACCATAAAAACGATAATCCACTGCCACGTTTTCGGTAGTTCCGTAAAACCTAAAATTGCAATTGTTTGATAAAAAAATGTACTCATTTTTGACCCCCTTTTCTTGTGAACATGCAACAAAAATCAAAATGTATCAGAGATATATTACCACATTTTAATGGTTATGTCAATCTATCCGTTAAGGTCCAGGACCTTTGCAACAAAAAGGCAATAAGTCTTGATAGAATAATTAGATTGGTACATTTTTGATTCGATATCCGTGTTAAAATGAAAATAAATAGTAATCGATAAAGTAATGCATCTTGTCGGAATTTCCGACAAGTTCAAATTAAAAATAGACATGAGTCTGCGATGTGAATAAAAAATAGGATTAATACTGTGGTTGACGGTGTAATTAGTGAGAATATTATTTATGAGGATTATGGAAATACCTTTCTTGATGATTTTATAGGTAGTTGGCCGAGCGAAGCTTCCCGTGGAGTTATACATTTTTCTGACGGTGATATCTTAGTTTTCTTTAAGAAGCGGATCGGCCAATACAAGCTACCGGGAGGTGGTAAGGAAAACAATGAGACTCCAGAGCAGACTTTTATGCGTGAAGCTTATGAGGAAACTGGTTATATGGTAAAAAATATACGCAAGATTGGAGTTGTAAAAGATCAGACGCAAACTTCGTATATCTTTATAGCGGAGCCATATGGAGAGGCGCAAGAAATTCACCCCGATGGGGATGAAATTAAATTCGATGCCAAATGTTTAAAGATGAACGCAGTGGATGTCTTAAAAAATATGAAAAAGTTTATCATTGAACATAAAGGTGATTCAGATGAAAGTTCGTTGATTCAGAGTTATTTTACTCAAAGAGATTGTAAAATTTTGGAATACGTACTAGATCACAATCTGTTAGCGTGAAATAGTTTTTATGTAAAATATTTTATTTTTAGGCGCTTCGTGAAATCAGGCCTTTTTGTAGAGCTTATATTGGTCAGTGCTTCCCTGGTTCTTGATGATAGTGTTGATGGCATCGAGAATTTGCTGGTCGGTTTTGGTATCGCCGGAGCTATAGCCATCGAAGATTTTATCGCCGATTACCATAAATGGTACGCCACGCACGTCTTGATCCAAGAATTTTCCGAAATTCTTCATGAAAGTTTTATTATCTTTGTCGCCCCAAACTTCGAAGGAATAGATATTAACTTTATTTTTGGTTTCAGCTGGTAGTTTGGAAATGAATTTGGCGAGAGCTTTACAATGTGGGCAACCGTCACCCCAGAAAATATAAATATTTGATTTGTTACTACCAAGATCGATGTCGGATTCGTGATTAAAGGCGAATTCAGTTCCTTGGGATTGTTTTGGAGTTGATTGATTGGTATTCTCGGTCTGAGTGGATTCGGTTGATTCATTTAGGCTTGATTCGGCTGACTTGTCTGAGGAGTTTTTATTCATAAGCGGCATCACAATTACAGCAACGGTTGAAAGAATTGCAAGAATAGCAAGAACGATTAAAGAGGCGAGCTGGGCGCGTTTTTTGTTAGCGGACTGAGTATTTTGAGGTGTAGAATTTTCCATAGATTTATTATAACTTTTGGTGGGAAAAATGTAAAAATTTTATTGATTTTGATAATGTTTATGGTAAGATAGAATTTGTGTGTTTTTAAACGACTCTTTTTTTAAAAGATTTTTCAGGAATTTTTCAGATTTTTGTTACATTTTATTTTGTTTGTGCTAATATAGATTCAAGGATGCCATTATTGAATAAATTTTGGGAGAGAGATTTATGATAAGTGTGATTTTTGGCGATCCGAGAGGGTCTTTATCATGTGGCTTGACTAACAAAAATGGCACCCTTTTGTGAAGCAAGCGTAGCTCCGATCGTCAAGGTCGGAGCTTTTTGTCTCTTCAAGGAGGAGATGTTTTATGGTGATACATGATTTGTATCCAGAAAAATCAAAGGTAATACTTTTAATACACCCAATGTTAGCTTCGAGTGAGTCGATGAAGATTTTTTTGGTGGAGAATATTCTGAAAGAAACCAATGAATATCGATTCATTATACCGGATTTGTCGGGGCACGGTGAGGCAATGAATGAGGTGTACGTTAGCGCGGCGGAAGAGGCACGGATTTTAACGCAATATTTATTAGAACACGGAGTGACTATGATAGATTTGGGTTTTGCGGCATCGCTGGGTGGAGTGGTGTTATTTGAGATGTTGAATCGCGGTGAAATTAGATTTAGGCGACTATTTTTCGAGGGTGTAAGTTTTTATGAAAACTCGAGATTGGGTGGATTTTTGATGATAAAAATAATGCTGGCGAAGCAGAAAAAGGGGCTGAAAAATCCCAAACTTGCGGTGAAGAAGATGTCTAAGATGTTTGGACAGCAGGCTGGTGAGGTGATGGCGGAGAGATTTTTAAGGATGGACCCTTTGAGTATAAAAAATATCGTGCGAGATTGTTCGAATGTAAGGCTACCGAAAATGGATGCGGAAATGCAAAAATCTTGCGTGTTTTCTTATGGTAAAAAAGATTCAGATTTGAGATTGGCAAAAAGAAAAATTCCGAAAATGTATCCAGATGTGAAATTAGTGGTGGATGAGGGTTATGGTCATTGCGAGAGAATGGTGAAGGATGCGGCAGGGTATGTGAGAAGGGTAATAGGTGTGGATTAAGAGCGCGTGTATTGAAATACACGTGGCCACTCGTCGAAATAACATAAAGAAGCTAAAAATAGCTTCTTTATTTATATTTTTACCACTCAAAGTAAAAGATAATTATATTCTCTTTTACTTCTCGATGCTAAAAATCTAAAAAAAGAACATAAAATGTTCTTTTTGTTCTTTCTCCTCGTGGAGCCGCGTGTGCAAAAGCACACTTGCACCACTTCTTCAAATTCTTTGAAAAGTAAACTTTTCACGAATTTTCATCCGTGGAGCCGCGTGTCGGCTCTGCCCCGACGACCTGCCGCTTACAAGGCGGCTGCTCTACTAGCTGAGCTAACGCGGCGATTCGTACTCATAAGTACTTTCTTATTTTAACATGAATTTGAGTTCTTCACAACCGCGAGATGGGTGAAAATATTAGATTGAAATAATTATTTAAAAAAGAGATAACTTTCCAAGTAGATTCTTCGAATGTGTTTACTGAATCATCTTGCGACGACGAGTAGAGGTGCGGGTAGCCACTGGACGAGAAACGGCAGTAGCACTAAGCTTGGCATCTTGGATGGTGCGTTCGGTGCTGGTTTGACTGACGGATCCGCTGGATTTAGTGGTGGGTTTTTTAGCTTTCGGGTAAAAAATCTTAGCTGGTTTCGCGGTGCGTACGGGTTTTTTGGCTACCGTACGTTTTTGCTTCTTAGCGAGTTCCTGTTTTTTCTTTAATTCATCTTCGGCAACTTGTTGCTCGATTCTGGCAGTGACGATTTGGATATTCTCAGCGTCACCCATATCTTCATAAATACTGAGGATGTGGCGGAGAGTGGAAATCGAATGATCGAGAGCATAGGCGGATTCGAGTGCTTCGACGGCAGCCTTGCGGTGGCCAAGTTTTTCTTCGGATTTAGCGAGCGCGATAAAACGAGCCGGCACATCACCTTCAAGTTTTAAGGCTTGCTGAAAGGCCATACTGGCTTTTTCATAGGCACCAGTTTCGAGGTAGATGAGACCGACGTTATGCAGAGAAGATGGGTTACTATCGAGAGACTGGGCAATTTCAAAACATTCGATGGCTTCGTCGTAATTTTGTGATTTGGCGTAAAGAATTCCGAGACGGTTATAGGCGGCGGCATTGGTTTCGTCAAATTTCAAGATAGTGAGCAAGGCTTTTTCGGCACGAAGAGTTTTACGCTCTTTCATACTGACCTTGGCAATATCCCAAAGTTTTTTCATTTGTGCATCAAAATTCTTGTTTTCTGGAGCTGGTTTTTTAAGCCTGGCTTCGATTTTTGGTTCGAAAAAAATCAGAAAAATTACGAAAAGTAAGATGAGGAAAATTCCTAGCATATCTTATATTATACATGAAAATGCTTAAAACACCAAAATTTTGAGGAGTGACAGTAGTGAATGAAGGAGCTTATCGTGCACGGAATTGGTCTTATAGTGGAAGTAGATATAAAAAATTACAAGAGATTGGCTACGAGCTGGAGTTTTTTATTGGCGGAAAAATCTGAGGTGAGACGCTTGGTCTCGATGAGGCCGGAAATTTTTTGGAGGAAGATAGGATTTTTGGTTTTGTAGTAAGATTTTTCGGCTAGTTCAATAGTGGTATCGAGTATTTGATAGAAAAAATTGGGGTTGGTTTTCGGGGTAGATTTAATAATTTCGTCTGCGAGGACGGGGAGATCCTTGGCGCTTACTACAAGTAGTTTTTTGGCAAGTTCGAAAATTTTGGGGTCGGCTTCGGGTGTGGTTTTTAGGTAATCCTTCTCTTTGAGATAGAAAATCGCGGAACGCGAACGGATGGTGTCGAGTAAACGGTTCGGATTTTTGGTGAAAAGCGCGAGGTGATAGTGATTTTTTGGTTCTTCGAGAGTCTTAAGTAAGGCAGAAGTGGCGCTCGGGGTTAGAGTTTCGGCGTGATTGATAACAACGAAAATGTCGGAAGTTTGAATACTGTTCAGATGAGTTAAAATTTCACGAATGGCTTCGACGGGAATTTTGTGATTATCCTTTTCGTCTGGTTCGATGAGATAGGTGGTGCGAATATTAGGATTTTTTTCAAGATTAAAAATCGTGGAAGAATAAGCGGAAGCTAAAGCAGGGATTTCTGAAAGATTTTCGAAATACATACTTCTATTGTAGTCTAGTTTAGAAAAAAGTAAAACCCACTAGAAGTGTTAACTTAGTTTAGGAAAAGTAAAACTCGCTAAAGGTGCGGGTTTTACGAAGTGAATTTGAAGTATTCTATTGATTAAAGATTTGGAATTCTGGTGGAAGATCAGTGGTGAAAGTAACGCGACGACTTTCTGGAATGGTAATTTCGAGAGAAGCGGCATGTAGGTAGAGACGATCGGTGGTGTTTGGTTTGGCTGAACCATAGACGCGGTCGCCAACAATTGGGGTGCCGAGATAATTCATGTGGACGCGAAGTTGGTGAGTGCGACCAGTGGTTGGGCGAAGCATGACAAGAGAGTAAGTCTTCCCTGCCTTGAATTCTTTACCAGAATATTCTGAGTGAGCTTGAATTAATTTTGTGATTTCTTGAACGTCGGCGAGATTAAACTTCTTGGTGGCTTTTACTTCGTAGAAAGTTTCGGATTCTTTACCACCAGCTTCCACGACAAAAGTAGTAGGATGCTTGAGGTTACGCTGGATTGGTAGATTGATACGAGCGGCAGGTAATTTTGGTGCGCCTTCGATAATGGCGTAGTAGGTTTTATGAGTTTTACGATCTTGGAATTGTTTACGAAGCAGAGTTTGAGTCTCTGGATTTTTCGCCAAAATTACTACACCGGAAGTATCACGGTCGAGACGGTGGACGAGTAGGCCGTAATCTTCGAGGGTTGGCTCGAGGGTGACGGCGCCTTTAGCCATACTGAGTAAGCCAGCTGGTTTTTCGATCACGATGACATTCTCGTCTTCGTAAACGGTTTTCGGTTTAAGATTTTCGACAGCGGTAGCCTTGACGTTAGAGTCTTTTAGAAAATCTGGGAGATTTAGCTCAATAATATCCTCTTCATTAATTGCAGTATTTGGCTTGGTGACTGGAGTTCGATTAATCGTGACGTAGCCGGACTTAATGAAGGTTTGCAAGGTATTGCGATTATAGTCTGGGTATTTTTCGACCAAAAAGTGATCCAAGCGATGGCGTGGCTTTTTGGTATCGATTTCCTTCAGGGTGACGTCGCCGTTAATGACGCGTGAAAGTGAAGGTTTGCTAAATTTTTTTCCAGTTCTTAACATTCTATATATTATGACATAATTTATGGATTTTGTATAGAGAAAAATCCGGATTTTAATATCTTGGGGCAACCTTGTGCATGTAGAGTGGGTGAATATCTTCGAGATGCGGTGTGGATATATTAGACGTTCTAGTATCTCGGGGCGATTTCACGAGAGTAGACCATGTAGGCTTGGCCGCCGCTGAGGGATTGGCGGTAGGCCCAGAAGTAGGCATCGGCGCGGAGGGTGAAGATTTCGGCAGGGTGGATGGAGCCTTCGGCGTAATAGGTGCCGGTTGGTCCGGTTTGAAGTGGATGGGTACCAGCACGGCCACCACCAGTGTGGGAGCCAGCGGTGCGGTTAAGAATGAGTTTCCTGGCGAAGACTGGACCGGTAATGGTGAGCGTTTCATTGCAAGAAAGGGCGTTCGGGTAGTGGTTATCGGAACAGGTATCGATTTGGTTATCGCCATAATCTTCATCGAGGATTATCCAGGCATCGATGTTGGTGACGTTGCTGGTGATATTGATTTTCTTGGCAAAGATGAGAACTTGCGGAAAATCATCCACGGCATTGTAGGTTTCGTGGGCGATATTGATGTTGCGATCAATCGTGAGGGTGCCGTCCACGTACATAGCGAGGGTATTCATGAGCTTTTCACCAGTGGTGTTACTTCTTGCGATGAGGTTGCCGCCGCGATCGAATTGATAGAAATTGGCGGTGCTATTCATGGCACTGAGACTGGTGTCTCCCTGGTGGTAAAGCTGGGAGAGGCCGAGATAGTTTTTCGCGGAAGTTTCATTAGAAGTGAGGCTAGTGATGGTATTGCTAGAATTTCGGATAATGGTATCGCGGAAGCGGGCCTTGAGACGGGCGAGAACAGCGGAGCCGATACGGGAGATACCGGATTCACCAGATTTATTATGGTTCGAAACCGTAAGTGGGCTTAAGGCAATTTGGTTACTTGCGGAATCTGCGCCACCATTTGGCAGATTAAAGTTGTAATATTCTTCGTAGCCTTGAATAGCGCCAGTGCCAAAGCCGTTAACTTTGCCGGCAGCTAGTGCGCTAAATTCCGTCCAAGAACCGAAAAGTTTAGTGGCAGCAGATGGGTAGGCGCCGAGACCACCACCGACGGCTTTATTGGAAACTGAGGTAATAATGGAGCCATTGGTGTAAATTCCGCCACCGAGAACTTGGAAATTTGGCTTCTTGGCAAGTGTGACGCAGGAGGCAGCGGAAATATGATATTGATTATTGCCGCCATTCATCGCGGAGCCACTGGTGTTATTTTCAATGGTATTTTCGGCTGAGTCGTGAGAAGCGGCTGGCCAGATGACAGAGCGGGTGCAATATTTTTTACCAAGGCCAGCGCCAGGGAGATTGTCTGGGATGGTACGTTCGTATAACTCAGTATTATTTTTTTCACCGGAAAAATTACCGCTTGTGTTTATGGTTCTTGAAAATTCGTCGACTAGATTACATTGTTCGGTGCCACTACAGATAGTATTACTGGCGCGAGTTTCTTCTTGAAGCCTAGATTCTGGATAATTCTCATCGACGATCATTTCGTAAATTTTGACGGTTTGATCAGGGCGAGTATGGGTAGCGTATGGGGTTTTAGAAATTAGTTCATTAGTACGAGGGGTGACGCCGTAATTGGCGCTAATGTTGATTTTACTACCGATGAAGCCGACGCCGCCTTCGGAAGATTCGATATAGCTATGGATAGAAGTATTGAAATTATATGGGGTGTAGACAGAGGATTTTTTCTCAAGGTAGGTATCTTGGCCGTCGGAGCGGGTGGAGACGGTATCGTCAATGTATTTTCTAATATAATAATCTTCTTTTGGCCTACTGCATCCATTAGGGGTTGGCGTACATTTCGAGCCGGGTACAGGTCTCCTTTTTTTGAGATTTGTCTGATGACCCCACGAACCCAAACTCCCGCCATCTACAGCACTTTCATAGGAATCATTTTGATAATGGTTGACTTGTTTATTTTCTTTTTCCCAGGTGGTGTATTCATGATACCAAGCACGAAGATTGTTATAGCGAATACCTTGAGAAATTACAGTGCCAACTTCCGTGGTGTTCCCAGTCTTGGCGGCAGAATCACAACCGGATTGATAATCGAGGAATCCAGGTATTTGATAGCCAACTGTAAGTTTAGGTGTATTGATTTTATAATAACGAGTATCACAGGAATAGTTAGAGGAAGCTTTTTGGGTAGGCGAAAGTGCGGTGAATCCATAATCTTCGGCGGTAATGCCACTTCCGGTTACTGGTCTTGCGCTACTATTATTGATGGAGTGAATCTGTCCATCGTGAACTGGTGAATCACCAAAAAGATAATTGTTATTTCTGCCGCCATTTTTTTCGGCAAAAATCTCGAATTGACTAGCTGGTGGAGCTTCGGCGTATTTGACTTGCTGATTTTTGGTTTGCCGTCCGACTTGTTGAACTGGAAAACAAAAAGTTTCATAAAATTGCACACGATCGCCCGGTCTTGCGAGGACGAAATTTTTACCTTTGAGATTTTTTTGCCAAGAATTATGACCTAAGGAGCCAGTGTAGGAATGGTTAATTACGCCAGTATCTGCGCCGGTAGTTCCCTTGTAATACATTCCTTCAACTCCAGAAATCTGACTACAGGTGGTGTTGGTAGCTGTGGATGGGGGTTCTGGTTTGTTTTTATCATCATCCTCCTCAATAATAGTGTCTCTAGTGCAGAACCAAGAAAAATCGCCACGATTCCATTTTTCAACTTCGATTGGGTCTGGTTTACCATCGCGATCTTCATATGTGTAATTTTTCCAAACTTCAGTATCTGTTTTACGATTACCTGCTCCTTGCATGGAGTTGTAATTTGCGCTAGATTTGTGCTTTAAATAATTCTTGTAAAATAATGGTAATGCCGCAGCCCCGGTGGCTTTTCTAGAATTTTTATTATAGAAATTATAGACAAAAATATAGACACCAGAACTTTTGCCACAACCGTAAACTTCATTGTCACCAGGTTTTAGTTTGGTAGGGCTATTATTGGTTGGATAGGTTGGGTCTGTGTTGGTTAAAAAACGTGAATAAGGGATATGGTCACGTTCGTTTTTTGGAATACCCATTTTATCGAAGTTATATAATACCCAAGAAACACCGGCATAAGATTTAAACATGCTATAACAAATAGTGCCAGAACAATCGCCATTTTTATCTCCAGTTCCACCTTCACTTTTACCTGGAGCTCCAGGTCTAGTTACGGCATAAATAGGAAGAAATTTGATTAAAGAGAATCCCATAATAAATAAAAATAATAGAGCGAATAAACACCCTACCTTATGTTTAATAAAGTAGTTTTTTAAACCCATAACCCGTTTCATAATTTTATTTTAACATAAAAGGAATAGAAAAAACCACCTCATTTGGAGGTGGTTTTTATATAGAATTTGAAGAAGTGATTTTTGAGAATTAGATGGTAGTATTAATGAATTCAGGCAGACTGAAATAGAATTCTTGAAGCTTTTTAGCCCTTTCGGCAATTAGCTTCGGATTATCATCGGTATAAATATTGTCGATGTAGTGACTATGCTGTGCAACTCTATCCATATTGAAGCCGGAGACATAAAGTTTTAAGTCGGGTCTCTCTGGGTAATATATTTGGATGGGGTCCTTGGGGTGAGCGATATTGTCATTCCACCAGGTAGCACTTTCTTTATTAATAAACGATGCATCCCTTATTTCTTCCCACCATTTTTCATTAAAATATGCATGTTTATACCAGCGCTCATTCATGTAGTACATTGGTGCATAGATTTTTTCATGGTATTCCCAGCAACCTTGTGGATCAAACGTAACTACAATACTGAGTTCCGGCACTAATCCAATTAGATTCATAATTGATTCATCTGAAACTTTTTTCCGAAATACTATATTATTGTCTGTTTGGAATATTTTTTTCCCCGTATCATCCCATGTGAATGGACCATTTACGTATGGGTCATTCCAGTTTTTTAGATTGAAATTACTAATTACAACATTGTTCTCAGTAGAAACATTATTGTCGGAATACTCAACTGCAACATACCCAAGATCAGTAGCCCAAGCTTTGTAGTTAAACTGTCCATCAGCGAAACGCTGGTAGAGACGCCAGTTATATCTGTTGAATTGGCGACCTTCAGCGATTAGCTGCTGCGCGGGATACTGGTATTTGCCAGTATCGTACTGAATATCACTTTGAACTTCCTTGTTCGCAGTAGTATCGGTGGAGCTTTGTCCGCTTTGGTTGGCACTGGGCTTCAAACCCAAAACACCAGCCTCAGCGGCAAATGCATTCACAGTTGATAAAGATAAAACTGCTACAGCCAACATTGCTACAATACTTTTTTTAATCATAATTCACCTCTTTCTAAAAAGGGCTATCCTGGTATGACCAGAATAGCAAGTGTAAGTTATTCGGGGTATACCAAATCTGCCGACATTATATAACATTTATGGTTATATGTCAATCATACGCCTGAGTTAATATCTCAAGTGCAACATTAAGCAGCAAAATAGAGATATCAATTGTTCTTGGCTCTGTTAATAAAATTGAAGACTTAATGGATGTAATGAGAAGATTTTAGTCGGTATATTCAAATAAAAGTGTACCAGATGTCTGCTCTTTTGAAGCATTGTTTTTGACTGGTACTTCACGTTGAAGAACGAATTCGAGTTTTATAAACTCGCCATCATTGAATTTTAAAAGATGTGGATAGACTTCGAAATCAAAATCGAGATAGTCGGCATCAATTAAGACATATTTTTTCTCATTTTTATCGCGAAAAAGATAGACCCAGGTATCAGGTTCAACTTGATAATGATCGCTTTCTACGAGACCTTCACAGTCATACGCGGCAATGATTTTTTCTCGTTCTGATTTCGATAAATACATATTGATACCATAACATAAAAAGAAAAGGCCGACAACAGGTGTCGACCTTTAAACTATTTGGTTGATAGAAATGAATTAAAATCTGTGTGTTTCTGTTCCTGCCCCATATTTTTTATCGGCATTTTCATCAATCAGGTAGTCATGCTTGTCAGTAGCCCAAGCATCTCTAAGGTAGGTAACATTGCCATTCGCATCAATAGTCGCATGACCATGACCTATTCCATCCCCTGCAGCATTCAAGCCTCCGAAATATACATCGATTTTGCCACTACCGTCTTTTTTCGGGACAACTTTAGCATCTTGTCCAAAAATTGTACCGAGGTAATGAGTATTCGACTTTATGAGTGCCATATTGACTTTATCGATAGCCTGATGTTTCTTTGAATTTTGCTCTGATTTTACCTCTTCAAGTTTACGATTAAATTCAGCCTGAGCCTGCTTAAATCGTTCTTGGAGGTGATCAAAATCATCCTTAACTGAATAGAGCTGATTTTTTAATGCATTAAACTCTGCCTGCGCAGATTCGTGACGAGATTTTGCCTGTTCAAAAGAAGATTTCGCACGATTAAATCCTGAGGAATCTGTTTTAGGAGATAGCGCCTCAGCATTTGCTTTCGCTTGTTTAATTTCACGAGCAAGCTCTGATATTTCAGCATTTAATGCATTACGACGATCCCTATGTTCATATCCTTGTTGAGAATAATATGGAGCTTCAGACTTATCACCATATTGATATGCACTGCTAGCATCGTCGAAACATTCCTGCATAGCACGATGTTCGATATCTGCCTCATGCTTCAAAGACTCAATTTTGGAATTGTTACGATCTCGGATTTGCGTATATTCATCCCAAACAGAATCACGACATGAATATGCAGACTGCATTGCCTCAAATTCACGATTCATACACTCTCTTGCGCGAACACGTTCATCCCAACATGTCTGCATAGCACTATGGGCAATATTAAGTTGCTTTTGTAAATCCTTAAATATGCGAAAAGCACCTTGTTTTTGTTCGAAAAGAGACTGCTGTCTTGATTTAAGTCTATCCAACTCTGGATTTCTTATCATACATAATCACCACCCTTTCAAATTAGTAATGTACATTTAAAGTTTCATCAACCAAATACTATTTTATTATAACATTTTTTATAGATTTTGTAAAATAAGCCCCTGAGTTAACATCTCAAGTGCAATACTAAGCAACAAAGAGGGATATCGATAAAAAGTAAACCTAGTGGGGTATTTAAGGTAAAAACTTGGCAATGAAGGGTATTAGAATTTCATCATCTGTGTAGCCGGCGTGATGAGATACATGATAGTGGTCGCCAGGAGCCGTAATAGCAACATCGGTTTTAGCGATAGCGAGAAAATCGCCCAACATACTCTCAAAAAGAATATTTTCAGGGCCGTCTCCAAATAATTTACTATCCCTGACTTCTTTTGCGCTATATAAAGTGTAAAAATTACCAAAATGCATGTTGAAGCGACGACGAAATTCCTGTTTTTTGCCTGGTTTAATTTTATAAACGGCGGCGCGTTGATCAATGGAAGTTTTATGTGTCATGAGCTCTAGAATATCTGGATAATTTTCGAGATACAATGTTTTAGTTTTAATGTGACCATGGTCAGCTAAAACTATTAAAAGGGTATCGTGAAGTGATTTTGAAAGCTCAGCGATCCGATCATTTTGTTCTTTGATGATTTTTTTCACTGTGCTTGAGTCAGGGCGCTTTTCGTGCATGGTGGCGTCTGGCTCATCGCTATATGCATAGATATATTTTTTACCAGGTCGGCTCGCTTCGTCTTTAATTCTTTCTATCATCTCCCCGAATCCTGTATATGGGTCATCACCAAAAGGCATTATTTCCAATGCCTTGTGTTTGGTAAATTGGTTAATTTGATCGGGGATAGTCTCAGATACAAGAAGTGGTTTGACTGCGAGATAGTCGGTACAAATAGCTTCGTCGTTGCCCTTCTCAGTATTCAAAAATAAGGTAATAATTTTATCAATAGGCTGAATATAGGCGGTCCAGCCAGTCCAGCCATGCTCTACAGGATTAAGACCAGTACGAATTGAACTGGTGGCAGCGGCGGTGGTGGCTGGAAAAACGGTAGTGAGAGCTTGTTTTAAGTTTTGTCGAAGAAAAGCAGATTCGGGTAAGGTGCGTTCGAGAATACGAGAGCCTAGACCGTCCAAGAGAATAATTACAACGTTTTGAGGATTGTGCGTGGCTAATAATTTATCCATTAATGGTAGGCCTGAGTGTTTTTGTGGTAAACCAAAATATTTTTGTACTGAAGCGCCAATGTTTGTAAGGGTTTGATTGTAATTATTTTTAACTCGCATGTTTTATAGTTTTTGGTAATTGAAACGCGCTAATTCTGGTTCGATGTCTTGGTAGGATTTGCCAGCTAAGACGCCGCCGGCGGTAAAACTTTCTTGGGTGACATCAGCTAAGGTGATACTCGGTGTCTTGAAGGAGGATTTTTCGGAAATAGATTTGAATTCAAAATCAATGAGGACTAAACCTTTAAGTTGGTCTTGAAAAATATCCACTTCGGCATTATGACCTTCGATTATGATATTGTAGCGATCTTTAGAAACGCGCTTCTGGCTACAGCTAATGAGGGCTTCGAACTCATCTTTTGTAAGGGGTATGGTTTGTTCGATTTGTTCAGAAGCGTCACCATCTTTGACGGGAGTTTTCTTGGTAATTTCATATAGATCACCGCGTTTTCTCAAGCGAAGATGTGAGTGCTTAGCAGTGTCTGGAATATAAACATCGGTAATACGAGTCGGAACGACATCTTTAATTCCCTCTGGGATTTCTTTGGCAAGGAAGGTAAGTTCTAATTCTAATTCTCGACTCATTTTTTCTCCTTAATTAATACAGGTTGAGATTTTGGAAATTTAAAACACTTTAATATTTGCGCGGTGTGTTGGATTTAAAAATATTTAGCGCAGGCCGACGGCTTTTTGGACTTCGAGGAGTTTTTGGTTGGCGATTTGGTTGGCGTATTTTTCGCCCTCTTCGAGAAGTTGGTAGATTTCTTCATCTGAAATATTTTGAACTTTGGCTTGGAAATTCGAAATGTGCTCGACTAGGCGTTCGGCAACGAGTTTTTTGAGTTCACCATATTGTGAGCGATGTTCCCAGGAAGTAATGAGATCACGAAGAGAAGTATCGGTAATGGCGGCGAGGATTTGCAAGAGATTGGAAATGCCTGGCTGGGTTTTGAAATCGAAATTAATATCAGCAAGCGAGTCGGTGGTGGCGGACATGATTTTCTTGCGGATGCGTTCTGGAAGATCGGCGAGCATAATTTTGCTGTTATCAGAATCGGCGGATTTGCTCATTTTCTTCTCTGGATTCATCAAGTCGCGAATACGTAGCGCAAAAGATTGAGTGTCGCCGTACATGAATTTGACTTGGTTTTCGGTATTTTCCGGAATAGTGAAAATTTCACCGTATTTATGATTGAAACGCTCGGCGATGTTGCGAGTAAGTTCGATGTGTTGGAATTGGTCTTCCCCGACTGGCACGTAATTGGCGCTATAAAGTAGGATATCGGCGGCCATGAGAATTGGATAATCAAAAATCCCGACATTAGTGGAAAGATTGCCATTATGGCTTTTGTCCTTGTATTGAGTCATACGGAGAGCTTCGCCCATAGAGGTATGGCAATTCAAAATCCAAGCGAGTTCGGTGTGGGCTGGCACGTAAGATTGACGATAAAAATGCACATTTTCGTTCAATTTGAGTCCGGCAGCGAGATAATAACGGATGGTGCGGAGCATGTTGGATTGAAGGTCGCCGTCAGTTTCACTAATGATAGAGTGGAGGTCGGGGACGAAAATATTGACGTGATGGGTGCTAGAATAACGGTTGGCGAGGCGAACCATAGGGAGCATGGCGCCGAGAAAATTCCCGATGGTAAGGTCGGAGTTAATGCGAATACCGGTCAAGATTGTTTTCATACATCTATTATAGCAGGATTTTCTGGGTTAGGTGCGAGGTTTGATGAAGTCTATAGCGTCTGAAGTTGGGGAGTCGTCAGAGATTTCGGGTTTTTCAGTTTGGAATTCGATGTGATTTAGCTCGGATTTTAGGAGATTGAGGTTTTTTAGGTGTGATTTTAGATTATTCTTGTGGCAAATTTTAGCAATAGCGTCACTGATTTGATGGTCAGTAAAACTCTGGTGGGTGGTTAGATTTTGAAAAAGATTTAGAATTTTTGAATTTGTGGTGTCGAGGGTCCAGGTGGCGATATTGCCATCGATGTCGACGTTAATTTGAAAATCAGGATCCGTCAGATTTTGTCTTTTTATTTCACTCAAAAATAAATCATAAAAAGCATAGGCATGAATATGGGTATAGTTAGCGTTTTGTGATTTGATGTAGAAGATCATGGTTATATTATAGGTCTTTATCTGAATTTGAGTGATTGCCTTTTTATTAAAATTCGTAACCAAGGATTTTAATGGCCTTAAGAATGATTTTGTAATCTGGGGTTAATTCTTCAGGTAGAGTTGAGATTTTATAAAAAGAGTAACCTTCTGAAACCTGTTTTGGTGTGATGATTGCAAAATAATATTTGGTGTCTGGAGTTTCAAAAAATATTTTTCCGAGTTTGAGTTGGTTGTTGAAGATTTCATGGAATTTGGTGAGCGATTTTGCCGTGGGAAGGCTGAGGTCTTTTGATAATAAGATTGAAAGATCTTGGTGGCGATTTAATTCTGGCTTAAAATCAAGTTTCGCGATAAAGAGTTTGTGGTTCATAAAGGGATTGTAATATAGATAAATTAGAATTTGAAGTAGAAAAAATCTCCCTAGTCCCGTAACAATAACGGGGGGGAGATAAAAAGCTCCCTGCCCAAAACATACGATGGTCGAGCTTTTGGTTATATATTATGGCCAGATTGGGATTTTGTCAATAAAAGATATAGATAAAAGAGACCCTCTTGTCCTAGGAACAAAACCTAGCGAATGGTCTCTTTTATTGGATTCTAATCTAAATACGGTTAGTTTGTCAACTAATGTTATTTTTTGTTCCCCATTTGAAAGAAAAAAGAACCACCTTAGCTGGTGGTTTTAAATATAAAAAACAACCTGTTAAGGTTGCTTTAAGTACTTGTTGGTGGAGCATGGGGGATTCAAACCCCCGACCTCATCAATGCGAATGATGCATTCTATCAGCTGAACTAATGCCCCGACTACTTAATTATAATCTGTTCAGGAGTTTTCTTCAATCTTTAATTTAAAATAGTGTCTAAATGTAGTTGACAAGAAAACTTGGCAACGATATAATCGAGTTATACCAAGTATACTTGGCAAGATAACGGAGAGATTATATGAATAAAAACGAAATTTTAGATAAAAGCCGTAAAGAGAATAAAAAACTTGATGAGATGGAGCGTGACGCCTTATATCGAGCTGGATATATGGCAAGTGTCGTGGGTGGGCTTCTGTGTATTTGTCTTCCCTTGCTTGAATCGATTTTGATGAGAAAGATTAATAACGACTCATGGATTATCTTTTTTGCGATGGACGCGACGATGTTATTGGTGAGATTTATTTATTTGAAGAAAAAACATGAATTAGCCATAGCTTTGGTACTACTGATTCTTAGTGGCTGGTTTCTATTCTTTTGCTAGAGTAAGAGTCTATTTATGGGTGATAAATTAATCTTAAAAAATAATTTGAAAGAGGTGCGGAATAAAAAAGGTTTTTCACAGGCTCAATTAGCGGATTTGGTAGGTGTATCTAGAAATACAATTAGCTCGATTGAAACTGGGCAATTTAACCCTACGGCAAAATTGGCATTAGTGCTTTGCGTGGCATTAGATAAAAAATTCGAAGACATATTTTATTTTTAATTTGATTTTTGAAGTACAAGAAAAAACGAGACATGTAATCTCGTTTTTTGTTTAGTTTTATTGTTTCTTGAAAATAGCAGCCATGAGCTTGATAAAGTTTGGTTTTTCGCCATACATCAGGATGCCGACGCGGTAAATACGGGCGGAAAGCCAGCCGATAAAGTAGGTACTGACGATCAATACCAGGATTGAAAGGATAATTTCCAGGGTCGAAATATTGGAAATAATGGCGCGAGTAAACATCATCATCGGTGCGGTGAATGGGAAGTAGGAGAGGAAGACATTGAATGGGGTATCGGCATTGCCGGAATTGATGGTAGACATTGTGACGATGAAAGTGAAGACGATGATAATCTGGACCGGCATGATTGCAGAGCCGAGCTCGTCGATCTTGGATACGGTAGAGGCGAAGGCGCCGTAGAGGAAAGAATAGATGAGGAAGCCAAGCAGGAAGAAGACTAGCATGTAGATAAGAATTTGAGTCGGGATATTGGAAATGATTTGGTTGACTGGGAAGCTAGAGTTATTGGCGGAGGAAATTTTCACACAAATGAAAGCCTCGATGATGATGGCGGCGATTTGGATGAGGCCGGCGAGGCTGGTAGAAATGATTTTGCCGAAGAGTAAGGCATTTGGCTTGACTGAAGTGGCGAGAACTTCCATGGCGCGAGAAGTTTTTTCGGTGACTACGCTATTCATGACGTGAGAGCCATAGAAAGTAATAGCCATGTAGAGAGCGTAGATGAGGACAAAGGTGTAAATCACAGAGGCGGCGCCGTTTTTATTGACGGTTTCGAGATTGATTTTGACATCAGGATTTAAGACCTTAGTAATGGCGGCTGGTGCAAGATTTTGCTCAGCGAGTAGGTCGGATTGACGTAGATTCTTGACGATAGCATCGATGGATTGGACCTCGCGAATGCTAGCATCGCTAAAGCCAATCTTGGAATATTCGGTAACTTCCGTGAGATTATGATTGGCTTCAATGAAGAATTTAGCCTTGTCGTCAATCACTTCTTGCTTGGCTTCCTCGGTCGACTTGTCAGTAAGCTTGACTTCGTAATCTGGGAGAGCGGCGTGGATAGTCTGGACGAGAGTTTCGGATTTAGTATAGTCGGTTTTGATTAGAGCGACCGGAGTATTATTATCGGAATTAAAAAGTTTTAGGTCGGAAATCAGTTGAGGTAAGAAGAAAACGCCGGCGAGAATAATGGCCATGATGCCAGTGGAGATAAGATAGCCCTTGCTGAGTACGATTTTCTTAAATTCATATTTGAAAACGGTGAAAAATTGTTGCATACTTCCCTTTCTATTCCGCATATTCGATAAAGATATCTTTTAGAGTTGATTCGAGGTCGCCAATTTGGTCGATCGGATATTTTTTGATAAGGTCACTCATGGTTTTGGCGCGGTCTTCGTCTTTTTTCAGGCGATAAACCAATTCGCCTTCACGCAAAATCTCGGTTTGTTCTGGAAGAGCAGCATGGATTTTTTCGACCTCATCGGATTTGATGAGGAGTTTATTTTTGCGATGATTTTTGAGAATTTGGCGGAGATTGCCTTGAAGTTTAATTTCACCTTCCTTCAAAATCAGGATATCGTCACAGAATTCAGAAACGTAATCCATCTGGTGGCTAGAGAAGATGACAATTTTGCCGCGTTTGATTTGTTCGCGCACTACCTCTTCGAGAAGCTGAGAGTTGACTGGATCGAGACCGGAAAATGGTTCATCGAAAATCACAATATCTGGGTTGTGAACAATACAGGAAATGAGCTGGATTTTTTGCTGATTACCTTTGGAAAGAGTTTTAAGTTTGGCATTTTTATAATCGGTCATTTGGAGAAAATCTAGCCAGTAATCGATTGATGCGGTGGCGGTTTTTTTATCGACGCCTTTAAGCGCGGCTAAATAGATTAATTGGTCGACGATTTTGTCGTTTGGGTAGAGGCCACGTTCTTCTGGGAGGTAGCCGAGGCTAACCTTGGAATAATCGATTGGCTTGCCGTAGAGGAGAACCTTGCCGGAAGTTGGCTGAAAAACTTGCATAAGAATGCGGATAGTGGTGGTTTTACCGGCGCCATTACGGCCGAGCAAGCCAAAAGCCTTGCCACTTTCGACGGTGAAGTTGAGGTCTTTTAGGACTTTTTTGTCACCAAATTTTTTGGTGAGATTTTTGATTTCTAATTTCATTTTACCTCCATGATTAGATATATTATACACTTTTACGATTTTGTTCGGACGGTTTTGGCTTGGATTATTGCTGTGGTGATTTTTATAAATTTTGGTGACGCGTGTTTAACTAATGCCGGGGACTGGGAATTTTGTGGCGAGAGTTTCGACTTGACGGCGGATTTCGGCCAGCTGGAGTTCGGCGGTAGAGAGATTCTCTTCGGATTTTACGGATAGACAGATATCCATGACCTGTTTCATCCAATCGGCGATTTGCTGCATTTCAGGGGATCCCATACCGCGGGTGGTGATGGCTGGGGTGCCGAGGCGGACGCCGGATGGACGGAAGGCGGCGGAAGTATCTTCTGGGACGGCGTTGGCGTTTAGAGTGAGTCCGACTAGGTCGAGAGCGCGTTCATAGAATTTACCATCGATGCCGAAATTCTTTTTGACGTTGACGAGGATGAGATGATTATCGGTGCCATTACCTTGGAGGATAAAACCGTGATCTTGAAGAGCTTTGGCGAGAGCCTTGGCGTTTTCGATCACTTTGGCGGAATATTGTTTGAAGTCATCCGAGAGAGCTTCCTTAAAAGCGACGGCTTTAGCGGCAATAATGTGCTCGAGTGGGCCGCCTTGGGTACCTGGAAAGACTGCGCGGTCGATGAGAATCGGGATGTTTTCGAGAGTGTGTTCAGGTTTTTTCAGAGGTGAAGCGACATTGCCTTTGGAAAGAATGAGACCACCGCGAGGACCGCGAAGAGTTTTATGGGTGGTAGTAGTCATGACGTGAAAACCGTAATCGAGAGGATTTGGATGAACCCCGCCAGCGATGAGGCCGGCGACGTGTGCCATATCAGCCATGAGGAGCGCGCCGATTTTTTGACCAATTTTGGCAATGCGGGCAAAATCAGGAATTTTCATGAAAGCAGAGTAGCCGATGAGGATAATCTTTGGACGTTCAGTTTCGGCGAGGCGTTCAATTTCGTCGTAATCGAGGTCGCCTTCTGGGGTGACGCCGTAATTGATAAAGTTATAAATTTTAGCGGAGCGAGTGACTGGAGAGCCGTGGGTGAGATGACCACCGTGGCCGAGGTTCATAGCTAAAATTTTGTCACCAGGTTTACACCAGGCAAAATAAACTGCTTCATTAGCATTGGCACCAGAGTGGGGCTGGACGTTGGCGTGATCGGCGTGAAAAAGTTTCATCGCACGGGCGATAGCGAGGCGTTCGATTTTATCGATGTTGGTTTGACCGCCATAATAACGATAATTTGGTAGGTCGGCGACGATGTTTGATTCATCGGCTGGATTATAGTTTTCTAGATCTTGGAAAGATGGGTAACCTTCGGAATATTTGTTAGTAAGAACGGTGCCCATAGCTTTTAAGACGTCGGCGGAAACATAGTTTTCGCTCGGAATGAGTTCGAGGCCTTTTTGTTGGCGGATTTTTTCTTGATCAATCAATGAAAAGATGATACCTGACATAATTTCTCCATGTTAAATTAGATGTGTATTAAATAAATCACGTTAATAAACTGAAAAAATTAGTACATAGATATCAATTCCCTTTAATTCTGCTATTTATTATACCTTAAAATTGACAAAAAAGTTAGAGGTTTGATATAATTACTCTATCGCAAGATGTTTGGGGCATTAGCTCAGTTGGCTAGAGCGCTTCAATGGCATTGAAGAGGTCATGAGTTCGAGTCTCATATGCTCCACCAGAATGAACAGCCGTTAGGTTGTTTTTTGTTTTTGCACTGTAAATTATTATATAAAATATCCTAATATTTTCTGGGGCAAATTAGTTTTATTCGGTATAATAAAGGCAAATGGAATCCAAAAAAATGCAAAATACTATCACCTATGTCTTCATCGACGGCAATAATCTGCATCTCGGCGCAAAGTCGCAAGGAATTGAGTTAGATTATCGTAAGTTACGTCTCTATCTTACTCATAAGTTTAACGCAAAGAAAGCGTTTATCTTTATCGGCTATGATCCGGATAGAACTTATACGTATAGTCGTTTGGTGGACGCAGGCTTTACACTTATTCATAAACCAACAGTTATTTATCATGAGAGCGGCAAGCGTCAGATGAAGGGTAATGTCGATGCTGAACTAGTTTTGCACGCTGCTGCTATAGAGTATGATAATTACTATAAAGCTATCGTCTTTACCTCGGATGGTGATTTTACTTGCTTGTTTAATTATCTCGCGGGAAAAGGCAAACTGGAAAGAATTATTACACCGACTAAGTTTTATTCTTCACTTTTCCAGCCATTAGCTTCTTATATCTTACCACTCAAACGTATTGCTAAGATGATACAAAAAAATTAACCATCAAAAATGCCGGCATTTGCGGTCGGTCGAAACCTTAGGCTAGTCCGGCGTAATGATGTTTTAATTATAACTCCAAGTGGTAAAAAATACAAGATTTTATTTACTTATTTTTACGCTTACATACTATAATATAGGTACTGGGCTGGTCATTAGACCTGGGTCCACCTGACGACGGGGCGAGCCCCCGTTTTTTTGATATAAAAATATTTTAAAGTTTAATTTTAAAAATGAAAACTACAAAAATAACCATTTGCGTTTTGTGGTGAAATATATTTAGACTATTTACGGATGAGTCTTACCATATTATAATATTTGATATGGAAGAGATTAACTTGAGAGACTTGTTAATTTACTTTAGGAAACACCTGCTGTTATTTTTTGCGATGGTGATTCTTTGTGTTTCGGCGGGTTCTGCTTATATAGTTTTGGTGCAAAAGCCAGAATATAAATCACGGGCGACGATTATTTTGAGTTCGGACAAATCGAAGACTACGGTGCAGAGTGAAATTACCGCGAATAAGAATTTGATTGAGACTTATACAGAGGTGGTGAAATCGCATCGTGTGCTCGACCGGGTGATTGAAGAAAATAACTTGAAGGAATCTTATGAGGCTCTGAGTGCGAAGATTAATGTTTCTTCTTTGAAAAATACGGAGATTATTAGTATTTCAGTGGTGGATGCGAATGCTTATCGAAGTTATGAGGTTGCGAACTGGGTGGCGGATATTTTTAAGGAAGAAATTTCGCAGATTTACAATGATACAAGCGTGAATATCCTCGATCATGCGGTGGAGCCGAGGGGTCCATACAATATTGATGTGGTGAAACAAGAAATTATTTATATGGCGGCTGGTATGGTGCTGGGTTTTGGGATTATTTTGGTACTGTTTTACTTCGATCGCACGATTAAAACCACGGAGCAGATTGAGGAAATTTTCAAGTTGCCAATTTTTGGCAAGGTGCACAAATTAGAAACAGAAAAACAGAAGAAAAAGCGTAAAAAGTTGGAAGCGAAGCTGGCTAAGCTCGAAGCGAAGCGTTTGAAAAAAGAAGCAAAAGAACAGCAAAAACTCGAGAAATTGAAACAAAAGGAAGCAGAAAAAGAAGCTGAATTGCAGGTGAAGGCGGAACAGGAGGCAGCCGAAAAAGCAGCCGAAGAGGCAGCGAAGAAAGCTATTGAAGAAGCTGAAAAAGCGAAGGGCACGCTGGAGAGACCTTTTGTCGAGATTAAGGCGGTAGGGCGTAAGATTATCGCCGAAGAAAAAGCGATTCAAGAAAAAATTGCGCTAGAACAAGAGAAGATTGCGGCAGAAAAAGAAGCGGAAATCGCCAATGTGGAAGAGGTGGAGAAGGTGGAAGTGAATGAAGATTCAGAGTTGGTCTTACGCGATAATCCGAAGATGTCGGTGGCGGAAGATTTTCGCACCATTCGTACTAGCTTGTATTTCTCATTAAATAATCAGAATTCGAATACAGTGCTGTTTTGTAGTTCGAGGGCACATGAAGGTAAGAGTTTTATTGTGGCAAACTTGGCGGTGGCTTTTGCGAAAACTAATAAGAAGGTACTTTTGATTGACTGTGATATGCGCCTGGGTCGTCAACATGAAATTTTTGAACTGAGTAATCAGTTTGGTCTTTCGAATATTTTGGCGGAGGGGGACTTAAAGAAATTACGTCAATATGCACTGAAGACTAATGTAAAAAACCTCGAAGTGATCACGCGTGGTGTGGTGCCACCAAATCCAAGTGAGCTTCTAGAATCGAAGAAGATGGAGATGTTGCTTGATGAGGTGAAGAAACATTATGACTATGTGTTAATCGATGGTACGCCGATCGAAGGAATTTCAGACTCTTTGATTTTGGCGAAGCGGGCAGATCGGGTGATTTTAGTTTGTGCGGCGAACGAGACCACGATTGAAGATTTACAGAATTCGAAACGCGCGCTGGAAGCGATTGAGATTAATATGCCGGGGGTGATTTTGAATCAGGTGGTCGATAAGCGTAGTGGCAAAAAGAACGGCTACTATAGTTACTATACGGCTTAGGCTGATTTGGATTTTATTTAGTTTTTGGTTTGGGGACTAGTCGAGATTTGGCTGGGGCTCTGGTTTTGGGTTTTTGAATTTGATTTTAGTTTAGTGAATAAAGTCAAAAGAGCGTGAATTAAGAGACAGCCAAAGCTCGCACCGAGGGTGTCGATTAAAATATCTCGAAACTGAGCAGAGCGACCGGGGACGAAGATTTGGTGAATTTCGTCGGTGCAGGCGTAAAGGAAGCTGAAAAAGATAGGTAGGAGAATCTTTTTAGGGTAACGATTGAGCTTTGGAAGTTGAATAACATTAAGATAAAATAAAGCGCCTAAAATCGCATATTCGGTGAAGTGGGCGGTTTTTCGCACCAGAAAAATTAGAGTGCTGAGACTGATTAGGTTATTCTCTAGACCGTGACGCACGTGCGGAAAATTTTGGGCGATAAAATCAACGAAAAGATTGCTTTGGGCGTCGGAAGAATTGTGTCCGAAGGAGGACATAATAAAAATGAAGCACATCTGAAAAATAAGCAGTGTGGGTAGAATAAGTCGGTGAATTTTGATTGTCATTAGGATTATTTTATCATTTCGTGGGATATTCTTGGAATTGGAATTAGACTATTCTGTGAGATGTTCTTGGAACTGGAATTAGATTACTGCGTGAGATATTCTTGGAGCTTAGCTTTGGCTTTATCGACAGTGTCTTGGTATGGATGCCAAACGAAGTGCTTTGGTTCGGGATAAGTGTATGTCGAAGTGATGTCGGCCTTACCATCGACATCGATAGATTCAATTTGCCAGTTGGAGAAATTTGTCAGTTGTTTCTGGACGAGATATTTGAGATTGTCAGGCGTAAAATTGGTCTGAACATTTTTAGCGATAGAATTGAAAATTTGATCTAGCTTAGTGAGATTGGTTTTGTCTTGCTGAAGTTTTTGAAGAAGAGCGGTGATAATTTTTTCTTGATTACGACCACGCTCGCGATCGCCACCAGCCCAACTAATTGAGACGCGCTCTCTGGCAAAATCTAAGGCTTCGTCACCATTGAGGTGATAATTCCCTGGCTCATAGTGACGATGGCCATGATAAGTGTTCACGACGTAAGGAATATGAATATCGACACCGCCGAGCTGATCAATAATGGTGGAAGTGGCATCGAAATTAATCCGGGCGTAGTAATTGAATTTAATGCCGTAAAAATTCTCGAGAGTATGAATAGATTCATTGACGCCATAAAGGCCGGCATGGGTTAGTTTGTCGAGTTTGCCATTCATGGCGAGAGGGACATAAAAATCACGGGGAGTATTAAGGAGGAGAATTTTATGCTTGGCGGGATTCACAACTATGATGAGATTAACGTCGGAGCGGGCGGCAAAAGGCAGGGTGTGATCACGATTATCGATACCACTGAGGTAAATGGTGAAAGGTGTATCGAGTGAAGCGTGAGTGGTGGTCTCGACGTGTTTAGGGGTGACTTTAATTTCGACGTCGGCAAGAATTTGAAGTTGATTATAAATGGCCTCGTTATTATCTCTCAAAGCGTCGAGATAAGTGTGTCCAAGAAAGATGGCCTGGAGTTTGTCGTTGGCGGTTTTAGGGTTAGTGAGCGCGGTGGTGAGGGCGAGGAGGTTGTCATAGGCCTTGAGGCTGGTCTCTTCGAGAGGTTTTTTTAGGAGGTCTGGGCGGTTACTCTCTGCGGACGTGAGATACTGCTTGACGGTTTCAAAATAGGGGTCGCTAGTTAAAAGTCCGAGTGACGCAATAGTATTTGCGGTGTTTTTTGTGAGGTCAGAATTTTTCAGTGTGACGAGGCTGTATTTTTCAAAATAGGTTTCATTTTGACCAATTTTGGAGAAATAGTCGTTGTATTTGAAGAGAAGAAAAAAGAGGATGATATTAATGAAAATAATAATGCTTAAGATGATAGCTGCGAACTTATGGCGGTGACTAAAAAAGATTAGGGTGGTAATAATTAAAAAGGTTATGAAAGCAAGAAGACTGAAGAAGTGCGCTGGTAGAATTTTTGTTTGATATAAAAAATAAAAGACTGTACAGGTGGATAAAAATGCAAGAATCTGAAAAATCAGACGGATGGGGTGGAGTTTAGTGATAGTGGTATCTGTCATAAGTTATATTATACTACTGCATATTGATGACATGTTATTAATTATTGAACGGCTGACATTTTTGTTGTGACTTGTTTTAAATTGTAATATATTAATACTATGTTGACGCGTGTTGATTTTTTACATGATATTAATAAAAATTTACTTATAGACCCTTCAGTGATTTATAGTGAAATAATTTCAATCTTGGAAATCTTTATTAATAAAGATATTAAAGATATTAAAGACAATATAGATGTTAAAGGTGTTAAAAATGTAGCTTATTTTGCTTGGCTTAATCAGTTATTATTTTTTCTTTCAATAATAGATAATATTGATAACTATAAAAAATTTAATGAATCTGATTGTCTATTATTTTTTTATGTATTTTTTTAATTTTAATGATTGTTTAAAACAGATAGCTCAATTTAAAAATATTAATCTACACGACCCAAGGCCTGCATTTTTTAAAAAGTCTTTTGAAACGTTTAAAAATATACTAGATAATATTCCTAATAAAAAAATATAAATTGCGAGGAACCAAAACAGGTATTATATCTAAAGGATAAAAATAAATTTTTAAATTTTGTTAGGGCTGTTTCCGTTGCGCATGTCGCAAATACTGATTCTGGTGGAGGCTTTATTGAGTTAAATAGTCCATATATTTGTTTTGTATTAAATTCA
>JABCPJ020000010.1 GCA_013333135.2 Candidatus Saccharimonadota bacterium
GCCTGCCGTCCCCAGCGCCAGCGCCGTACTCAGCCCCACGAAACGCATTACTTTTTTACGTTTTCGCCTTTTTTCTTCCTTAATCCTCGTCGACTCCAGAATCACTTCTTCCCGTTTCGAGGCAATCGTCTTATTAATTCTCACTTTTTATCGCCTTTTTATTTTCAAAACCTATTTTGATCCTAATTCTTTCAAATCCTATTTTCAATCTTATTTCTTCAAGCCCAGCACCAATTTCGCAAGCGTCTCACTCGCATCTAATTTCGCATATTTCTTGAAATTCATCACTAACTTAGCTTGCTTTTCACTATTTTTTAGCAAATTTAAAATCTTTTTCAATAGTTTTTCTGGAGCCATCTCCATTTCGCGATCCAAAATCATTTCTACCGCCTCATCACGCACCAATTTTTCCGCATTTTTCACCTGATGTCCGCCCGGCAATTTTTCAAACGGCACCAAAATCGTTGGTTTACCCAGACTAGCTAATTCTGCCATCGTAGTTGCCCCCGCCCGCGACACCACAATATCTCCTGCCCCTAAAATTTCATGCATCACTGGCGAAAAATTCCACATCCGAAATTCCGAAGTCAATTTACCTTTTTCCCAAGTTTCGTATTTCTTTAGATCAATCATATCCTCGTAATGCTTACGACCAGACACCAATCCCACCGACGTGTATTTCAAAAGTTCTGGCAAAATCTCCCGCACCGCCTGATTAATATGCATCGAACCTTGCGAGCCACCCGTCACGATCACTAAATTTCGCTCCGGATCAAACCCTAATTCTCTTTTTAGGCGCCTCTTTTTGCTCTCCGCCACTTTTTCGAATTCCTTCCCCACTGGAATCCCCACGAACACATAACGTGAGTCCTCTTTCTCCACCGGCGTACCCATGGCAATAATTTTCGCTTTTTTACTCAAAATTCGATTCGCTAGTCCCATCGTTGCGTCCGATTCGTGAATCAAATATGGAATCTTAAAAATTCCCGCCACGATTCCGACCGGTAGCCCCACGAATCCACCTTTCAAAAAAATCACATCCGGACGATTTTCTTTTCGACTAAAACGCCACAAAGTTTGAAGAAAACCCATAGCAAACCCAAAAGCCCCCGCGATATTTCCGTACACTACATCGAAGAAAGTTTTCGCATGATTATCAAAATAATCTGACAATTTCAAACCATGATAACGATGAAATTTTCCGGCAAAAACCTTACGCACACGTAAGTATAATTTCACTCCCGTCTCTTCTTCGCCGCCCCAAGCCAGCTTTGCCTCATTCGCGAGTTTCACTACATTCTTATAGTATTTCGCATCGGTCCAGAATTCGATTTTGCTCTTCGGCTTCATTTTCAAAATTTCTTGCACCACCGACATCGCTGGAGTAATATGTCCGCCCGATCCGCCGCCTACTACTAAAATTTTCATCTTCTTCCTCCCAGTCTACTGCTTCTACTTACTCTTAAATTATTTTTAATTTCCTCATTTCGCTCATCATCTGAAATTTCCGTCCTCGAAGTAAACCGCGAAATATTGATTACTAGCCCTAATCCAAAACACGTTATCAGAAGGCTCGTTCCACCTTTCGAAAGTAACGGCAAAGTAATGCCAGTCAGCGGAATCAATGCAATCATCGCACTAATATTTACCGCCACCTGTGAAAATAACCAAGCAAACACCCCCATTGTCACCAATCTAAAATAGAGGTTTTCCGAAGTGTTCGCCACTTTTAGAATTTCCATGAATAAATGTACGTAAAGTCCAATTACAGCCACCGCCCCGACAAATCCCCACATTTCGGAAACCACCGCGAACATCGAGTCGGTAATTGACTCCGGCAAATATCCCGCCGTCTGCACATTATTCCCGATTCCCACTCCGAGCAGTCCCCCAGACCCCACCGTGATTAGCGCATTTTCAATATGATAATCTGTTGTCGCATCACCCTTACCCGTAAAAGTAAACAAACGTTCACGACGGTGCGGTGAAGACAAAATCATTCCCACACCCAGCGCCAAAATCACCGCAAACAAAATCATAATTTTCCAAATCTTAATCCCCGCCACAAATAAAATCGTCAGCGCAATCACCCCGAGTGGTACCGCCGAACCCAAGTCTTTCTGAGATACCACAATCAAAAATAGTGAAATACCTAAAACACCAAAAAATTTCGCATAAAATTGATAACTTTTTCTTAAAATCTCCCCACTCGCCCAGCCGGAAGCCTGACCACGAGCTAATATTTTGGCTACACCACTCATCAGACTATTACCCTGTCCATTCACTCGCGCAGAATTTCCCGCCGTATTAAAGCCCTGATTAAAACCATAGTTATTACCACTGAAATTCACCTGATCAGAAAAAGCCGTACGCCCCGAAACATCCGCCTGACTCTTTAGATTCACCCCATCCCTCTCTTTTCTGCCTTTGATTCTCGCATATGAATCCATCAAAAGCTGCATCAACATTCCGAGTGCCGTCGTTCTGCCAGCTTCTTCCAAAAATCCACCCCTCGCCTGAAAATCTGCGGTAATCTTTGCGAGATAAAGCATCACTCCTAACTTCAAAAAATCCGACACCTGAATCGTAATTGGCCCGAGTCTCAGCCACCTACAGGCTCCCAACTGACAATACGCCAAACTTGAATGTCCTGCCGACACCGCCAGTAGTAAGTTCAAGGATAATCCCAAAACCAACAAAATCACCGGTAGTTGTTTCGCTATAGCGTCCAATATTCGCCAAATCCCCGTAGGTCTTTTAGCTTTTTCTACTTCCACCAAATTCACTCTAGTCTCAAAAAATAACAGCACTGCCGTAATCACCAGATATTTCACTTGATCCA
>JABCPJ020000011.1 GCA_013333135.2 Candidatus Saccharimonadota bacterium
AACACATTTACAAATATCAGTTTTCATGGCATAATATTAGTGTTGGGGCCGAAGATTCGGCTAGTTCTTTCACAGAAAGGTTGGTGTAAAAAAATGTCAGATGCAAATCAGCGTATTAAAGAATTACAAGAGGAGCTAAAACTTCAACTGGAGACTTTGGCGCCGCGGCAAACGGAATTAGAAGCTTTATCGAAAACGGCTTACCAAAACTTAGCAAATGCTGAAGAAGCGGAGCGAACCTGTTTTTCTGCCCTGCTAGAGCTAAAGAAGAAAAATCGAGATTTTCTGCAAGAAAAATTGATAGAGCAGCTGGATTATCAGCAACGTTCTGATCAAATCGAGGATGAAATCTTAAGATTAACTCGTAGATTAAAGTTTATCGATTCGACGACAGACTATCGAAATAAGCACGACTTCAGTCGAACGAATCCCCCAAAATCTGAACGAGAATCGGTAGAGGAAAAGCTTGAGGCATTAAAAGCCGAGAAAGCTGATCTTGATGCTGGGCATCAGAAAATGATGTCAAAATCCCAGATTTCTCCGGAGTGTGATTTGTCAAAAAAGTATATTGATTTAATTGACATCACGAATGAAGCCACGGAAAAATTTCAAGAATTGCACAATGAAACCGAAGCGGTAAAAACGACGTATAATGCGTTAAATACTGCTTATTGTAACCTAAGCAACTATTTAGATTAGTTTTTTTGATTATTTTAGAAAGGTGGGTATTATGAATCAAAAACGTATCGAGGAACTTGAAGCGAAGCAACTTGCACTGCAAGAAGAAATGGAACCGAAGCGAAATGCCTGCATCGAAGCGTTAAATAAATTCATTGAATGTGAAGGGGATGAGAATAACCTTTCATTTGCTGTAGACTTCTATAAAAATTATCAATCCAGTCTCAGAGAATCCATTAATCGTCTGACCGATGAGTCGACCGAGAAGGGCTTCCGTGATACACATCATCTTGAGGAGCTATTCAAAGCGTATGGTGCGACGACTCTCTTCTCAGAAAAATTCAAAGAAGAGTCTGATTTTCTAATGGATTTAATTAAATACCTTAGAGACACTCTCGGAGTGGTCAGTACGGCTGGTCCGACGGGCGAAATTGCTCCATATTCAAAAATTTTGAATATAATCGAAGCGAGATATAGCAAGGTTCTGTCCGAACAATCTGAGATGGTGATTGACAGAATGAATGTCGAGGCAGAGATTTATGAAGAAAAGTCGAAGCCATCACGAGATGAATTAGAGCATCTTCAGGATAAGCTTAATTATTGCGACCTCAAGCTAGATTATTGCAGCGAAGAGCATAATAATCATACCGAAAAACGAGCTGCTGCAAATGAGGAACTTGATAAAACGAATCTAGCCCTCAATCAGTTAATTGATGAGGAAAAATCGGTAACCGAAGCGCTCGCTAAGCTGCAGAAAAAATGAATCGACTTATGATTGCTACAATTACGACACCGACTAATCTCGGGATATTACCCAAAAGGCCAGCAAAAGCTGGTCTTTTTTATGGTTTTTTCTAGAATTTTAACCAGGTGACTAAATTCTTATGTTTTTCTCTTGACTTTAGAGAGATATCAGATTATTATAAACATAAGCTGATACGCTTCACAGGGTTCCATTATGTAATTAGTGGAGTGTGGAGATTTCATTAAAAACAAAAATACGGATTAAAACAAACCAATGTGCCCTAGGGTGGGCGCGCATCAGCAAAAATATCCTCGAAAGAGGATATTTTTCTTGGGTTTAGTAATCTTCTACGAGCGTGAAGTGCTTACCGGAAATTTCAATAATCGAGTCGGCTTTGGCGCCGCGTGTAGTGAGTTCAGCACGAATACCGAGTTTTTTCATAATATCGCGCAAACGGTTAACCGAAGCGTAATTCGAAAGATCGGTGCGACGAGCAAATTTTTCAATCTTTTCGCCAGTGACATGGTAGACACCTTTTTCATCCTGAGTGACCTGCCAGGCTTTTTTAAGTTCATGATGACTGAGCGAGATGGTAGGAAGATTTTCAGTGTCGTGAGAAATAATTGCAGTCTTAAATTCAATCGGGGTAGAGCCGATTTGCTCAGCGGCAATTTCCTGTTGTTTTTGATTGTCTTTAACAGAAGCGAGCAGAGCGCGAAGTAAATCATCGAGGTTTTTCTTAGCTACGGAGGAAATGGCAAAAATTTTAGCTTCGGGATTAACCTCAAGAATTGCCTGTTTTTGCATTTCAATAATTTCATCGTCGAGACCTTCGCACTTGGTCAGCGCGACCACCTCAAAGCGATCCTTAAGGTCTGAATATTTTTCTAATTCGTGACGAATTGTGCGATAAGCTTGACCGGCATCATCCTGATAAACGTCAATCAAGTGCAATAACACAGCAGTGCGATCCACATGGCGCAAAAAATCATGACCGAGACCGCGGCCGTCACTGGCACCTTCGATAAGGCCTGGAATATCTGCAATCAAGAGGTCATGGCGATCGATAGTAGCTACACCGAGATTTGGCGTAAGGGTAGTAAAAGAATAATCAGCAATTTCCGGCTTGGCATTAGTGACACTAGCGAGAAAAGTCGACTTACCAGCGTTTGGTAGGCCCACGAGACCGACATCAGCGAGAAGTTTTAATTCAATTTCAGCTTCAAAAGCATCGCCTGGTTCACCGACTTCGGCAATCACTGGGGTTTGACGCACGCTAGATTTAAAGTGAGCGTTACCAAAACCACCATCGCCACCTTTAGCGATGACCGCCTGCATACCATCTTCAGTGAGATCGGCAATAACCTGACCATCACGTTTTACGACGGTGCCGACTGGCACTTCGACAATGAGGTTCTTACCAGAGCGACCATTACTTCGCGTACCGGAACCATTGCCGCCGTCTGGAGCGATGAGGATTGGATTAAAACGAAAATCGATTAAAGTATTCGTATCTTTATCGGCTTGGAAGATAATCGAGCCGCCCTTGCCACCATTACCGCCGTCTGGACCACCCTTGTTAATGTAAATTTCACGGCGAAAAGAGACAGCGCCATCGCCACCTTTTCCAGCTTTCAAACTCACTTTTGCCGTATCACAGAACATATTAGAGATATTTTAATATATTTTGGTGGAAAAATACAGCATAAGCATGAAGAGAAAGCTGCATACCTCGTTCCGGAGACACTCAAGGTGGAAGAATGTCGCATGCCTTTTATCGGACCGCTCAAGGGCGCTTGCCCAGGCCTATGTCCTCAAAAGGCAAGACGACATTCTTTTTAAAATCGATAGAAGGGCAAGCGGCTTTCTCTCTTAAATAATTCAAAGTCTGATTATAGTTTTCGGGTGAAATAACCTGGACGACCGTTGGTTGGGTCGTCGATGCGGAGTCCGTCTAGATTGACGAGGTCTGGATTTCCCCAATAGGTACCTTCACCACCTCGGAGACTAAACCTACGATGAAAAATCTCATAATTAGCGGTTAAATGTGATTGACTGTATTGTTTTGCTACACTTACGTCGAAATCATTAGAAGTGAAAATCTTTTGGAGCTCACAAACTTGACCATTATCACATAAAAACATTCGACTAAAATCTTTAACTTTGGGTGTGGTAAATGATGATAAATCTAAGATTTGAACATTAGAGACACTACCAAACATACCAGCCATAGTTTCGACATTTTGTGTATTGAAATTCGAAACATCAATACCAGTAGAGCCACAACCATAAAACATGTCGGACATATTCGTGACATTTCTAGTATCAAAATGACTTAAATTCAATGTAGGAATCCTCAAAGTAAACGCAAACATACTGTTCATATCCTTAACATTTTCGGTGTTAAAGCTTTGAATATTGAGGTTTTTTAGATTAGACATACCGTAAAACATATAAGATAAGTCCGTGGCAACTTGAGTATTAAAGTTCGAGAGATTTAAATTTTGAATATTTGAATCCCCAAGGAACATACGGGAGAAATCCGTAACTTTTGAAGTATCGAACCGTGAAACATCTAGGTTTTGAACTTGTTTTAGGTTGTAAAACATACCACTCATATCACGCACTTTTGGTGTACGGAAACTTGCGATATCGAGATTAGGGAGATTAATCAGCCCACCAAGCATATCGCGCATATCTTCTACATTTTCCGTATTGAAGTTTGCAATATTTAGACTGGTGAGACTTGGTAAAGTTTCGAGCATACGAGCCATACTAGTGACTTTGGTAGTATCAAAATTAGAAAGATTTAAAGAAGTTAAATCTTTACAATACTTGAACATTTGAGACATATCAGTGACTTCACTAGTTTCAAACGCAGCTAAATCAATGTCCTTAACTTTAGTAAACCACAGGAACATACTGGATGAATCTGGTGCAAGATGGATTTTTTCGACAGCGGAATAATAATAGATGGTTTTTTCTGTGGCATCAAACCAGGCTTTAATTTCATAATCTGAGTTATCTGGATTTTCGATATTAATTGCCGCCATTGAAGCTGCGGGCGCCGCAGTGCTACGCTTGATACGCTCGACATTATCCTTATTTTTTAGATTACAATTCTGCCCTGTAACTGGATCGATATGACAGGTTTGGTTCGGATCAAGTGCACCCACGCGCTGATTAAAATCCGGACCATTCGTCATAACAGCACGCATTGTATACGGATTAGAAACGAAAGAAAGGATTAGCTTGTTTGTATAATTCCCTGACTCTAGATTATCCGCTAGTTTCATGCCGATACTCAGCTGGTTTGATTCATTGCCATTGGTTTTTCCTGTAGTTTGGAGAATTTGTGCTGGTGTAGGTAAAGCTGGAATCGGCGCATAGTTCGTGGACGTACCGAACTTATAGCCCCAAGTATTATTTGGCAAATTATTCAGCATCAAGTTCGTACTGATTGAATCGATTTTCGCTCCAACAGTAGAAGCTGCATTAGTTAGCGCAGTGTTATTAGTTTCGGAATTTAATGTAGCAGTGTAGCCGGTGCGGTTATTTGTATTGACGGTAAAATTAAATGGGATTTCTATGGTTTTATCCGTGGAATTAATCACCTGATTTCCATTCACTTGCAAATTCGCTTGATCCACCGAAGCCGAAAGGGTCGGCACGAAGAGAGCGAAAGTATTGCTGCTTAGAATAATATTTGAAAAAGAGATTAAGCCTAAAAATATTCCAAGGAACTTCAATTCCTGTCTAAACCACCCCCCCCGTGAGGTTCCGTGGTTGTGATTTTTGGCTAATCATATATATTATTTTACCATAAACATAATAATTTTTATGACCGGAAAAGGTACGCGACATTCTTTTCTATGGTTTTCGGGTGAAGTATCCAGGACGACTATTAGTAGGGTCGTCGATACGGAGCCAGGATTTATCGGCCTGAGATGGATTGGCGAGGAAGGAGCCGTTACCGCCACGGAGTTTTTTACGATTTCCAAACATTAGAGGAGAAATTTTTAGCTTAGATATATTAAAATCATTGTTTACATATATTTTTTCTAGTTTATCTTTAGACACATAGCTATTTGCTAGTGCGAATATATTATTCATATCTGTCACCTTAGATGTATCAAAAGTAGAGAGATCAAGACTAGTTAGATTTGGTGTATTGTAGAACATATAACTCATTTCTGTCACCTGAGAGGTGTCGAAACTCGACAGATTAAGATTAGCCAGATTGGGCATATTGGCGAACATCCTATTCATTACTGTCACCTGGGAAGTGTTAAAGTTAGAAAGATTGAGACTCACGAGCTTAGATGTAAATGAAAACATAAGACCCATGTTTGTCACACGGGAAGTGTCGAAGCTAGAGAGATCGAGATTAGTGAGCTTAGATACTTCAGAGAACATACCTTCCATATTTGTCACCTTGGACGTATCAAAATTAGAGAGATTGAGATCGGCGAGCATAGATAACTCAGAAAACATATATCTCATGTCTGTCACCTGAGAGGTGTCGAAACTCGATAGGTCAAGGCTAATCAGGTCAGGCAGAAAATAGAACATATTATTACTATCCATATTTAAATACACCTTCTCGGGTTCTGTATAATAGTAGACAGTATTATCAGTTGAGTCTAGCCAGAGCTTAATTTCATAATCGGACTCTTCGTCTTCTATATTCACGGCATTTATGGAAGCGGCTGGCGCCACTGAACTTTTCTTAAAGTGCTCGATTCGGCTATCAAAGTCTTCTAAGCTTTTTAGCTTTGCATTAAAGTCCGGCCCCTCTGTCATAATGGCAATTGGTGTGTATGGATTAGAAATTATCGAAACCACCAACTTATTTGCATAACTTCCACTTTCTAGATTACTAGATAATTTCATGCCGATTTTAAAATTAAAATTATCATTACCTGAAGTTTTTGTGGTAGTTCTTAAAAGATTCTCTGGACTAAGAAGACTCGGGACCGGCTGATAATCTCCACCAGTGGGACTTAAAAATCCCCAAGTATTTTCCGAAAAATTCGCAAGTGCTTTACTTGCATCGATAGATTCAATTTTCATACCGTTTGTCGATGCAGTATTCACCAAGGCTGTTTCATTGGTTTCGGTATTTAAGGTCGCAGTATAGCCAGTTTTATTATTCGTATTTACGGTAACTCGAATCGGTAATTCTGAGGTTTGTGAAACTGAATTAATTATCTGGTTACCATTAATATTGACTTGAGGGTCCGAAATTGAAACAGAAAGATTGGGCTGAAATAGGGCGCTAGCGTTTTTCGAATTAAAATTAATTAATATAAAGGAAAGACATATTACAAGTGGGGGAATCAAATATTTTCCCAACAAAATATTTGGTTTAAAAAGTGATTTTTGGCTCAACATCATTCTATTTTAACATAAGAATAATGCGATTTTTGAATTTTAATAATAAAATTATTATTACAACTTAGTGAAGTAGCCTTTGGCGGAGCTGCCATTGTCGATACGGAGCCATTCCTTACCAGCATTGGCTGGAATAATCATAAAGGAGTTCTTACCACCCCTGAGAGTTCGACGCTTATCGAAGATCAGTTTACCACCTTCTTCAGTAATATTTGAGATATCGAAATCATTTTTGGCATAAATATGCTTAAGATTATCCTCGCCTGACCTAATAGCGATACTACTAGGATTAAACCTCTGGAACATTCTACTAACATTAGTGAGCTTCGGAGTTTTAAAATTAGTTAGATAAATATCGACAATACCCTTCATCTCCGCGAACATACCCTCCATAGTAGTAACATTCTCGGTATTAAAATTCCCTAAACCAAGACTGGTAATACCGTGAACCTGATAGAACATATAGGCCATATCCGTAACCTTGCTAGTGTCAAAATTCGAAATATTGAGAACTCTCAATTCATTTGCGCCACTGAACATAGAGTTCATATTCGTAACTTTAGAAGTGTTAAAATGATTCAAATCTAATGTTTTAATTGCAGCACAATCTTTGAACATTTCGCTCATATTCTCGACATTGCCGGTGTTAAAATTACCTAGCATAATATTTATTACGCTACTCATACCAGAGAACATTTCTGACATATCGGTGACATTGCTGGTGTCGAAATTACTTATCTTTAATACGCCAAGTTTATTAATACCCTTGAACATCCCCTTCATGGTCTTCACATTTTTTGTATTCATGGCACTTAGATCTAGACCAATAATTTCATAATCGCCGGAAAACATTTCTGACATATCAGTCACGTTTTCCGTATTAAAGCCCTCCAACGAGAAATCGGACAATAGATAGTTGTCACGGAAGATTCCACGCATATTTGTCACACTCTTAGCATTGAGGTTTTCGGTTTTAATATTTCGATAACTCCTTAAGCCAGCAAACATATATGACATATCTTTAGCGTATTTGGCATCAAAACTATCTAAATCTATAAGATTAAGCTCAGACAAATCTTTAAAAGTGTTTTTACTGTCTTCATGGAAATAGATTTTATCGGCTGCGGTATAGAAAAAGAGATGACGAAGAACTGGATCCCACCAAGCCTTAATTTCGTAGAATGGCTTCGCAGGGTCATTAATATTTATCACATTAGTACTAGCGGCAGGTAAAGTGGAAGCACGTCGAATTAACTTAATCTTAATTTTATCGGTAGTAAGTTCGCTAAGTTTTGCCTGAAAATCATCACCAGTAGTCAGATAGGCGGCAGTCTCGAATGGATTAATTACCGTTGAAAGAATCAGACTACTTCGATAAATTCCAGGCATAAGATCCGTGCTAGCACGGACTACTACCCTGAAATTATTTTCGTTTGGTACTGAATCGGAGGCCTTATTAGTGGCAACAAGAGCTTTTGGCTCTGATTCTTTGGGGATTGGCATATAGTTATTTTGATTCTCCAACTGATAGGCCCAGGTATTTTTTGGGATCCAATCATCATGTGCGATTGGACTCGTGATTGAAGAAATTTTAGTACTAATTGTATTATCGATGTGTTTTAAAGCGGTTTCATCGGAATTAGCGCTAATAGTAGTAGTATAGCCGGCCGGAGCATTCGTTTTTACAGTTAGCTTTGCCCAATTATATCTTTCTGACGTATTAACCACATCGACGCTGTAAAAATTATAATCAAACTCATTCCGATCAAAGGTAACACTAAGTGTCGGATCTATAGCGTGACTATTGAACGACAGAATAAAAATATTAATAATTAATAAAATAACTAGATAGATCAATCCTGAAAATAGAATTTTATTTTCTTTCAAAAATCTAGTTTGGTTCGCAGTTTTAACTAAATTTCTCTCCATACATTTTCATCATAGCATAAGTGGTATAAAAGTATATCTTGATTAAAAACAGAGATTATGCGCTAGTAGTTAAAATTAGCGACCGTGGATGAAGAGATACTTAGCATATTCGCTTGGGCCAATCGTGTAAGAACCGACCACACCCCAACCAGCACGACCATTCATATCAGAAATCGTAATCGTACCATCGGCATTTACCGAGTCCACGATTCCCACGTGACCGTAATAACCACTGTTGGTCTGGAAGATATCACCAGCTTGCGGGTTGGTACCGCGACTGGTTGGGAAGAGACCAGAAAGTGCATAGCCCCAAGTATTGGCGTTACCGAGACCACCCGGCAGAATGTGACTAGACCCCATAGCAGCACGACGTTCCCAAGTGTACCAAGTACACCAACCCCAAGGCATTGGGTTTCTGGAAGTAGAATAAGTACGATAAGAAGAAACCGAATAGGATGAGCTACTAGAGTAGGAAGAGGTGTTACGCACAACTGGCGCCACATAGTCAGGACGTTCTTTATCTGGTAATTCTCCGTTTGGCAACAAAATAGCCTGGCCTTCGATGAGAGTCTGATCTAATTCAAGGTTGTTAGAAGTAATAATTTCATCAGCAGAAGACTTATATTTTTCGGCAATCGAAGCGACAGTTTCGCCAGATTTTACCATATAAACGATACCAGCACGTGATGGGATATAGATCGATTCACCCACTTTTGGCACATAGGAGGCCTTGAATTTATTCGACCAACGAATCATATTGATATCTACACCACAGGAGGCATACTTAGCCGCCAAAGTATCGAGAGTTTCACCTTCAGCCATCACATGTTTGATCACGCCCACCTTAGAACAGGCTGCAAGATTTAAGGTAGTCGGTTTTTCCATTTTTTCAACAGAAGCCTGGCCGGACTGCTGAAGTACAGTAAAAGAGTTATAGTTTACGTTTAGCACATCAGAGGAAGCTAAACTCATAGTGTCAGCGAGCTCAGACACCATATAGAATTCTGAAAGTTGGTCAGCGGAGACGGCATAATCTTTTTTAGAAATGGATTCCAGATTAGGACTGGAATTATCGTCGGACTGCTGTTTATCCTTGGAACCAACAAAAGCTACACCAAAAATCAGAACAGATAGAGCAAAGTACGGGAATATCTTGGTGAGGAAGTAATTTAAGCTAAATTGTGATCGTTTTTTCTTTGTCATAATTAGCCGGTCGCTGCCCCTAAATTTGCACCTTACAGAGTTTCTGACAGTGGTCGCGAATCTTCTGATTGTGCTCAGCGTCGGTGCTACTATAATACATGAGGCCGTCGTCACCTGTCAAGAAATAAAGCATAGAGGCTTTCGAGCTATCTGGTTCAGCTACCGCGAGAAGCGCAGCTTTGGAAGGCACGGCGATAGGGCCTGGAGGTAGACCTGGGAACTTACGAGTGTTATAAAGACTATTCACCGCCAAGATGTCCGCATTGGTGGCATTGGTACGATCAATACCGGTAATATCCGCAGCATAGGTCGCGGTCACATCGGAGCCCAGAGCAATCCCCAGTCTTCTACGGTTCTGAAAAACCATCGAGACGCCAGGCATATCTTCGGTACGAGCTTCTTTTTGGATAATTGAAGCGAGAATAATCCCCTCACGCAAAGATAAACCTCTGGCCTTAAATTTTTCTTCAAGTTGATTCGAGACTACGACGTCATTGAATTGATTTAAGATAGTCGTAATGACATTCTCGAGTTTTTCATGATTGTAAAATTGATAAGTTTCGCCATAGAGATACCCCTCGAGGGCTAACTTCGCGGGAATTTCTGGATTGGAAAGTTTAGTTTCGTCGGCATAGAGACCTTTTAAGACAGGGTTGTCATAGTGCTTAGTGAGGGCCTGGTTAATTTCCTCTTCGGAATAGCCGAGAGTGCGGAACTGATGAATGATGCCAGTTTGTGATTTACCTTTATCGCCAAGCAAGTTTGCGCCTGGTAGGATTGTTAGATTAAAAACATCCGAAGAAACCACACCATTCACTAATTGTTTAGCGATGGCACGAGCTGACATGGTTTTACGAAAACTGTATTTACCGGTTTTTAGTTTGGCGTGAAGATTATTAATGCGAGAATAAAGCTCAAAAGCCAGAGGATTTCTAATTAAATCGGCCTGCTTGAGATTATTCGCGATTTGCTTAACGGACTCACCAGCGCTAATTTCAATAGTTTGGTATTCACAGACGGAGTTTGACTCTTTTTCATTGGATTCAGAGGCGGCCTTGGCGGAATCAAAACGACAATTAGCCGAAGAAACAGGCTGCAAGGAATACCAATAATACCCACCGCCGAATAATCCAGCGAGAAATAGCAAAATAAAGAGTGAAAGTAAAATACGTTTAACTTTTTTCATAGGTTTTTCTAAACTTCTATCTGGCCTGGGAGACTCCGTAGATTCAGGTTCCGATTTGGTGGGCTCATTAATAATAGATTGAACTTCTGGTGATCCGAGCGTGGCGGCAGGACTCGCAGATGGGTTTATATTGGTGGCAGCATTAACTAGCTGATTCGGGATTTTACTGGCAGAATTTTGAGCGAGCTTAGCGGCATAATGTTCGATAAAATCCTGCAAAATAATACTGGCAGCTTCGGCATCGATTTCGCCTTTTTCAAAATTCTTTTTGCGTTTTTTCAGACGCTCTTCAGCTACCACGGAGGTCAGTGATTCGTCTTGAAAATAAATGCGAGCGCCCGGCATAGAGGCGGCGAGAGTATCGGCAAATTTGCGCGCATAGGCCGACTGAGCGGTTTCATTGCCGTCATTGCTACGAGGTAAACCCACGACAAAGAAATTCGTATCATTCAGTCTGGCAATACGGAGAATTTCCGGAATTTCCTGACCATTCACCAAGACATAACCATTCGGAATAGCGATGCGAACAGAAGTGTCCGCTTTTGCTACACCGATACGCTTAGTGCCCACATCTAAACCAATAATGCGCATTAGTTCTCTACCGTAATTTTAATTGATACTTTATTGGCGTCGTTTGGAATTTGACGCACCCATGGGAAGGAAGTATTCACTTCAACATCAGAAACACCATTGATAGATTTAATTAAAGTAGTCACTTCGCCAACTTTTTTACCGAGGGATTTTTCGAGCACAGATTGTTCGGTGACTTCTGGACCAGTTTTCAAGGTAGCTTTAATCTTAGCAGTTACAGAATTATTATTGTTTTGGAATTTTTCAATGAAAATATTGCCAGTTTCATAGATTTTCTGATCACTACCGAGACGAGTAGAGACCACAGATTTAACATACTCTTCAATTGCCGCCTTATCGACATAATTTACGCTGTAGGTAGTTTTGGCCGTGAGCTTGGCTTTTCCATTCTCCGTCGGCTGATCGACGGCAGGACTGGAAGTCGGATCGGCAGTAACTTTTTTGTAGCTATCTTCAATTTTAATATCATCAGAAGGTACTTTTTCGAATAATTCCTCTTTTACGCCATCAGCTTCGGTTAATTTTTCCTTAGCTTTGGTGATATCAGAAGCGGTGACAATTTTTTGAATCTTATCGGTACCACCTTTAAATGCGGAATTAGCATAGCCCTCAACTCCAGCCACGGAAGATTGCCAGCCAGAGCTGACAGCTTCAATATTATACTTCGCACCACCTTCGATTGCGGTAGCTTTCACGGTTTTGGCCACCTGACATTTACCACTGTGGCGACCGGCGTCACAATTCGAGATTGAGCCATCCCAAGAAATTTTCACCTCTTGATTAGTTAAGAAATTAAGATTGCGGTAGGCAAAAGCGGAACCTTGAGGGACGGTCGCAACATCTGGCCTAGAAGCTGTAGCCGTAGTAGTCGACATGTCGAAAGTAGCGATGAGGCGTAATTCACCAGTAGCCTTATCACCAACGTTTTTCTCACCAGTAGCTTCAAATTCAACCTCAGAGTTCTTCTCTAAACTAGCAGTTTCGAGGAAGAATTTACCATCTTTCGAGACAGCTTGTTTGGCATCAGTGACAAAAGAAACATTTTCGGAGAAATTCTCGGCGATGGTCTTAATTTTAACGGAGATCTTGGCAGCTGGAGCCAAAATAAAAGCCCAGATGAAGCTACCGATCAAAAGAACCGCAGCTACTACACCGATAATAATACGGTTTTTCAAGGAGTCGAGAGTGAGAATCTTTTTTGGTTGATTATCAGAATCTTCTTCATCTTCAGAATTCTTCGCCACTTCTTCAGAATCCAGATTCATAGTCGAATTTTTCGTAAGATTCGAGGTGATATTTGCACGATTAGAGGCGTCATCATTAGTAGTGCGGACACGAGAAACACTACTGGACGGAGCGGCCTTTTCATTAATTTCAATTTCATCACTCGGGCTTACTTTCTTAGCCTTAGCTGGATATTCAAGATCCGCTTCATTAAATTCAGAAGGCAAGGTCGGGCGCGAGCTTAAATTCTTCGCAAAAGGTAGACTAGAGAGCGCGGCCATTTTCATAAGGGTCGGATCAGTAGTGACCACCACGATGGCTTTGTCATGCATTTTTGCAGTACGGGCGATTAGTTTAAGGTTAATAGAACTGCGCAGAACGTTCAACTTTTTCGGTGGAACAAGTGCAATAATTTTCTGTTTGGAAGCTTTGATATGGTTGATAATATCAGTAATATCATCCTCGGGCTCAATGTAAAAAGTGTCCTTATTCATACATCGATTTTAACATATATTTGCACTGAACCAATAAGTTTATGCTAAAATAAGCTTAATGAGTATCTTTGATTTTATTAAAAAAGGACCGGGCGCACAGACAGGTGCGAATGGCACTGGTGGTGCCGTGGCTGGTGCGGAAAGTGCGGAAATTTTAGCCAATCTCGTACTAAATACGATTGATAGTGGCGTAATTATTGTGTTGCCAACTGGAGTAATTGAATACATCAATCCAGCAGCAGTAAGTTTACTAGGTGGACAGATGGCGCAAAATTTCTTGGGGGCCAAATTAGAAGATATTTTGAAACTTGAAAACGGCCAAGGCGTAGCGATTCCAGCACAAAATAACCTGGTTTTCTATGCGGTAAATAATGGCCAAAATTATACTACGCGCGAATATTTCTTGGTTAATTTGCAAGGCCAAAAAAAGCCAGTGGCATTCAAAGTTATTACGGCGCATTCACCAAAAAATGAACGTATCGTGACTTTTTATGACATTACTTCCGAACTTGAGGCTGAGAGTGAGCAGACCGAATTTATTTCGACGGCTTCCCATGAGATGCGCACACCAGTAGCCTCGATTGAAGGATATTTAGGCCTAGCGTTAAATCCAAAAACCGCCACGATTGACGAACGTGCGAAAAAATATCTGGAAGAAGCCCATAAATCTTCACAACATCTCGGCAAATTATTTAGAGATCTTCTCGATGTGACCAAGCTTGATGATAAAAGAATAAAAGCGCACCTCACACCGATTGAGGTGACTTCCACGGTCCGCTCGATTGCCGAAGGTCAAATTCCGAAGATGAGCGAAAAGAATATTCATTTTACTTTTGGCTCTTCCTCTTCCGCCAATATGAACGGCGGGCGTGTGATTAATCAAGAGGTTTTTGCGGCGGTCGATGTGGATTTCTTGCGTGAGATTATTAATAATCTAATTGAAAACGCGATTAAATACACCAATAACGGGGGTGGGATTTGGGTAAATGTACGTGGTGATGGCGACCGTGTTTTGATTAATGTAACAGACACTGGTATTGGTATTTCCCCGGAAGATAGTAAGCATGTTTTTCAAAAATTCTATCGTGCAGACAACTCAGAAACTCGCACTATAGGTGGCACTGGCCTTGGTCTTTATATCGTGAAGGAACGCGTGGAAGCCATGAGTGGTTCGACTTGGGTGGAGAGCACTTTTGGCGAAGGCTCGACTTTCTATGTGGCCTTCCCTCGCCTCACCTACGAAGAATATTTGCGCCGCAAACAAATCGAAGCCAATACCCAGGCAATGACGCCACAAAATTCCGTTGCTTCTAATCCTGCCGATTCTGCTTCTAGTGAGAATCAAACCCCGACGCCAATGCAGTTTTCGACCGAGATGAACACTCCGGCGCCAGCAGCAGTGCCAGTCCAAACACCAGCACCAGCACCGAGTGAAGCAATCACACCAGCCCAAGCGGAAGTGTCAACTCCGACAATAGCAAATACACCGGTTCAAACTCAAGCACCTATGCAAAGACCAACAACGTCGACTATGCCAGTTCAGACATCAGCGCCAGCTCCAACTCCAACGGTGTCGACTGCACCAGTTCAGACACCAGCGCCAGCCCCAACTGAGCCAACCGCATCATCCGCACCCGTAGCTCCGATGACTCCTGCGTCACCAGTTATGTCAACCATACAATCCAATCCATTTCTACAGAACAGTGCTACCCCAGCTCAAAACACACCAGCTTCGCCAACCACACCAAATACGCAAAACATACCAACCGCGCCAATTAATCCCGCCCCGACTCCAGCTGCAACAGCCAATCCAGTCTCGGCTCCGATTACACCGGCCAATCCTGCCCCGACTCCAGCTGCACCTACTAATCTAACGATGCCTACCCCACCAATTACGCCAACTAACCCAAACATCTTAAATAAGTAAGGAGAGAAGATGACAAAAATTTTATTAGTTGAAGACGACCAAAGCTTACGCGAGATTTACGGAATTAGATTAACGGCGGAAGGTTATGAAATTGCCTCCGCGGGTGACGGCGAAGCAGCTCTTGCCCTAGCAGTAAAAGAACGCCCAGACTTAATTATTTCTGATGTGATGATGCCAAAAATTTCTGGCTTTGACATGCTCGATATTTTGCGTTCGACGCCAGAAACCGCCAATATCAAGGTAATTATGATGACCGCACTTTCAGCGGATGATCAAAAAGCCCGTGGTGAATCGCTTGGGGCGGACCGTTTCCTCGTAAAATCGCAAGTAGGAATTGAAGATGTAGTGAATGCTGTTCATGAAGTCTTAAATGACGCAAATGGTGCACCAGTCGCCGCAGCAACTGCTCCGACTACAGATAATATGATGACTCAATTCGCGGCTGCGCCAGCACAAACTCCTGTCCAAACCACCGTGCAAGCTCCAGTACAAACTCCAGCACAGCCCGTCGCATCAGCTCAGCCTTTTGTATCTACAGAGCAGGTTACACAATCTCAGCCGATCACTTCGACGCAGCCAGTCGCACAAGATCAGCCAGTTCAAACTCAGCCAATTACACCGGCACAACCACCAATTAATAACCCTAACCCATTTTTAGGTAATGTATAGATTAAATAAATTTTTAGCCGAACAAACTGGCGTTTCGCGTCGCGAAGCCGATAACCTCATCGCGGATGGTCGCGTGAGGATTAATGAGAAGATCGCCGTGCTAGGCCGCCGATTCGATGAAACTCACGATGAGGTCTTTTTGGATGGTCAAAAAATTGAAGAGCGTAAGGGTTTTACCTATCTAATCTTGAACAAGCCCGAAGGATATGTTTGCTCCAAGAAGCGTCAGGGTGACACGCCGACACTTTTTGAGCTTTTACCAGAAAAATATCAGGGTTTGAAAACTGTGGGAAGACTCGATAAGGACAGTTCAGGATTAATTTTATTAACCAACGACGGTGATTTCGCTTTTTCGATGACGCATCCGAAATTTTTCAAAATCAAAAGCTACATTGTAAAACTAAATCGCCCACTTGCGCCACTACACCAACAAATGATTTCTGATATGGGCATTGATTTGCCGGATGGTAAGAGTAAATTATTCCTCAAAAAAGAAGAATCCGACCCGAGTGGCTGTACCTTTCTAGTGGAAATGAGTGAAGGGCGAAATCGTCAAATTCGTCGCACTTTCCTGGCGGTAGGTTATAAAGTAGTGGAACTGCATCGCATTGAATTTGGAAGATATACGCTAGAAAACTTAAAGGATGGTGAATTTAAAGAGGTGGAGAAAAGATGAAAGTATTAATTATTGGTAAAAATATTAAAAACGTTTATCTTTCTCTGGATGCCAAAAATTTTGAACTAGACAAAAACCAGAATGCGCACCTCGATTTAGCTTACGATGGTGGCGAAAAATATTATAATGATCGCTTCAGTATTATGACCGGGCAGAAGCTGGCCGATGAGGTAATTTCGAATTTTCGGATTGAGACCGAGACGGCTTTTAGCCCGGAAAATCCAGAAACTTGTGATGATTTTCAATATATTTTGCTTTCGAAAAATAATTATATTAATTTGGCGCCAGAATTTGTCAAGCAATGTGATTTTAATAGCAAAATTTTAGAAAAACGCACAGCTAATTTTGATTACATTTACATTGATTGGTCGGCGGAATTAAATAACGTACAGATTAAGACGATTTTGGATTACTTAGAGTCACATCCAAAAACTAAATTAGCGTGGTGTTTCGATCGATCGGAAATGCCAAAATTACTGAGTGCGCCAGATTTAAGCAAAACGAATTTGACGACTTTTTATCGTCTCTTACAGCGAGCAGAAATCATTTTCGTAATGGGCAAAAAATCGCAAATGATGCGGGTGAAACAAATTTTAGGTACACTTTCGACTTTGAAGCTAATCTATGTAACAGAAAACCAAATCCTGGCTGGCGTTTTTAAGGAAGATTTCCAGAATAAAGACCTGAAGGTAACACGCGATGTAGCGGCGACGATTATTGCGGGCACAATTTTCTCGGCCCTAATTACAGACTGGAATCTACAGCGCGCTCTGATGCTTGCGAAAATTAATGTCGAAAATTCAAAGGCCAATAAAACTCTAAAGATTAATCAATTATCCGATAAGCTGCGCGAGGCCTTAGCAATCAGATAATATAGTCTACTGAATAAGTAGATAAGATAACCTACAGAATAAGCTCCGATTATTGGAAAAGCCCCTAGTCTGACTAGGGGTTTTTCTAATACTGCAATACTTAGACTAAAGGCGGTTTCTACTTGAGAAACTCGCGGAGATAAACACCGGTCGGGGTTTGATCATTTTTGGCGATCTCTTCTGGCGTACCCTCGGCGATAATTTGACCACCATGTTGGCCACCTTCTGGGCCCATATCGATAATCCAGTCGGCGCTTTTAATTACATGTAGATTATGTTCGATAATAACCATAGTATTACCGCCGGCAACCAAGCGATCTAGGATTTTCAAGAGGCGATTCACATCATCGGTATGCAGACCAGTGGTCGGCTCATCCAAAATATAAAGGGTCTTGCCGGTCGAACGACGAGAAAGTTCGGTAGCAATTTTAATACGTTGAGCTTCTCCACCCGAGAAGGTAGTGGCAGATTGACCGAGGCGAATATAGCCGAGACCGACTTCCTGAATCGTCTTCAACTTATTAGCAATGGCGGGAATATTTTCGAAGAACTCGACCGCCTCGTCAATGGTCATATTTAAGACATCCGAAATATCCTTACCTTTATATTTAACCTCGAGCGCCTCACGATTATAGCGCTTACCGTGACAGGTCGGACAGGTCACATAGACATCCGGCAAGAAGTGCATTTCAATCTTATTCACACCGTCACCCTGACAGGTTTCACAGCGACCACCTTTAACATTGAAGGAGAAACGACCGGCCTTGTAGCCACGAATTTCCGCCTCTGGCTGAGTGGCAAAAAGTTCACGAATGGCGGTGAAGACCCCGGTGTAGGTGGCGGGATTCGAGCGCGGGGTACGACCAATTGGACTCTGGTCAATCACGATACACTTATCAAGATTATCAATACCGTCGATGCGTTCGTGTTCACCAGCTACGGTTTGGGCGCGGTGCAAGCGGGCAAGTAATTCATTGGCTAAAATTTCATTAACTAAGGTAGATTTTCCAGAGCCGGAAACGCCAGAAACTACCGTCATAACCCCGAGTGGGAATTTGACCGTGAGATTTTTCAGGTTATTTTCCCTGGCGCCAACCACAGTGAGATATTGATTAAGCTTTGGCTTGCGACGGGTTTTGGGTACGGAAATTTTCTTGGCACCCGAAAGATATTTACCAGTGAGAGATTCTGGGTCGCTAGCAATTTCCTCTGGCGTACCAGCAGAAATCACCTGACCACCACGCACACCAGCCCCTGGACCAATATCGACTAGATAATCGGCGTTCATCATAGTGTCTTCATCATGCTCGACCACCAGCACGGTATTTCTAAGGTCGCGCAGATGTCTCAAAGTCGAGATTAATTTATCATTATCGCGTTGATGGAGACCGATGGATGGCTCATCGAGCACATATAACACGCCCTGGAGACCAGAACCGATTTGAGTAGCTAAGCGAATGCGTTGAGCTTCCCCACCAGAGAGAGTATTGGCGGCACGGCTGAGCTCAAGATAACCTAAGCCAACGTCTTGCATGAATTTAACTCGCTCTCGAATTACCTTGAGGATTGGGCGCGCAATTAAAGCCTCTGCCTCAGTAAATTCGAGATCCTGAGATAAAACATCCAGCATGGCGTCGACATCAAGATTACAAAAATCATTAATATTTAGACCGTGAATAGTCACAGCGAGCACGACAGGTTTTAACCTAGCTCCGTGACAAGTTTGACATTCATGCACGCGCATGAAGCGCTCAATGTCTTTGCGCATAAAATCTGAGTCGGTTTCCTTGTGGCGACGTTCAAGAGTCGGGATGACACCTTCGTAGATTGATTCATAGGTCGCACCGTCCTTAAACTTGCCGGAGCCAGAAATTTTGATTTCGTATTTTTCGTTACCAGTGCCATAAAGGATTAAATGTTTTTGCTCTTCCGTCAGTTCACGAATTGGTACATGAATCGAAAAACCATGGCGCGCAGCCACCGCCGATAGACGTTTGAGCCACCAAGAGTCACTTTGCACGCGATTGAACGGACGAATACCACCTTCGGCGATGGTGAGATTTTGATTAAATACGAGATTCGGGTCGATTTCCATACGCGTACCAAGACCCGTACAAGTCGGACAGGCGCCTTGCGGAGCATTGAAAGAAAAGAGGCGCGGCTCGAGCTCTGGGATCAATTCATCTGGGTGAACTGGACAGGCATAACGCTGAGAATAAGTGAGGACTTCGGTGTTAGATTTACCAAGATTCTTCCCTTCGATAGTGGAAGAATTGTCATTAATTTTTAGAAGCATGATTAAGCCTTGGCCAAGATCAAGAGCCTGCTCGATGGAGCTAGAAATGCGAGAATAAAGTTCCGGATTCAAAATGAAGCGATCGACCACTAATTCGATATCGTGACGTTCTTGTTTCTCAAGGGTAGGAAATTCATCCAAGGCATAAACTACGCCATCCACGCGCACGCGAGAAAAGCCTTTTTGGAGATATTGCTCGGAAATGTGGAGAAATTCACCCTTTTTCTGTTGCACGATTGGCGCAAGCAACATTAATTTCGAACCAATCGGAAGCTTCATGACTTCATTGACAATGTCTTCCACGGAGCGCTTAGATACTTCGCGGTGACAAATCGGACAATGTGGTACGCCAACCCTAGCAAAAAGTAGACGCAAGTAATCATAAACTTCCGTGACAGTAGCGACAGTCGAGCGCGGGTTTCTCGAGGTAGATTTTTGATCAATAGAGATGGCTGGTGAAAGTCCGGTAATCGTATCAAAATCCGGCTTATCCATCACACCGAGAAACATACGCGCATAAGAGGAAAGTGACTCGACATAGCGACGCTGGCCTTCAGCATAAATCGTATCGAAGGCGAGGCTAGATTTGCCAGAACCAGAAAGCCCGGTAATCACCACGAGTTTGTCGCGTGGGATATCGAGGTCGATATTCTTCAGATTATTCTGCCTAGCGCCACGAATCTTGATGTAATTGTCTGGATTATCCTTCAGGAGTGCTTTACCGCCCGGAGAGAGTAGCCCCTTATTTTTTGTTGTTTCTTCCACGTTTTTAGTCCCATTAATATACTTAAATCAATCAGGAATTATAACAAAAAATTAGCGTTTTGTCGAGATGTGAGGAGTTTACGATCTAAGCGTAAAATAACCTGGAGCACCTGGACGGTCAATACGGAGAGCCTCGAGGCCTACGTTATTAGGAGTAGATGAGGACCAGCCATTGTTTCCCACTAGATTAACGCGATTAGCAAAAACTAAAACATTCTTAGGCGCAACAATACCTGTAGTGGCTGCGCGTGAGATATCCCAGTCACCTGAAGTATAAATTCTAGTCAAACGATTGTCGGTAGTAAAACTACCAAACATGTAGCCAAAATTTTCCACTTTTGGCGTAGTAAATGACCTTAAGTCAAGCTCCGTAAGATTATCATCCATTAGGAACATACTGGACATATCTGTAACGTTAGATGTATTGAAATGGGAAAGATTGATAGTTTTTAAGGCGATCATTTGGTGGAACATCGATCCCATATTTGTAACCTTATCAGTGCGAAAATGGCTGAGATCTAAATGTTCAATTTTTTGCACCTGCGAGAACATCCCTGACATATCTCGTACATTTTGCGTATTAAAACTGCTAATATTTAAGGACGCCAAGTTAGTCATACCGTTAAACATTGAAGCCATATTATTGACATTTTCAGTATTAAAATGATTAAGATTCAGTGTAGTTAGAGATCTACAATCCGCAAACATACGTGACATATTCTCAACTTTAGAAGTATTAAAGCTTGAGATATTGAGATCATCCAGCATCACATCACCAGCAAACATTGTAGGCATGCTTACTACTTGGCTAGTATCAAAATTAGACAAATCTAACTTCCTAATAGAACTTAGTTCATAAAACATCGAATCCATCATCGTAACTTTCTTAGTGTTAAAACTTGAGACATCTAGTGTTTGGAGTGAATTCAGGCCATAAAACATCACGCGCATGTCAGTAACGTTTTCGGTATTAAAATTAGTCAGATTTATTTTCTGAAGAGAAACATCTCCGCCAAAGAATGATGCAAGGTTGGTATTCTTTCTAGTATCAAAATGAGAAAGGTCAAGCTCTTTTAATGCTTTCATATTAAAGAACATACTGTGCATATCAGTAACTTCGCTCGAGTCTAGGTGCGACAAATCAATATCAATTACGCCTGTAAAATAGAGGAACATATTAGCGCTATTTGGGTTTAAAAAGATTTTTGGAGCTGGCGTATTATAATAAAGCGTATTGTCCGACGAGGAGAACCAAGCTTTTATTCCATAGTCAGAATCTGCGTCCTCAATACTTATGGCATTATCCGCTGGGGTGGGAGCGATTAAGCTATATTTGATATGTTTTATATTTTCTTTCTTACCTATTCCATGCTCGAAAGTTTGATTCTGGTCTAATCCACCGACACGAGTATTGAAGTCCTGGCCGGTAGTCATCACAGCTCGCATTTGATATGGATTAGAGACGAAAGACAAGATTAGCTTATTAGTATAGTTTCCAGATTCAAGATTATCGGAGAGTTTCATGCCGATACTTAGCTGGTTCGATTCATTTCCGTTTGTTTTCCCTGCCGTCTGCAGAATTTGCGCTGGACTAGACAAAGCTGGAATTGGTGCATAGTTCGAAGTTCCGCCGAATTTATAACCCCAAGTATTATTTGGTAGATCATTAAGTTCTGCACTGGAACTAATTGAGCTGATTTTAGCGCCAGTTGACGAAGCGCTATTGCTTAGAGAAGTATTGTTAGTTTCAGCACTAATAGTGGCAGTGTAGCCAGTACGATTATTGGTATTTACTGTAAAATTCAACGGAAGTTCAGTGGTTTGCGTGGTGGATTTTATTACCTGATTGCCATTCACCTGCAGATTAGCCTGGTCTACGGAAGCAGAAAGTGTCGGAATAAAGAGAGCTGAAACATTGTGGATAAAAACTAAATTAAAAAAAGAAACTAAGCCTAAAAATAATCCGAGAAACTTTAATTCCCAGCTAAACCACCCCCCCCCGTGAGGTTTTGTATATGATTTTTGGCCTTGCATATACATTTATTTTAACATAAACATAAGCAAAATGTCGCATACTTTTTCGGACCGCTCAAGGGCGCTTGCCCAAGCCTATGTCCTCAAAAGGCAAGACGACATCCTTTTTTATTAGCCTATGGTTTTCGAGTAAAGTAGCCTGGATGGCCACTGGTCGGGTCATCGATACGGAGCCAGGATTCATCGGCAGTGGATGGGTTGGCAAGATACGAGCCAGCACCTCCGCGTAGCTTCTTACGATTGTCAAACATTCTAGAATAACTTGTTAGTTTAGATGTATTAAAATCATTGTTCACATATATTTTTTCTAGCTTATCATTAGATGCATCAATATCTGAAAGTGGGAACATATTAGCCATATTTGTCACCTGAGATGTATCAAAGTTAGAGAGATTTAAACTGGTGAGGTTAGTCATGTAGGAGAACATATTATACATACTTGTCACATTGGAAGTATCAAAGCTGGATAGGTCAAGACTGATGAGATTAGTCATACCAGAAAACATAAAGCTCATATTCGTAACATGGGAGGTATTAAAACTTGATAAATTAAGGCTGGTTAGATTAGATATTCCGATGAACATGTAACTCATATCCGTCACATGGGAGGTATTAAAACTTGATAAATTGAGACTAGTAAGACCATACATACCATAGAACATGTAACTCATATTTGCCACATTGAAAGTATCAAAGCTGGAGAGGTCAAGACTAGTGAGACTATACATACCTAAGAACATAAATCCCATATTGGTCACATTCGATGTATTAAAGTTGGAGAGATTAAGGTTAGTGAGGGCATACATACGGTAAAACATACTACTCATATCTACCACCCTTGAAGTGTCGAAACTGGAGAGATTGAGTGTAATGAGATTATGCATACCATTAAACATATAAGCCATATCTGTTACTTTAGAAGTGTTAAAATTGGAAAGATTAAGAGTAGTAATATTATGCATATTGGCAAACATAAAGCGCATATCTGTTACCCTAGAAGTATCGAAACTAGATAGATCTATATCTAAAATGTTTTTTATATTTTCATCACCCATAAATCGAAGAAACATCATACTACTATCCTCATTCAAATAAACTTTCTCCGGTTCAGCATAATAATAAGCTGTTTTATCGGTTGGGTCTAACCAGAGCTTAATTTCATAATCAGATTCTTCGTCATCGATGGTGACGGTATTCATATAAACAACTGGTGGTATAGGGCTTTTCTTAAAGTGCTCGATTTTATTGGTTGAAGTTTCGAGGGATTTTAATTTTTCATTAAAATCAGGACCTTCGGTCATGATGGCGATACGGTCATAATTATTAGTTAGAATTGAAAATATTAGCTTATTTGTGTATCTGCCACTTTCAAGATTGTCGCTTAGTTTCATACCGAGTTTTATACTATTCGTATCATTGCCATTAGTTTTCCCGGTAGTCTGTAAGATTTGCGCTGGGATTGAGCGAGCTGGAATCGGTGCATAGTTTGTGGACGCCCCAAACTTATATCCCCAAGTGTTGTTAGAAAAATTTCCTAGTTGTCCAGCGGAAGAAATCGAATTAATCTTTACACCATTTGTAGAATCGTTATTTACTAGCGCCGTTTCATTAGTCTCTGAATTCAAAATTGCCGTATAGCCAGTCTTGTTATTTGTATTTACCGTAAGACTTAAGGGAATTTCTGTGGTTTTATTCGTACTATTTATTACCTGATTTCCATTCACCGAAACTGCAGTATTATCCACTGAAGCCGAAAGAGTTGGAACGAAGAGAGCGGAAGTGTTATTACTGAAGATGAAGTTTGAGAAAGATATTAAACCAAAAAATGCAAGAAGAAGTTTTAACTCTCTATTAAACCATCCCCAGTAAGGTCTACCTGAGTGAGTTTTTTGGCCGTTCATAGTTTCATTTTAGCATAAACGTAATAGAAATATTTACTATTTTATTAAGAAACCAGCTCGAACCACATCTTGAGATCTTCGAGGGTGGAGTCGAGAATTTTACGACCGTCGGCAGTTTCGCCGGTAGTTTGATAATGTTTCAATAGATCATTCATCGCTTGGATAAAGCTAGGAGTCTGACGAGCAATTCTAGCGGCACGGTATTTTTCAAATTTCGCGATTTCATCTTGACTGAGCGCATTTGGGAAATTACGGCCTTTGTAATTAAGTAGTAATGAATCGAGACGCTCATCCTGAAAGAGTGGATGAAAATCAGCCAGCTCATTAGCGCGAAGATTTGGCACGACGGAGGCCTGCTTACGGTCTTCGTTATTTAAGAAACCATCATAAAGCCTCGCTTCGGCCTCCTCGAGCTTATCAAAATTACGCTCACGAGTGAATAATTCACGCATTCGCTCAATGAATTCTGGGTGGTTTTTTAGGGTCTCGAGATTCTTTTCAATTTGGGATTTTTCGAGCTTAATTTTCTGCCAGCCAGTGGTACCGGCCGGAAATTCCTCGATGCCATTCGAACTAGATTCGGTAGTTTCGACATCCAAGACCGAGAGCGGCGCGACGGCTGGACATTTACTCGGGGTTAATTCTTTGACGTACTTCGAAAAATCGAACCACGTTTGATATTTTTTGCCGGCTCGACTGACTTTTTCTTCGGGTTTGAATTCCTTTTCCGCCTGCAAAATATCCTCGACATTATAGCGTAAATCGAAGACTATGATATTTTGGTTTTTCCCGGGCGCGATCGGAATGGCAACCGTGGTATGATTAGTTTTACTAGAGTAATGACCGCTAGTGTAGACAAAAGGCGTGGCGGAATCGACGGAAAGATTTGTGGCATTAAGAAAACGCAGAAGCTGTTTTTTATCACGTAATTTTAAGAGAAAATCGAGTAGTTTTGGCTGCTTTTCATGAATAATTTTCGCTACGGCGATCGTGGCATAAATATCGGAAAGTGCATCATGGGCATGTTCGTGGGTAATGCCGTTCATGGCAGTGAGAAGCTCGAGGCGGTTGGTTGGTTTTTTCTCGCCAGTCTTAGAATCTACAGCAACTGGCCAATTAATTCCCTCTGGACGCAGCGCGCGTACCATACGAACGGCATCCAAAATATCGAATTTACTACGACCATCGAGATATTGCCAAGTGTATGGATCATAGAAATTGCGCCAAAACAGATAGCGGATAAACTCATCATCAAAACGCACAGAATTAAAACCACAAATAATGGTGTTCGGGGTGAAAATTTCTTCTTGCAGAATCTTGCAGAGTTCAGGCTCCGAAAGGCCATCCATGCGCGTATCATTCGGGGTAATATTGGTGGTGACGATAGCGTAAGGGCTCGGTAAAGTGTCTTCATCGAGACGCACGAAGAGATTAACTGGATCACCGATGGGGTTAAATTCAAGGTCAGTGCGTTGCCCAGCAAACTGCATAATGCGATCTTCACGCGGATTGATGCCGGAGGTTTCCAAATCATAAAAGAAAAAGGTGGGTGGGTGATTAGTGGCTAGATAATCCGGATCAAAATTGCGGTTCATACTACTAGTATATGCCTAAACTAAGATTTTAGTGCTTGATTAATGACTTCGCGGAGTTTTTCCTTAAATTCTTTTTCCTTGGCGGAAGGGAGTTCGAAAGCCTTGCCATTAATGTAAATGGTTGGAGTTTCATTAACGCCTAGACGTTTCGAAATTGCCATATCGGCCTTGATTTTTTGCTTTACCGCATCCGAGTTCATATCCTTGAGGAATTTTTCGGTATCACCCTTACCTTCGGTGACTTCGACAAAGTACTCACGGAAATGATTATCGCGATCCGAGGCAGAAAGAGACTCCCAATTTGACTGCTCCTTAAAGAGTTTCTTAGCGTATGGCTCCCAGTAGCCCTGGAGAGCGGCGGCATTAGCCGCCGAAGCCGCGGCGGTGCCGTTTTGATGATAACTTAGGATATAACTTCTGAAAACCAGGCCGACTTGGCCGTCGTATTCCTTGACGATATCAGAGAGATATGGAAAAACCGTGGAACAGAATGGACACTGGTAGTCGGCATATTCAGATATAATCACCTTGGCGTCTTTATTGCCTTCGTAGTTATCGCCCATATCACCATTACGAGAGTCGGCGGCGATATATTTATTTGTGTCGAGACCCTTAATCCAATTGTCATAAGCAAGATTTGAAGAAATCGCGTTACCACAAAGCCATAAGAATCCCACAGCTAGCACCCCTAAAAGTCCATAAATCAGTTTTTGCATTTTCCTCCTAATTTCTACTTTTGGTAGATTTTTTGTATAATATAAATATTAGCATATTTTGTCTAAGTTGTAATATTTTAGACTAAAGGAGGAGCCGTGTCAGAGGCGAATATGACAGATACAACAGAAGATAGGACCGATTTTAACGGCGAACAAGAAAACGCGACCGGTGTGTTCAGTGGTGAAGAATCTTCCCATGGATTAAAAGTCTGGTTTGAAAAAATCGGTGTGAAATTGGCCGCCTTTTTCGGTGCGATTAAACAATTTTTGAGCCGTAAAGACGGAGATGAGGAAGCAGATTCCTTCGAGGGACCAATGAAGCGTGGATTTTTTGATCGTAAATTTAATAAAGCAGAAAATGAGTCTACTGGAATCAGACATGAGGCCAGTACACTTAGTCAATTTGGTGGAGCCGGCCTAATCAATAATCATTTTTCGAATTCTGAATTTGAAGCAACTCGCGCTACCGACACAGATGGCGACGGCATGGTTAATCATGAGAAAACTGAAGAGACCTTAGCTAGACGCGAAGAGGCGACAGATTATTTGAAAAATACGAATTATTATATTGGCACGGCTGAGGCGAATACTGCTACTATACCAGAAGTGTTTATTCCAGAGACTACAGAAGATTTTGTTTGGCTGATTAATAAGATGCCAAATTCGGTGCTTTCGGATAGCCAGAAGGTGACCTTAGGGAAGGTCATGAGTTTCGATAGTAAGAAGGTTTCTGACATCATGACACCAAAGACGGAATTGAAATTCGTGGGCGAAGAAGATTATATGGGACCGCTAACCTTGTCTGGCTTATATAAATCTGGCCAGAGCCAGTTCCCTGTAGTCGATCGCCGTGGCGAACTATCTGGAATTTTACATGCCAAGACACTTTTCCAATTAGATATCAAGGACACCGATCAGGCTTCGGCGTTTATGGATCGCAAGATTGTTTATCTTTCGGAAAATTACCCACTCTATGAGACACTCTTCACCTTACTTCGCTCCCATGCGCAGGCTTTCGTAGTGGTAGATGAGGTAGGAAAAATCTCTGGTTTGCTCGACGCGCGCGTACTCTTAAATTCCCTCCTTGCGATTGACGACTCGGCTGATTTTACCAAGGATGAAGATTTGGCTTCGGTAGTGGAATACGCCAAGCGCTTTAAGCAAGATTGATTTACAGATTAAGCTATTTAGGCTAAATCATATCAGTTAAATTAAACCCTATTGGATTAAAATAGATTAGATTGAGGACTTAATGCAGAATCGACGTTTATTGAAAAGAAGAATAATAACCGGCCTAAGTTTGCTTGGTTTGTTCTTGCTGACGGTAGCTCTAAATCCAAAATCTTATAATTACACACCGGTCCATTCTGAACAGCAGAGTGAAAGCGCTAAAACTAACGAGCATGGGAACGCGAGTAATGCTGAATCCACAGAAGCTCAAAACAATCCAGATAAATCTACGTTTACGAATCTCACGGATGGCACCTATACCTCTAATTCCAAGCCGCTAGCTAGCGAAATCCTATCTAGTCTCGAAGTTAAGGGACGCGCGCCAAAGACCGGTTACAAACGAACCGAGTTTTATAAGAATTGGCCAGAAATCGAGGGATGCAACTTGAGACAACGGATCTTGAAACGGGATTTTGGTGAGACGGCGAAGACGGACCAAAAGTGCAATGTAGTTTCGGGAAGTTTCTATGAACCGTACACCGGAACTTGGATGAGTTTTTCGAGTCGTGAAGAAATTGGTAAAAAAATCCAGATTGACCATATCGTGGCGCTTTCGGATGCCTGGCAAAAAGGGGCACAGTATCTCAGTAGTGATATTAGATTTCAGATTGCGACCGATCCACTAAATCTCGCCGCAGTGGATGGGCCAGCCAACCAACAAAAATCCGATAGTGACGCGGCGAGTTGGCTACCGAAGAATAAGAGTTTTCGTTGCCAATATGTGGCCCGCCAAATTTCGGTGAAGAAAAAATATAATCTCTGGGTCACGGAAGCCGAAAAATCTGCCATGAATAGTGTCTTAGGCGGGTGTCCGGAGCAAAGAAGCTACTAAAATGTCGAACATATAAACATTTTAAATTCATTGAGGAAGAAAAAATGATTAGAGAGATGAATATAAATGACCGAAAAGACATAGACGAAATGCAATTTGAGCTCCAAAAGTATTTTTCGAAAATTGATCAAACGCACGAATCTCAACCATATAAAGACATTAACGATGCTCATCGTTATATGCAGAAAATGATAGACGATGCAAAAAATATGGATGGCAAAATTTTTGTTGCTGAAGAAAAAGACCAAATTATTGGGTTTATTCAAGGAGTAATAATTGAACATAGAAAGGGCGAAGACGATTTTTATGACCTAATACATAATCCCTCCAAAGAAGGTTGGGCTGGCCTACTATTTGTGAAGCCAGAATATAGAGGGAGTGGCACTGGACAACAACTGCTCAACGAAATGAAAAATTATTTTATATCAAAAAATTGCACTAGTATACGACTGTTGGTCCTATCTGATAATAAACATGCAATAGCTGTCTATGAGAAAAACGGTTTTATGCGTCATGATTTAGAGATGATATTAAAGTTGGATAATTATAACAAAAATACATAAATAGCAGCGCAATTACGGTAGTGGAAGCCATAATGCATTCTCTATAAGCAATCTATAGACTTCTTTAGCCTATATAGTCACATATGAGTCACTTAGTAAAGATGATGGTTTTGTTTTTTATGCCTAATTTGCCATACAATATACCATAGGTAGACTTCCTATTTACGTTTGTTATCATTCTTAAATATAAATCTACCTATTTTTATTGGCAATACTTATTACCTTTTTGTTGCAAAGGTCCTGGACCTTAACGGAATACTTTACAAAAGTAATTAAATATGTTTGAATAATGATAAGTTTTGCACATTAAAATCCGTACAATATTATTTTTTATAGGGGGTAAATATGAACTTTGATGAAAGAACATCCATATCAGATCTGACTTGGAATTTAGTTCCATACTATGGGGCAAAAGCTGAAAGGAGAACACTCTCAGACATAAGAAGATATGACCGTTTCACTACATCTTCAAGAGTTTCACAAAAAAATTTTTTAATAATCGAAAAATTTTTTCAAGATTATTTGAATGATGTAGATTTTGTAGAGCTCTCCCCGCTTCAGCCTTTAGGAGTGAACTGTGTCTTAGCTAAAACTAATGGTAAAAAAATTATTCCAACCATTCGCGGCCAAGAAATTATCTCTGATGCTACTACCGCCCTATTCTTAGAGGCATATAAGAATATGGGTTCGAATAAGGATATTCGATTAGCAACAAATGTGCGTACCGTCAGACCTAAAATCTTCAATGATGAATCAAAATTTTTACCACATTTTAAAGTTTTTGCAGAGATAACTCTAGGCAAACAGGCTCCTCCTTTTGGGAAAAATGAGGTTATTGTGATAGCAAGACATCTACTAGACGAGCTTTCCATCCTCAACTCAATTAGAGCTAATACCAAAAATAATATAGCAGGCTTCAAAGTCTATATAAGCAATCTTTTCTTTCTCAGAAATATACTATCATCAGTAACTGAGCGAAAAAGCCAGAATGATGTAGTTGAAGCAAAGAATATATGGGAAAAATTAAGATTGCCAGCTCAAATAGCTCTGAATAATAACACTACTAACGAATTAAAGAATCTAGGCTTTCATAATGGTATTAGGATTCTTGAAATGTTTTTAGCTACATTGTTTGGCCAAAAGGATTTTTATAGTAATGTAAATGTGAGTTGGCTTTTTGATTTATCACGTTCTGCCGGCATTAACTATTATCGACACATTGCATATAAGATTACAGCTGTATCAAATGACGGCCTAGAGCTTCCTCTTGCAGATGGAGGTTCAAATGATTGGGGGGCAAAAATATCAAACGATAAACAACTTTTTACTGTTTCAAGCGGCGTTGGTACGGAGCTTTTAATACAAAACTTTTTAAAGCTCGCCTAGGTGGCGGGCTTTTTCATTCTTATGAGGCCCAGCTTTTTCCCAGATGGCAACGGTCTTGCATTATTTTTTTCTATTCTCAGGAAGGAAAAATCATATTTTTCATAAAATTTAATTGCTTTTTTATTAAAATCTACTACGTCCACTAAGATATCTTTTTCATTATTAATAATAGCTCTAGTTAATAATTTTTTACCAATACCATGATTTTGATAATTTGGTAAAACATAGAACATATCAATTTTATCGTGATTTTTCTCATGAATTACCCTAATATGTCCAACTACATATCTTCCAATCTCTGCTACGAGCCATGTCTGATTTTCTTTTTCTATGAGTGTATTGAAATATTTTATATTATATGTGGAAGTCCACGTTTTTGTATACTCCTCTAAATCGGATTTTGAAATATTTTCTTTCTCCGATTGATATGTAAAAATCCATGTTTCGCGCTGAATCTTGCAAATTTCTCTGGAATCTCGTTTATTTATTGCTCTTATTTTGAACATTAAATTTCCTCAGACAAAAATAGTTCTTCCTCGTCTGGCAATTTACGTTTTTGCATCAAAATGGTTGAATACCCAGCATACTTATAATTATTTTCATTAAAAAGTTCGTAGAAATATTTTGCACGTTTTTTAATTAAATTAAAATCTTTATCCCCTATCGTTGATCTGTCTAAATTTTTTGATAATATATTTTCTATATAAGTATCCAACCTGTCTTTTTGATCTAAATATTTATAGTCCTTTTCATAAACAATTTCAAGATAGTTCTTTTTTTCATCACCAATACGTTTAAATAAGTTTATCCAAAAATTTTTATTCCAGACTTCAATTTTACAACCAATTGCTTTCGATACCTCGTCAACTATATCCTGCGGAGGAGTATTTCTATAATAAATTGGAATAACTGCCAAAAATCCGCCTGGCTTTAAGACTCGTAAATATTCTAAAATAACCCGTTTTTTATCATCAATAAATGAAGCCACGTTGCTACACCAAATTAAGTCAAAACTTTCATCTTCAAATGGTAAGTTTAATGCACTACCTTTAATAAAGTCAACGGTTTTAGCCTCCATTTTATTAGCGTATAATTTTGATTTTTCTACAGATGGCTCATTTATGTCTATCCCGACGACCTTTGCATTAGTAAGTAATCCTATATTCACGGTAGTAAAACCAGTATTACTGCCTATTTCTAAAACTTTCTTTGTTTCATCTAATCTAGCATTTACTATGATTTCTTGAATGGTTTTTATTCCACCAGATGGACGATTGCGCTCATCAATTAAACCAACGAACTCCGAATAATTCATTTTGTTAATTTCTTTCATTTTTTTCTCCTAACATTCCGTCTACTAATATAATCTCTTGCTTAGCAAAATTGATTTTGATTGGCTTACCGTATGGAAGAACCATACGCGGAGCAGTGTGGCCAAAGTTCAAATTAAATACTGTCGGTAGGTTATATTTTTTCGCTAGCGCAGTGTATATCTCTTTGTATTCGCGATAATATACTTCATCTTGCGGCTTTCCAATAATTAATCCTCGAATAGCGCCAAATACACCCATATCTTCTAATACCGCCAGCATACTTTTTAGTTTTTCTGGATTAGGTCTTTCTTCACTAGTTTCAATAAAGGCTATCTTACCACTCCATTGTTCTCGAGTTGGAAAAATTTGATATTTTTCATATACTTCTTTTTGATCTGGATATCGTCCCCCAGTAATCATTTCAGATAAACTTTCTAGACATCCGCCTAATAAATCGCCCTGCACCACCCCCTCACCGTACAGATATTCATGTCCATGTTCTTCTTTTCGTTCTTTACGCCATACCCCCAGTTGAGATTCATCAAAAGAAGTCCTTGCCTCATACCAGACCGGACTAGACTCAATCACTACATTCTTCTCTGAATTAAAAAGTTTATTCAGCCAATCTTTAGTATATGTAAAAATTTCTGGACCAAGCTCAGCAACATCTGATAGCAATGATGGTGCATAAAAAGTTGCAAGTCCCAATTGATAAAGCATTAAGTGATTGTTAGTAGTATCCGAAAATCCCAAAAATGGTTTTGGATATTTCTTAATAATTTCAGTAAACTCGTCATTCATCAAATGCGGCAACGTCCTGAATGTATCATCACCGCCAAGTGCAGACCAAATAATATCCACTTCTTCGTCTAAAAAGGCTACTTTTAGGTCTTCCGCCTTCTTTTCTGGATGATTTTTTAGAAATTCCTCACCTTTTAATGCGTTTGGCATGTATTTACATTTTAATCCAAACTCCTTAGGTAAGCGCTCTTCAATTAATTTAATCTCGTGTTTTACGAATGGCTCCCCAAGTACGCCACTTGACAAACAAACAATCCCGACCGTAGCACCTTTTTTTATTTTTCCTGGATAAATCATACGATATCTCCTCCATCATTAAATCTACGAAAAACTTGAATATCCCTAATATCATTCTTTTTTAAAACAAATAATAAGAACCTTTCTATCCCCATTCCAAATCCAGAAGTTTGCAAGGGTTGATAGTTTTTTAATTTTACATACCACTCATATTCTGTCTTTTTGTGTCCGTAATGGCTTAATGCTTTTTCCAATTCTACGCCACTAGACCAACGTTCTCCACATCCAACAGTTTCGCCAATCCCCATTAATAGATCGGCATTTTGTGCTTTGCCATTTATCGAGCGTTGATAAAAAGGCACAGCATCTTCATCGTAGTGCATAACCCATACTGGCCCGCCAAAATATTCTATAAGTTTTTGCTCATTGTCCCTAGTAAGATTTCTCCAAGTCTTTCGATGCTCTATATTTTCTCTACCTAGGATTTTTTCAGCCTCATCAAAGGTAACTCTTGGAATATCATGTTCAATAACTTGATTTAGGTGTTTTTGGTCACCAATTACTACTTGAATTTTTCGCAATAAATGTTTTATGTATTCATTAACTAAATTCATAGTATCATCCAGATTGCCAGGCACTTCCGCTTCGCTATGAAAAAACTGTTTTAAATGTCGTTTATCTACATCTTCGCCACGAAATGTCGGCATAATATACCAACACCCATTCTTAAATAAACGACAACCATATTCAAGGAGAAATTGCATAGAATCTGCTAAATAAGTCTTGCGACCATCTAAATATATTTCTACTGGCAAAGAATCACTCCCTAGACCCATTGGACTAGAAATTGTCCCGGTAGTTACCGGAGCAGAGAGCCAATGAATGTCTTTGTCTCTATAAAAACTCATACTCTCTATAAAAATCAACTCCTCTAATTCTAGAATTAATTTCTTTTCGTTATTCCTTAAGTTATCTAGATAATATTCTCTATCTCTCATACCGTGATTATAGCATGCATATTAAAAATATACGACATAACACTACAGCACCTGTTTGCCCCTTGGGACGCATCGGGTGCAATAAAAAAAGAACTCCATAAGGAGTTATTTTAATGGTGTGCGTCTAGCCGAGGACTACAAACATATCTTATGTATTACCAGCTACGTTATGAATGGCCAATGAATAAGCCTTATTAAAGGCAACAATGTCAATGTATCTTGCGCCTCATGATACAATATAGATATGAATAATCAGGCTTTCATCGACGGACAAAACCTTAAGCTTGGCACTTTCAAGACCAATCCATCCTGGAATGTTGACTTGAAGAGATTTCGTGTATATCTTAGCCAAAAGTACAACGTAAATGAGGCCTACTACTTTATTGGTGCCTATGATCCGAAGAACCAAGACCTATACAGTGCGCTTCAGAAATTTGGGTATATTGTCATCTTTCGCGAACATGCCGAAAGCGCACTTAGTAAGAAGAAAGGTAACGTAGATACGGATATAGTATTCACGGTTATGAAGAGTTTGGCCGAAAAAGAAAAATTTGATAAGGTAGTACTCGTATCCGGCGACGGCGACTATTGGCGTATGGTCGATTATTTAATCCAAAAAGATAGATTTGAAAAATTACTAGCACCAAGCCGCAAGAATTTGTCTTCGCTCTATAAACGTCGCATGGCCGATACATATAGAGTATATCTTGACGATCCTGCCGTAAGAAGTAAGATTGAGTTTAAGAAGAAATAGCCTGACAATCAAAAAAAGCAGGTTCGCCTTAGGTATTTCTCCGTTCGGTGCATCCCTGCGTCGTGATATATCTACATCATATCAAATCAGGCCCAAAAAGTCAATATCACCAGCCGTTCACAATTTGTACAACAAAAAAGAACTCCGTTAGGAGTTATTTTAATGGTGCACCTGACTAGACTCGAACTAGCACACCCGAAGGCACTACCACCTCAAGGTAGCGTGTATACCAATTTCACCACAGGTGCATATGTTTATTATAACATATTTTTTCGCTATGGGGAGAAAAATCTTGAAATTATTCCGATTCTACGGAGTACGATTTTTGAAGGTCTTCTTCACCGACCAATTGATAATATCATTAAAACGATCTTCACCCGAGACTAGGTGCTGATCCGCCGAGAAGGCACGCACATTTTTATTCATAAAATATGGTAAGCTAGATTGATAAAGTGCAATCGATGGCACCTCGTCGAGCCAGATTTCAAGGAATTTACGGTATTTGGCGTCACGCAGTGAAATATCAATCGTATTTCTAGCACTGAGAATCAAGTTCGAAACCGTGGCATTCTTATAATTACTGAGATTATAGCCATTTTCGGTGGCTTCAGCCGAGTGATAATAAGGCACCACATCTGGGTCGGCACCCATGGCGATTTCATAAATCAAAATATCATAGTTGCGTGGACGGAGGACATTAAGCGTGAAATCCTGAGAAGCTTCGTAGGCTGCAACCTGATTTGGCACGCCGAGAGATTTTAACTGCTCACCGAGACGGTTGGCGATTTCTTCCATGTATTTATCACCCTTAACGGTAACGATGCGGAGGTCAGTGCCAAAATATTCGGGTTTATTAGCTTTGAAATTATCGAGCTTAGACTTAGCTTCGGTGACATTGGTAGTGGCCGCCTCTGGGAAGGATAGAGTCTTGGCCTGCTGCTCGGTGATCGGGAATTTGAGTGCCTGTTCGCCGTTTAGTCCAGATAAGAGATTACCATAATTCAAACCTTGACGGAGGGCTTGGCGGAAGGCCTTATCTTGAAGCGCGGTATTAGAAGTAGAGGTCGTATTTAGGAAGGCAAAGACGCCGTAATTAACGGTGGTTTGTTGCTCCTTCAGGCTTTTTTCGTTGAGAAGCTCCGTAGTGTAACGAGACGGAAGGCTACCAGTGGCAGTAATAGAGCCGGATTTTAGAGAAGCCTTAATCGCGTCAGTAGTTAAGAAAGCATGGATAGAAAAACTATCAAGCAGGGTCTTTCCCTTGTAATAATTTTGGTTACGATTCAAATAGACCACTTTTTCGCCTTCATTACCGATGGTTTGGGTAGCCTTAAAGACGAACGGACCAGAGGAAATCGGCTTGGTAAATAATTTATGTTCGTTCAATTGCTCCGGTTTGACATCTTTCAAAATATGCGCGGGAAGGATAGGGAAATTCAAATTACTTTCGAAGAAAGCATTAGTATTTTCGAGCTTAAAAACCAGTGAGCCATCTTCAGCTTGACGTACGGTGACACCATTTAATTTATTACTGAAGTTCGATTTTAGAGAAGCACTCTTAATTGTATTGACTGTATAGAGTACATCTTCAGCAGTAAGATCGTCGCCGTCTGACCATTTCAAATTCTGGCGCAGGCGCACCGTCCACTCATCGCCAGTAGTATTACTAGTGATAGTTTCGGCCAACCCCGCACCAGTGTGACCAGAATAATCCACCTCAGCCAGGCGAGCAAACATTAGACGAGAAAGAGCCTCCTCTGAGAAAGTGGTAGCAAAAAGCGGATTCATAGAATTAATCTTGCCTAGAGTACCTTCGGTGAAATTACCGCCCTCGGTGTAGGTTTCTATGGCGTAGGATTCAGAGTACCAAACTGATTGCACGGTGGCAAAAAGCAGAATAGCTAAGATCAAAAGTACCCATTCCAGCACAAAGAGGCGGACATTTTTCACATGCGAAATATGACCGATCAAGTTCTCCTTGACGTGCTCTTTACTATTCTCGCTGAGTTTGCGACCAAAGAGCGTAATTTTTTTGGAAATTTTTTGACTACGTTTTTTGAGGGTCTTATTCATAATTTAACTAATGGTAGGTAGCAAAAGCATACCTAAGATTGAGGCGACGAACATCACGACCAACACCACAGTGGCATTAAAGAGGGATTTTTCGAGACCTCGACGGGTGGTATATAATTCACCACTTGCACCAAAGCCTGCACCGAGAGAGGCGCCGCGTTGTTGCAATAAAATAAGGAGCATGGCGAGAACAGCCGAGATAAGACTTACACTTTCGAGGATACTTCCAATATTCATAATTTAATTATAGTCTGGAATGACGAAATTAACAAGACTTGTCAGGACACTCATGAGCAACCATGACCAGACTAGCTGAATACCAGAGATAGAAATATGGGGCACCAAGTGTACGACCAACCACAACATTGCAATGTTGAGCACCAAGTTAAAAATCCCCATAGTGAGTAAAATCAGAGGCAGAGCGAAAATAGTTAAAATTGGCTTCACGATGGTTTGAACCACAGAAAGCACGAGGCCGGCAGTGACAAAAACCCCGAAAGTATCAACCTCTTGATCGACACGACCAAAAAGTTTGACACAAATCCACATCAAGAACGAGGAAACAATCCAACGCAGGATGAAAAATTTAATTTGCTTTTTTATCATAAGCCTATTGTAGCACGATTTTATATGATTTTATTTGAACATGCGCTTACTACGCAACTGACGATGAAAAGTAATGGCAAAACGATGCGCCTCTTCATCGATGCGTGCGATAAGCTTGGCGAGATGCGATTCATTAGAAAAAACTTGACTGGAAAAACTCAGAACCCCCTGGTGTGAGTGTGGGATAATTAAATTAACATCAGCATTTCTAGTATGGTCACCGGATTTATTACGGCCGATGGTGGGAATTTTAGCCTCAATTAACAGAGGTAAAACCGCCCGAAGCTGCAAATCGGAGCCATCCAAGATAATCAAATCAGGATATTCCCATTCCTGGTGCTTAAGACGGCGCGTCACCACTTCACGCATACTAGCGGTGTCGTCATTTTTACTACTTTTAATCTTAAATTTACGATAATCCGCGCGGCTCGCCACGCCATTTTTGAAAACTACCATACTAGCCACGGTGTCGGAACCAGAAATATGGGAAATGTCATAGCCCTCAATACGGCGAGGCACCGACTCGAGATTAAGGAGCTTTTGTAGTTGTAATAATGCTTGATCAGAGGATAAATCGAGAAATTCCTTGTCGGAAAAAATAATTTTACGCTTCAACCCCTTCAGACCAAAGTATTCATCACGGAGTTTAGCGGCCATCTCAAATTCACCAAGCGAGGCGTGACGATGCATATCACGCTCAATTTCTTTTAATAAATTATCTCGGTCGCCATTTAGGTAGCGGATGAGGCGACGAAGCTCAGTTTTATAAGCTTTTTCAGTGGTTTTGCCAATTTCAATACCCGGCGTGAGTCCGAGGTCGGTATCAAGTGTTTTCTTGCCGTTATAAGGTTTGTCGTAATAAGGAAAAATCTTTCTTAATACTCGCAGCGCCTTAATGATAGTGGTTTTGGCGTAAAAGGGGCCGATATAGGTCGCCTTGTCATCGAGGGGATTTCGCGTAATCGAGACATCCGGCACCGGCTGATCCATATTGATTCGTACGTAGCTGACGGTTTTATCGTCACGTAGTAAAATATTCCACTTCGGCATGTAGCGCTTAATCATTTCCGACTCAAGAAAGAGCGCATCCATCTCGGTGTCGACGATTAGCCAATCAGTGTCGTGAATTTCCGCCACTAAGGCTTCAGTTTTGGGATCTTTTTCGGTATTTTGAAAATATTGACGAACCCGATTTTTTAAGACCGCCGCCTTGCCCACATAAATCACTTCCCCTTCGCGGTTTTTATGAAAATACACCCCAGGGCTACTGGGGAGTGTTTTCAGTTTAGCTTTGAGTTCCGCCGAAATCATTATTTTAATTATAAAATATTTCTGAATTTTTACAAAATCCGCGTCTGAGTTAATATCTCAAAGTGTTGTACTTGAGAGGTTAGAGTAAGGCGCCTGGGTCGACATCTCAGACCGTGATGCTTTTTAGGCTATTAGATAAGATTGGCGTCTTTTAAGAGTTTTTCGGCGTCGGTGGTGTTTTGAAGGGGATTCTGGAGTGGGGTTTTCTTCATGATTTCCTCAAATTGATCGAGCTTCAAAATCTTACTTAAACTATCAAAGATTGGGGTGGACTCAGCTGGGATTTTAATTTCCTTTTTCTTAGAATCTTTGAAACGCATCACAGCGTGGGTTTGATCGAGCTCTTTTGAATTCTTCTGGTTAGGAGTGGCAAAGATTAGACCCTTGATATCGCCCGTAAAGGTATCAATACCCACGACAGCATTAGCGGTGCTCTTAATCTCTTGGATATATTTGTCATAATCCTTGATGGTTTTATCCCTCAAAACACCCTGTTCTTCCTCTTCATAAGAGTTTGGAGCAAGAGAATAGGCATTCGAGAGACATTTAGAAATTTCGGTATTTTGGGAGGCTTTATTGGCGGCCTCGAGGAAGCGACTGAGTTTATTATCGTTAAAGGTAATGCGATAGAGTTTACCGAGATTACCCGAAAGCTTAGCGTAGCTAACAGACTCTTCGCTACTTAATTCAGTGAAATTGGCAAATTCATTGTCGCGGTAAAGCTTAGCCATGAGGTCGGATTGCTGATCAAGAGTCTTACCGATATTTTGAGTTGCACAAGAGAGAGTGCCGGCAATACCATTCTGTAAAACTTTTGGCAAGGTAAAGCCTAGCGCACTACCTACACCCGCAATGACTTCCTCAGCATCGATACGTTGCCATTTATTTTCAATTTCCATCGCAAAATCATCGAGCGATTTTTGCATTTCTGAGTCAATTTCTTTACCAGACCCCTTAAGAACAGCGGTCAAACTATCCTTCAAATGGTCGAGCTTCAGGTAAATTTTGCCATCTTCCGCCAAAATCCCCTCTAAGCCTAGCAAAATTGGAGAGTTATCACCCTTCATGGTGAAATTTAGGGTGGCGTGGACGGCGGCAGAATTTTCTGTACTACCGCGATTTAAACTAACGCGAAGGTCAGCCTGCTGGATTTGACTTTCACCTTTGGTATTTAGAGCGTCACCGGTGACGAATTGCTGAAATTCAATATCGGAACCACTCACTTTGTGGAAGATTTTAGAAAAAGTACTGGCGCTAACGTTTGCGAAAAAGAAAAAGTAAACAAAGAGCGCAATACCGGCAGCGATAAGCGCAGCAAGGAGATGGAGGAAGATTTTTTGAGCTTTAGTCTTCTCTTTTTTAGCCGGAGTTTCGACTTCAGCGTTAGCTTCAGAATTTTCGGAAGCAGGATCAGAATTAGATTCGTGGGTGGAATCAGAAGCAGAGTCAGACGCGGAGTCTGAAGTGGAGTCGGAAGTGGGACCAGAAAGCCTTTCAGAGGTAGAATCGGGGATAGTATCCAAAGCGGAGTCTTCGGCTGGCTCCTCGTAATTATTTTCCTTAAGAACTTCGTCGAGTATATGGTCTTTATTTTCTGAGATTTCGGTGTTTTCAGAAGTATCGGTGTTCTCAGAAGCTTCATTTTTTTCAGAGACCTCAATACCTTCAGCACCTTCGACATTTTCAGAAACTACGATATCTTCTGTAATTTCGGCGGCCAAAATTGGATTTTCTACTGATTCTTCAGAGATAGAATCGGCCATATTATTAATTAAATCATCCGATAATACGCTGGAACTTTCGGTTTTTGAAATTTCAGTGTCTACACTTTGTGTTTTAGCTGGCTCTGACGTCTGAGCGTTAAAATGCACACTATTGGCACTTACACCAGTTTCCTTGTTTTGATTTTTTGGGCCTGTTTCAATCGGATTGACCTCGAGGTCAAAATCGAATTTATCCGCCATGCTTCCCTTTCTCGTGATTAAGTTTGCTCAAATATTCCTCTATATTTTAGCATAAGTTTAATCAGAATGAGGCAAGAAAAATCCCTCAAACAAAAAATCTCCACTCGAAGTGGAGATTTTCTAAGAATCCGTCGATTAGGCGACAGATTTTTTGCGATTGAGATTCAAACAAACGAGGTAAACGGCTACACCAGCGAGAATAGCGGTGAAGACGAGGTCTTCTGGACCAGTACTTGGGAGGTCAGAAGCGGCTTTGGTGGTACCATTGGCGGTATTTGACGTAGCGGTAGATTTATTGTTTTGGTACTGATCAGCTGGAGAAGCGGTAGAAATCTTATTGGTCTGACCTTGATTGTTGGTCTTTTCAGATGATTTAGCTTCAGTTTTAGCCTCAGTCTTATTTTCTGCCTTGGTCTCAGTCTTATTAGCTTTTTCTTCCTTAGACTCTTCGGTAGCAGCGATTTCTTGTTGGCGGGACTTTTCAGCAGATTTAATAGCTGAAGTAATAATCCAGGCACCGAAAACCACTACGATAAGAGCGATGATGGTAGCGAAAACGATAATACGAAAACGTTTTGCGCGGTTAGGTTGATTAGTTTGCATGATAATCTCCAATTAACTCTATGATTTATATCAATTTGACTCATTATACCACTTTTTATGTTTTTTGTAAATAGCTTAACCGTAATCATTACGATTTTGCAAAAAATGCGTATTAACTCAGAACCTTTGCAACATAGATTGGTAAACTTATTGTCATCAAAAAAGGTAGATTCTATACTTAAATCAATACTACTTAATAAAAGGA